>NZ_CP120679.1:3867500-4167500 GCF_029537375.1 Bacillus sp. HSf4 | reverse complement strand
CAGTGAATTTGAGCAGACAACGGCGGCTTATCAGCAATTTGAAGCTGATTTAATCGAAATCAGCCGCGAGTTAATGACCGCGGCGGCAAAAATTGAACAGACGAAAGCGGAAATATTGAGAATGGAAGAGCTTGAAAGAAAAAAGAGAGAGAAATTGAAATAACAGCGGGAGAGGAGCGAGCGTATGGGGAAGGAAATCTTGGTCGATCCGGATAAGCTTGAAGGCTTGGCAAATGATTTTGTTAAAGAGCTGACTGACATGGAGAGATTATACAAAGACCTTCATCTAGAATTAACGACGATGATTTTAGGGTGTGACCCGCGCTACAGCCATTGCTTTTCAGGAGTAGGTGATGCCTGGTCGAGCGGCAATGACCTTGTCGGCAAGCTTGATGCCAATGAGCGATACATACGAAAAACGGCTGATAAGTTCGCCGAGCAGGACGACATTTTAAGAAAGCTGTATAACCTATATGATCAATACGGGACACTCACGGCGATGGCCGGCGTCACCATGAATCAATTTAAATATTACGGACTCGGGATTACAAAGTTTGTTAAGGATGGTTCAGGGCTGTATTCCGTCAGGCATACGAAGCTGCTGATGGACCTTTCGGGTATCATCGATGAGTCAAAATACAGCAGAGCCGCGAGAATTTTGCTGAGTCCAAAATATTTGTTCAAGAATCCTAATCTGCCATTTGCCGATTTGGTGCATAAGAAATTCACGAAATTTTATCCGCAGGATACGGTCGATTTTACCAATAAAATCAAAAGCTTTACGGCCGGTATGATCGATGAAGCGGGAAATAAGACAGCATTTAAAGATGTGTTGAAAGCCGGCGGCAAGTTTGCCAAGGGAAATGCGATTACAGCCGCTTTGATCACAGGCGCCACAGAGACTGTGGGAATGGGTTTGAAAATTTCGGAGAACTACAGTAAATACGGCAATAACCGCGAAGTATTAAAACGGGAAAATGCGAAAGCGGTCGGAAACGCCGTCAATAATACGGCCTGGATTACAGGCGGGTCTGTGGCCGGTGCGGTCATCGGCGGAGCGCTGGGCAGTGCTTTGGGTCCTGTTGGTACTGTTGTTGGAGGTGCAGCCGGTTCGTTTATCGGAGGAATTGTAGGAGAGCAAGCTGCTAAACTTACAGCGGGCATTGCCGAGAAAACAGCCCTTTTGCTGAAAAATCCGATCCAAGCCGGAATCGATAAAGCCAAAAAAGGATTCGAGCTGGCGGGTAAAGGCGTTCAAGCTTTTAACAAAGGCGTCGACACCGTCAATGAAGGCATTAAAAAAGGCGCCGAAACAGTCGGGAAAGGTTTTCAAAAAGCGAAAGAAACAGCCGGTTCTTTAATCAATGGCGCAAAACAATTCTTTGCGGGCAAGCTGTCGTTCGGTTAAGGGGGATATCAATGAAAAATTTGCAATTAAGCATTGAAGAGCTGATCTTCTGTTTTTACAGTGAAGGATTATTCGAGCAGGGCATGTCATTGAAACAAGCGTACTTTCCTGAAATGACAGAGGAGCAGCTTGAATTGATGTTTGAATTCTCATGCCGGTCTCTTCTGGCGAAAGACGTACTGGAATACAAAGAGCATCAATATAAATTAAAAGAACCTTGCAAACCGTTTATTCAAGCGTTGAATGATGCCGCTTTTACAATTAAAGTTGCAAAATTCGCCGGAGATGCAGAAGCAAGCGTTTCTTACCATGCTGCAGCCGATGGATTTTTTGCCCATGAGCTGAAACATGAGCAGCAGGTTCATCAAATCCGTTCTCTCGCTTCGAAAGAAGAAGTTCTCGAGCAAGCCGTTCAGTTTTTGAATATAAAGGAGAAGCAGGGGGAAAAAGGAACAGCCCTCACTTTACAAAATGATGAATTTGAACAATTATTAAAGGGAGCCAGTGAAGAAAGGTCATTGGCCGATGAATATCTGGACAAATACGCCAATCATCCTCAGGCCGCAAGCTTTATGAAAGACTTGGTGATCCGGCAAGGAAAAATGGACAGTGTCATGTATATAGAATACGATCTGCACAATGCTCCTGATGTGAAAGACCTGATGTTTGTTATTCCCGGTACGGAGCATACATGGTTTGCCGCGGGGAGCGCAAGAAATGAATTCTCCGTTATGGCGGCCGAAAAAGAGATGATCCGCGACATGATATTTGGGGAGAGTCGTTTGCTGAAATAAAGGAGGTCCATGGTTTTTGGAACAGGTCGAAGTGGAAAGCCGGATGTTCTTCAGAATATGGGCGTTTGCAGGAACTGCGGGTATCGGTATAGTCGGAATATGGCTCGTTTTTGAGGCGATAAAATTCGAATCGACATATTCATTATTATATTTAGGCGCCGGCCTGCTCGGGATGATTTATGGTTTGCTCACGTTTTCCATGATTTTTCCCGCCTTCACGAAAAAGGCAGCGTCATCTTCAGCATTGTCAAAGGAGAAGACGGGCGGCTGTTTTCCGGAAAAACATCCGTCCATATCAAGGATATCAAAAGCATGAAAATGGGACGGCACCGCTACAGCCCGAAAGGCATTTTCTTCATGGACATCCTGATTCAGACGGGGAAGAATGGCATGGTGCGAATTCCAACTCACAACATTCTGCCCGAGCCGGAGTTCTACAAAGCGGTGGAGCTGCACATCCTGCCGTATATGACGGAGGAAGCGCGCGCGGACTGGATCGGCCAGTTTACAGAAGCGCAAAGAAAAGCATTTTTAAATGAGTTTCATAAGGATATTTAGTTTTTGGGGGGACTTATGATCACAAATCAAAAATCGCCGATAAACGTAAAAAGTAAAATGTTTTTCAGATGTTGGCTTTTTCTAGGCTCCTTTGGTTTAGGCGCCGCGAGTTTGTGGGTGTTTTATATGGGGGCCACTTTTCAAACCAAGTTCTATCTATTGGCTATACCGGCCGGAATATTATTTAGCTTCTTTTTCTTTACTTTATTCGCTATCGCTTTTCCCGCCTTCACGAAAAAAGGCGGCGTTATCTTCAGCATTATCGAAGGAGAAGACGGGCGGCTGTTTTCCGGAAAAACATCTGTCAATATCAAGGATATCAAAAGCATGAAAATGGGGCGGCACCGCTACAGCCCGAAAGGTATTTTCTTCATGGACATCCTGATTCAGACGGGAAATCATGGTATGGTGCGGATCCCGACCTACAACACGCTGCCCGAGCCGGAGTTTTACAAAGCGGTGGAGCTGCACATCCTGCCGTATATGACGGAGGAAGCGCGCGCGGACTGGATCGGTCAGTTTACAGAAGCGCAAAGAAAAGCATACTTGAATCAATTTCATAAAGATATTTAACAGATTCTGAGAATCAGCGCCATCAGGCTATTTTAGTCTATGGCGCTTTGTTTCATTCCCTAGTCTGAGAGATTTCCTCTTTTCATTCGGGAATCCCCGATGCAGCAGGGCCTGTGCCCGCATCTGCCCTCCTTATGATAAGCGAATTGGAAAAGGTGTGAAACCTTTGGGACGGAATATCCGTCATAATTTAGAGGCAATGCAATTGGTTTGACAGGCTGGTAGCTGTAGTTAAGATTTAGAGAAAAGCGTTTTCGTTTTTCCTATTTTATGTTATTGTTAAATTTGTTTATTTTGAATCAGAAAAACTTTAAAAGGTAGAGGTTATCATGAAGAAAATATTTTCTCATAAGCTAAGCTTTTTTCTGTTAGCTGTTATTTTTGTATGGGCTAAAACCTATGCTTCTTACTTTTTAGAATTTAATCTAGGTGTGAAAGGGACCACTCAGCAGGCTCTCTTATTTATTAATCCATTCAGCTTTACGATCGTTGCGCTCGGTTTGGCTTTATTTGCAAAAGGCCGGCGGGCGGCGGTTTGGATCATTATCATTGATGCTGTGATGACGTTCGCTTTATATGCGAATATCATGTTTTACCGTTTCTTTGATGACTTTTTGACTTTTGCAAACTTGAAACAAGCCGGAAACCTCGGCAATATGTCAGACGGAATTTTTGGTGTCATGGCTGCTCATGACGCGATCTATTTCATTGACCTCGTCATTCTGATTGCATTGTGTGTCCGCAGGCCTGAACTCAAGGCTTCCAAGCTGAAAAAAAGATGGGCTGCGGCCATCGTGTTGAGCGGTGTGGCGTTGTTCTTCATCAATCTCTCGATTGCCGAAGAAGACCGTCCCGAGCTTTTGACAAGAACATTTGACCGAAATTATATCGTCAAATATTTGGGGCCGTACAATTACATGATTTATGATGGCGTACAGGCCGCTCAGACCGCAAGCCAAAAAGCGTATGCAAGCAGCGATGATTTGACGAGCGTTGTCAATTATACAAGCTCGCATTATGCGAAGCCGAATGATGAGTACTTCGGCGCTGCAAAAGGAAAGAACATCATCAAAATTCATCTGGAAAGCTTCCAGACGTTTTTGATCGATTACAAACTGAACGGAAAAGAAGTAACACCGTTTCTGAATAAGCTGGCTCACGGCCAGGAGAACACGATCTATTTTGATAACTTTTTCCATCAGACTGGGCAGGGGAAAACCGCGGATGCCGAATTGATGATGGACAATAGCCTTTACGGACTGCCTGAAGGCAGTGCGTTTGTGACAAAAGGACAAAATACGTATCAATCCCTTCCGGCGATTTTAAACCAAAAAGAAGGGTATACAAGTGCCGTCATGCACGGGGACTACAAGTCATTCTGGAACCGCGACCAGGTATACAAACAGATTGGCTATGACAAATTCTTTGATGCCAGCACATACGACATGTCTGAAGACAACCTTGTCAACCTTGGCTTGAAGGATAAGCCGTTTTTTGAAGAGTCGATTCCGAAGCTGAAATCGCTCAAACAGCCGTTTTACGCCCATTTGCTGACACTGACAAACCATTATCCATTCATCCTCGATGATAAGGATGCGACCCTTGAGAAGGGAACGACAGGCGACAAAACGGTAGACGGATACTTCCAGACGGCCCGTTATCTTGATGAAGCCCTCGAACAGTTCTTTAAGGATCTGAAAAAATCGGGATTATATGATGATTCCGTGATCATCATCTACGGAGATCACAACGGAATTTCAGAAAATCATAACCGGGCGATGAAAGAGGTATTAGGCAAAGAGATTACACCGTATCAAAACGCGATGAATCAGCGCGTACCGCTGATGATCCGCATTCCGGGCAAAGAAGGCGGAGTCAACCATACGTATGGCGGGGAAATGGATGTCATGCCGACGATTCTTCATCTCGAAGGAATCGACAGCAATAAATATATCAATTTCGGGACAGATCTCTTCTCGAAAGAACATGACCAAACCGTCCCTTTCCGAAACGGCAACTTTGTCACACCAAAATACACGGTGATCGACACGACGGTTTATGATACAAAGACCGGAAAAGAGATCAAATCGAATAAAGAAGTCGAAAATATTAAATCACAGGTGTCAGAAGAGCTTGAACTGTCTGACCAGGTCCTTTATAAAGACCTGCTGAGATTCCATGAACTTCCTGACTTTACCCCTGTTGATCCGTCAAAATATCATTACGGGAAAGAAAAAGACGGTGAATAAAACAAAAAACCGCTTGGCGCGCCTTAGCCGCCAGGCGGTTTTTTTCTGCAAAAAAGAGCCGATTTTCCTATTCATCTCTGCTACTTTCAGCCTTATAATTTAAATTATGGAAAAAGACCTACAAACACATTTTTGCCAAAATTCAAAAATATGAGTCTCTCATTTTAATACAGAGGTGACGATTTAATGAGCTATTCGGATATGCTGGATCGCATCCATGCGGCGATCTCCAGCCAATCAGCCGATCTTGAAGAAAAAATATCGAGACTGAAACGGGCTAAAAGCAAAATAGAAGCAGAACAAAATACGTCTTTAAAAGAAATCAAAAAGATCCAAAGTCCCAATCTGGGCTCATCGTGGAATGGCAGCCGTTCAGAAAAATTTTCGGAGGCAAGAGATGAAGCGTACAATGAAATGCAAAACATCACCATGAATGATTATGAAAGCTATAAGGCAAGGATCCAATCCAAGATCGTGTTGCTGGAAATCGAGCAGGGTGCTTTATCCGCTGCAAGGGGGCTGGCTCATACGGCAGATGAGCTTCTTTCAAAAGGGGAGGAAGCCCTCGAAGAACTGGGCAGCACCATCGGTGATTTAACAAGGCGTCTGTTCTAGGACCGAAGAGGTTTCAAATCGAAAATAATTAAAGAAAGGGCTTAAGGCCGATGAAAATCTACGAAGCAAAAACCTTAATCTCTGCGATGAAAGAACGCTCGCAGCAATACCGGGATTTAAGAGAGCAAATCGCTTCTTTGAAAAAGCAGTTTCATAATGTCGTAAACCTTGGGGATGATTTTCAGGGAGAAGGTGCTGAAGCCATCAAAGATTTTTATCAGGCACAGGCAGATGTTGCAGATGCATGGCTCGGCCTGATCGATAAACAGGTTGCCTTTTTCGACGGCATCGCCGGCGCTGCCGAAGACCTCGACCTTTCCGGGGATACGGTCGTCAAGCTTGACTTTTTAGAAAATGAGCTGGCAAATGCTCACGCCACATCAAAGTCCATCGTTTCCGAACAAAAAAAAGAGCTGAAAAAAATCTTTGCTGAAATCGATGATGTGCTCACACTGGAAACGTTTTCGAGCGAAACCTTTGAATCCCATCTGAACAAAGCGAAAAAAGAACGTGAGGAAACGGTAACAAAAGTAAACGAATTTGATGCAGACTTAAAGTCAGAGTATGCCTTATCAGAAACAGAAGAAAGTTTTGTCCTGGGCTTGTACGGTGCGCTTGTTCATGCGACACAAAAGGGCAAGGAAGCCTCGCCCTTATACTTTAACGCCAATGCCTACCACAATAGCGAAGTCTACGGGCTGAAGGACGAAGTCGAAAAGGGAATATCCGAATACCTTTCAATCAAAAAAGAGCAGGAAGAAGCAAGACGGATCGCGAAAGAGCAAGAGGAGCTGGCAAACAGGCCATGGTATGAAAAAGCCTGGGATACAGTTTGCACCTTTACCGGGGAAGTGACAGGCTATTATGATTATAAAAGAGCGACGGAAGGAATCGATCCCGTTACAGGCGAAAAGCTCAGCGCTGCTCAACGGGTCACAGCCGGAGCTATGGCTGCTGCAGGCTTCATCCCGGTGGTCGGTTGGGCCGGTCGCGCTTTTAAAGGCGGCAAAGCGATCTATAAAACAGCCAAAGGTGTCAATGCTGCTGAACATGCCCTTGACGCTTACAAGTCGGCAAAATCGCTGGACTACTTGAAAAAAGCAGAATACGGGATTTACGGTTTAACAGCGGCGAACGGTTTCGGAGAAGCGGCGACCGGACGGGATATGTTCGGCAACAAATTATCAGACGAACAGCGGAAGCAAAGCCTGTTCAATGCGCTGGCTATTACAGGCGTGGGAGCGGCGGCGCGTTATGCCGACAAACTTCCGGTGAAAAAGCTTCCATACAAGGCCCACAGCAGCAAGTGGATCAATGATAAGCTGAACCGGGCCAAGCAAGCTGTCGACACAGTCAAAAAGAATGTAGGAAAGATCGAAGTCCCGGTCGGCATTCGCGTCGAACAGCTGGCGACACACGCCGGACCAGCGGTGGCCCGCATCGGTGTTGAGAAAAAATCGCTGCAGGATTTGCTGGCATTTTCTGCGAAGGACGGCCCAAGGCGAGCAAAACCGATATGGGATCCGAAACCGGAAGGCATGTCACAGAAAGACTATGTCGCTCATAACGGCAATCACTACAGCAAGGAAAAAAGAAGGGAATTATACGAGAAGCTTAATAAGAACAACAGGGCTTATGTCAAGGAAAAAAGAGTGCCGCAGGACCACGAAACGTTCCTCAGCGGCGAGGAATTTAAACGAACAAAAATCCGTGTAAAGGGCGCTCAAGTATATGAAAAAGACGGTCTGTATTACTACCGTGATACGCTTCATGTAGGAGAAGCCTCCCATATCGAGGTGTTTGACCGCACAGGGAGAAAACATCTGGGGGAAGCGGATCCGATCAGCGGTGTATTGGACCCGAGCAAAGCGGATCCAAACAAATCGATTTCAAAATTCATCAAATAGCGTGCTGAAAGGAAAATACCATGAAATTACTTGAACTTCATCAAACAGAATCTGAAAAAGACATTTATTTTATGGAAGTGCTGTCTGATAAAGTAGTCGTCAATGACGACTATGAAGGCATCACCGTGTTCAACGGCCATTTAAATGTGCTCAAGGAGTTCAATGTAGAGGACATCGTCATTGATGCTTCTTTTAAAAACGCCTCAGGGGAAGAATTGGTTGTTTTCTTCCAGAATGAACGGCGGCTGTTTTATTTCAACCTGAAAAACATGAATCAGCAAATATGCGATGTGAAAGACGATCTTCCCGTTTTGTCCAAATATTATGTATGGGGCAAGGATGAGATTGTATTTGTCACATATGATGACGAGTTTTACCGATACAGCATCAAGGAAAATACCTTCGCCAAGATTGGCGGTGCTGAGGTAAAAGACGCATATGAGACGTTCTATTCTTTTTGGTCGGAAACAAAGGGTTCGCCTGTGGTAGGCTATGACATGGATGAGCCGCACATTATAGTGAATACGAGAAATAACAGATACTATGTTTATCCTTCCAACAGGGACAAAATATTTTTGACATCCAGTTATAAGCCTCATGAAGTCCATTATTCCGGTGAAACGGCAATGTTTGTGCAGGAGAACATCATCGAATTATCGACTCAGACTGAGCGCGTCACATTGCAGCCTGAGAACAATATGACATTTTTAAGAGGAAGGTTTTTGGGACAGGATAAAATCGCTGTTTTAAGCAGCCACAACTCAGACCTCCTCAGCCAAATCAAGATATACCATATAGCAGACTGACTTGAAGATTTGATCTTCAAGTTTTTTTGTGCTTCGGTTCTAAAACAAAAGCCCCTGCATAGGCTGGTATTTAAGAGGACGGACTAGTCTATTTATGATATGGGAAGTGAGACGATTGACGAGATTCCATTACTTTTTTAAATTGCATCCATTGAAAATCCAAGAGGGCTGGAAGGTTATCGAAAATCATTTATATCAAAAGCCCATTCGCGACCGCCGTCAAAAATTGCTGCTCCTTGAACAGGAAGAAAGCCGTGAAATCGTACAAGTCGATCATGACGGAGGGAAGCGATATGCCATCAGGCTGATCGACGCCTGCGGAAAGCGGGCAGGCGAGATTTTAGATATTCCGTACGACGAGCTGGTCGAACGATTGGAGAAGGTCATTTTGAAAGAGGATGGCGATCAGGGGAATCCAGGCGATTTGCTGAGGCTGCGCATCCCGACCGGCTGGGCGGTTTTGCGCCATGGCTTAACAGATATCAATCCGGATGAATTAGCTTCTGACAGCAAGCTGTGGCAGTCCCATTTCAAGCAGGATCTGCTCCAGCTAAAATGTCGTGAAAAAAATCTGTTATTAGATGTAGAATGGTTTCCGGAAACCGATCCGGCAGGCCATTATGCGCTTAAACTGATTAAAGATGACGATTGGAAGCATCCAATTGAAGACAAATGGTGCATCCATCCGAAAGAGCTTGCTTATGAAATCGGCTCTGTTTTAAAAAAAACCTGTGAGCTCGAATATAAAACTTGAACCGGCGGGCGCCGGTTTTTTGATTTGAACAAGATGTCATATTTTTCTTGCCGAAAGGAATGAAATGGCATATGATGAAAAAGATTTCATAAACATGAGGGGGTATATAAAATGAAAAAATGGTTTGCTGTTTTCCTTTCCATCGGTCTCGCCATCGGTTTTTCCTGCAGTACCGGGGACACCGCGGAAGCGAAAACAAAAGTGAAAACATATAAAAATTGCAAGGCGCTGAATAAGGCGTATAAAGGCGGTGTTGCCCGCGCTAAATCGGTAAAAAACAAAGGCGGTAAAACGAAGTACAAGCCTTATGTATCCAAAGCGCTGTATGACGCGAATAAAAGGCTTGACCGCGACAAGGATAAAATCGCCTGTGAACGCTGATTCCCTCAAATGAGGGAATCTTTTTTGATTTTATGAAAATTCAAGACTGTTGAAACATAATGTTTACAGTCAGAAGCTATACTTTTATAGCGAACGGCAAGTCAACAGAAAAAGGGGAGTGGGTCATATGTCAGCAGGTCTAAAAAAATCGGTGTTGTCTTCATTGATTGGAGCGTCCTTCGGTTTACTGCTGTTTGCGCCAAATGCGGCCGCGGCAGAGCAGGAGGGGAAACCTCACAAAGTGGATGTCATTGCGCACAGGGGGGCTTCCGGATATGCGCCTGAAAACACGGTGGCCGCTTTTGATTTAGCGTACAAAATGAAATCCGATTATATCGAATTGGATGTGCAGATGTCAAAGGACGGGGAGCTTGTCGTCATCCATGATACGACGGTAAACCGCACGACAGACATTGATTCAGAGGAGCCGGTCGCTGTAAAGGATCTGACGCTTGCCGAGCTGCGCAAGCTTGATGCGGGGAGCTATTTCGGACCGCAGTTCACCGGTGAACGCATTCCGACGTTTGAAGAAGTCCTTGACCGGTATAAAGGAAAAATCGGCATGCTCATTGAATTAAAGGAGCCTGCCCTCTATCCGGGCATAGAGGAAAAAATCGCCGCAGCTCTAAAAGAACGGCGCATGGATAAGCCGAAACACGATCAAGTGATCGTTCAATCATTTAACTTCAATTCCGTACGGAAAATGCATGAACTGCTTCCGGCCGTCCCGACAGGTGTTTTGACTTCAAAGGTCACAGACCTGACAAATGAAAAGCTGAAGGACTTTTCCGGGTATGCCGACTATGTCAATGCCAATTTAATCAATGTGGCCGTTGATCCGACCCTTGTTTCACGGATTCATGCGCTCGGCATGAAGATTACGCCTTGGACCATCCGTTCCCGCCACGAAGTTCCCCCGCTTATCAAGGCTGGAGTGGATGGAATCGTAACAGATTACCCGGACTATGTTCCGAAAAAAATACGCAGGTAAGAAAAAACAGCCTGCAGTATATCTGCAGGCTTGGTTATTCAATAAAACTGGGCCAATAACAGCAATGTAAGCGTGACGGTGATCGCTCCGCCGATCCTTGTGGATACTTGGGCAAACGGCATCAGCTCAAGGCGCTCAGCCGCACTGAGAATGGCGATGTCGCCGGTGCCTCCCTGGCCGGAATGGCAGGCGTTGATGATGGCGGTTTCGATCGGGTACATGTTGAGCCATTTTCCGGTCAAAAAGCCGACGGCCATCATTGTGACGACAACAGAGACGATCGTGATGATGTTGGCAATGTTGAACGCGGCGATCAGCTTGTCCCAAGGTGTCATGGAGACACCGATGGCAAACAGCAGCGGATAGGTGACAGCAGTTGAAAAAAAGCGTGACACACTGTAGGCTCCGTTTTCTAAATGTGCCGGTGCCAGACGGAACAGTTTAACGGCTACGGCCAATAAAAGCATCATCACAGGAGCAGGGAATCCGAATAAATCATGGGAAAGCATGCCGACCAAATACAGTGAAACAGCCAATATCCCGCCGGAAGCAAAATGAGACAGGTTAAACACGCTTTCTTTTTCCTTATCCCGGCTCTCAAGCGGGAGCGTATCATCGGTTTCCGAGCGGTCCACCTTACCATTGCCCGTCCATTCCGGTCTTTTCTTTCCGACAACATTTAAAACGCCTGATAAAATAACAGCACTTAAGCTCCCAAACATAATGGAAGGGATGACCAATGCAAAGGCTTCTCCCTGGGACATCGGCATAATCTCAGAATAGCCGATGGACAGCGGGATCGCCCCTTCGCCGACACCTCCGGCCATGATTGGAATCACAATATAAAGCAATGTGTGCTGAAACCCCAGGCCGAGCAATGTGCCGACCAATAAACCGACTGCCCCCGCAGCGATCGACCCGGCAATCAGCGGGATGAATATTTTAAGAAATGCTTTGATCAAGGTTTCTCTTTTCATTCCTAAAATACTGCCGACAACAATCGCTGCAATGAATAGATAAAGGAAGTTTGAGTTTTCTGTAAATTCAGTTGTTGATTTAATGATATCCTCTGGAATCAAGTGATAATAGACGATCGCCGAAGGTATAAATGTGGCGAGAATCGCGGCCCCGCCAACAGAACGGATGAACGGAATCGACTTGCCGATTTGTGCGAATGTAAAGCCGAAAAACCCCGTAACAGCAATCGCAGTCAAAATGTCGCTTTTAAGGTCATGCATATAAACGAAGGTGACGATCAGAGCGAGTAGCAGTAGATAGACAGGCAGCGGAATAATGCCGATTTTCAGATGCATCGCTTTGGCAAAAAAGTTTTCATCTTTTTCTTTTGGCTGTTGAATCGGAATATGTTGAACTTCTGATTTTGCTTCCATCATTCTTTCCCCCATTCTTAAAAAATCCCTTTGCTGTGTTATTTAACTAAATTAAGTATACTAAAAAAGTCAAAATTCAGACAACCATGCAAGAAGACCTACCGGTTGCCTGTTGATTTTAAAGTGTCCGCCTTTGCTTGTCTTGATCATACAAAAGGCAGCTTTTCGGTAGCCGAGAGCTGATTTAAATAGGCTCGGATCCTCAAAACCCTGATTTTGGAAGGGGAATGGACACAAAACGGCTGTTATTTCGTCAAAAATAAATCAAACATTTAGGCGGGAAGACCTTTTCACCTTGAAGAAGACCGTTTCAACAGACGGCTGGCCATCCCCGATTAGCAGAGGCTTCTGCGACCAATGGTTCAGATGCGGCTGAAAACGTAGCAAGGGATGCTGTTGTTTTAATTGAAATGGAATATACATCAAATAAATGAAAAAGCAATACGATAGAATCGTTTGTAAAAGGGTCTATAGTTTCATAAAATATTGTGTTATCATCACAAAGAATTAAAAAAATAGTATTTTATAAGGAAATTGAGATTGAAAAGTGGTAATATATTCGAGTGTGAAAAAATTATGGATATGTTGGTAAAAGACCCTGCCTCAACGGGGTTTTTTCTCTGCCATAAAAATTGTCATAGGAGAAAAACATGGAATACATATTACACTACTACCCTCTGGTAACGGTTGTCTTGCTCTTGGTCGGCTTTTTAGGCTGCCTGGCAAGTCCGCGTTTTAAAAAGCCGCTGATTATCATGTGTCTGATCACAAACGCCGTTTATATTGTTTGGCGGTTCGGTTTTACCCTTCCAAGTTCCGGCCCGCTCGATGTGGCCATGGGTGTGATCCTCGTTGCAACCGAATGCATCGGCTTTGTGCAGCTATTGATCTTTTATACGCTCATGTGGAAGGAAAAAAAGCGGGCGCCAGAACCGCTTGATGATCAGGAGCAATGGCCGACCGTTGATATTTTAATTGCGACGTATAACGAAGAGCGGCATGTTTTGAAAAAATCGGTGGCAGGATGTCTGAATCTCGATTATCCTCAAGAGCTTGTCAATATTTATCTTTGCGACGACGGCAAGCGAGCGGATATTCGCAAGCTCGCTGAAGAGTTCGGCGTTCATTATTTGACGAGAAAAAACAATGAGCATGCCAAGGCGGGAAATCTGAATCACGCCATGAGCTGTTCAAATGGCGAACTGATTGTGACAATGGATGCCGATATGGTGCCGCTGCCTGCGTTTTTGCAAAAGACCGTCGGCTATTTTAAAAAGAAAAAGGTCGCTTTTGTACAAACACCCCAAGCCTTCTATAATGAAGATCCATATCAATACAACCTGTTTTCAGGCGCGAATATTCCAAATGAGCAGGACTTTTTCATGAGAAGGCTCCAGGCCGGAAAGGACCGTTTTAATGCTGTTATGTATGTCGGCAGCAACACCGTGTTCCGAAGAAGTGCTTTAGAGGAGATCGGCGGTTTTGCAACCGGAGTGATTACGGAAGATATGGCGACGGGAATGCTGTTGCAAACGAAATACAAGTCTGTGTTTGTCAAAGAAGTGCTGGCGGTCGGTCTTGCACCCGAAACCTGGACCGATCTTCTGAAACAGCGCGACCGCTGGTGCAGAGGAAATATTCAGTGCGGAAAGAAGTGGAATCCTTTATTTTTAAAAGGCCTCACACCGATGCAGCGGATTCTGTATTTTGACGGCATCCTCTTTTGGTTTTTCGGTGTCTTTAAAATGGTGTATATTTTAGCGCCTTTATTGTTTTTGCTGTTTGGGATTCATAGCTTAAAGACAGATCTCTGGGCGATCACTACGTTTTGGCTGCCGGCGTTTTTGGGGTCTTATCTTTCATTTAAGGTCATTTCCGACAGGCAGCGCAGCATGAGCTGGAGCCATATTTATGATACATCGATGGCGCCGCATATGGCGATGTCGGCTTTGTCCGAATTTATCTTCAAAAAACGGTTTGATTTTAAAGTGACGCCTAAGGGAGTCAATACCGACCGGCGCAAATTTAAATATATGACAGCCTATCCGTGCGCCGTGCTGCTTGGCATGACGTTGGCGGCTCTCGGCAAAACGCTTTACGATTATGTCGTCCTTCATACATTTGACATCAATGTGACATCATACAATTTATTTTGGGTTCTTTATAATATGGCGGGGCTCGTTCTCGCTTTGCTCGTCGCTTTTGACAGGCCGAGGTTCCGCAGCTCTGAGCGTTTCAGCATCAACCAAACGGAATCCTTTTCAACAACCGCTTCAGAGCAAATCCATCAATGTGAATTGAAGGATATCAGCGACACGGGTGCCCGTATCAGCCTGCCTTATTCAGCAGATGCGGATATGTATTATCAAGTGGACGGCCTTATGATTGACGGTGTCGGGAAATTGCCGGTACAGGTGATCTGGACGACGAAGATAGGAAACGAAATCGAAATTGGACTGAGGTTCAAAGAGATGGAGCGCGACCTGTATGTCAAGCTGATCGGCTATATGTTTCAGGCGGAAAATGCGAAAAAAGCCGACCGGGAAAACGGGCTGACACATTGTCAACGGCTGTGCGCTTTTTGATGAAAACGGAAAAGAGCCCGGAATCATTCAAAAGAAAGTATGTCCGCGAAGCTTTTCAAGGAATGGGGACGCTCCTTTATCCCGCGGCCTCAGAGCAAAATCCGCATCAAATTGTGATCAAGGATATCAGTGTGTCAGGCTGTCAAATCGAAGCCGACGTCCCGCTTGAAATCGACGGGAATGTTTTGATTTCAATTGATGAGAAGCATCCGGAGGAAAGACTGGCGCTCGTTTGCTGGACAAAAAAGAAGCGAAAGCGATATACGGCGGGATTGAAATTTCTCGGGTGAAAAATCAGGCGGGGTTTCTGCCTGACAATTTTAAAAAGACCCTTCAGCATAAGCCTTTAGGGTCTTTTTTGTCATCGATCTTCTTTTACGGTCCGCCCCTGTTCAAATGTCATGTTTTGCTTCAGCGCGTTTTCTTTTGCGGTGATCGTATCCGGCGCGATTTTGAAAACAACGGTTTTGCTGCCTAGAGACGACCGGTACTTTTCTACATGGACTTTTTGCAGCGAAGAACTGTAGTATCCCGGTACATATTTGTCAAGAAGAGTCTGCATGGCAGATGTTGCTTCATCTAAATCAGTGATGATTGACGCTGTGCCAAAAAGTATGACGCTCATATATGCGGTATCTGTTTTTGCGGGAACCGGGTGAACCATTGTTCCATATTGTTCACTGACCGTGAAGCATACGTTTGGATTTTCGTGCAGCATCTCAATCTTTCGCCCTTCTGATGCTCCGTGAAAGTAAATCTGTCCGTTTTTCCAAACGAAGTTCAAAGGGATGACATAGGGTGTCCCTTGAGCGGCCAAGCCGAGGTATCCGGTTTGGGCTTCGCTTAAAAACCGGCCGATTTTTTCTGAATCTGTGCAGGCCCGCTGCTGCTGGCGGATGGAATGGTGCATAGCGGTCACGCTCCTTTTTAGGTGTTATGATATGATTGTAGGTTGTTATTGTCCCTTTAAAAAGAGACAATAGAAGAAAACTTGATGAGGTCAGATGATGATAGAATTAACGCCTTTACTAGACAAAACAGTGAGGACACCGCTTTATATTCAGCTCTATCAATATATTAAAAAGGAGATTGAAGAGGGCGGGATCCCTCCCGGCACGGTTCTGCCGTCTATCCGCTATTTATCCCGGCATTTACATATCAGCAAAAATACCGTTGAGAGCGCCTATCAGCAGCTGACTGCAGAAGGGTATACAGAGAGCAGGCCAAGAAGCGGCATCAAAGTGCTCCCGCTGGAAAAACCGCTTTTTCCGACTCGCCGCTTTACATATCCTGTACGGCAAAAACGCGAGGAAGAACCTTCTGTGCAATATGATTTTCAGTATGGCGATATCGATTTGGACCATTTTCCGCTCAAAACATGGAAGAAGTGTCTGCAAGATGCGATGAACAGTGAGAGTCCGGATTTGTTTCTGTACGGTGATCGTCAAGGCGACAAAGGTCTCCGGGCAGAATTGGCCAAGCATTTATTTCAAGCAAGAGGCGTCCGCTGTTCCTCTGAGCAAATCGTGGTCTGTTCAGGGACGCAGTCCGCGGTCAGCCTGCTTTGTCAGCTGCTCTCCTCCAACGGGCGGATGGTTGCGGTTGAAAATCCCGGGTATGACGGTGTCCGCTCCGTTTTTCTGAACCATGGATACGCCACCCATCCAATCGGGCTTGAAGCGGATGGAATCGATTTGTCGCAGCTCAAGAAGAGCAGGGCGAAGCTCGCCTACATTACGCCATCCCATCAGTTTCCATATGGGATGGTGCTGCCGATTCAAAAACGATTGAGATTGCTGAAGTGGGCTGACCAAAATGATGCCTACATTATTGAAGATGACTATGACAGTGAATTTCGCTATCGGGGTCAGCCTATTCCATCTTTAAAAGCGCTTGATACAAAAGATCATGTCATTTATCTAGGGACATTTTCCAAATGCTTTTTACCGGCGGCCAGATTAAGTTATATCGTTCTGCCGCAGAAGCTGACAGAGCGATTCCGCGAAAGATTAGGCCGCTACAGTCAATCTTCCTCACCGATGATTCAAAAAGCGATGTATTTGTTTATGAAAGAAGGGTTTTTTGAAAGGCACATTCGCAAAATGAAAAAAGTGTACCAGGAGAAGCATCAAACATTGATTTCAGCGATCGAAAAGCATTTCGGCAATGAGGTCAACATCATCGGAGAAAAAGCGGGACTCCATATTTTAATGGAAATCAGACGGGATATAAAGGACCTCATTGGTAAAGCGGAAAAGCATGATGTAAAAGTTTATCCCGTCTCAGACTTTTGGATCGATCCACGTGAGAGCCCCTCTTCCATCGTGATGGCGGGATTTGGAGGACTTTCTGAACAAGACATCGAGGAAGGGATCGAGAGACTCTATCAGGCATGGTTTGCGTGAATGCTCAAAACACCCTGGCGTCCGGCCGATATTAAGAAAGCAAAAAAAGTTAAACCGAAAGCAGGAAAGAAGAGTGAAAAAAACGAAGCTGATCCTCATGTTGTTTATGTTGACGGGAGCGCTTTACGGGTGTTCCAGCCATGAAGCAAAAGGGGAAGAAAAGGCAATATCAAAAGCGGCGCAGCAGGCGCCGGAGCGATCTGAAAAGGATTCTCAGCAAAACCCAGCGTCCATTGATACAGCCGATTGGATCAAAGTAGACGGACCGGCCCGCATTCCGATTCTCATGTATCACAGCATCTCATCGGGAAACAGCCTGCGGGTGCCGGAGACGGAATTTCGCGGACATATGAAATGGCTCAAGGATAACGGCTATTACACGCTGACGCCCGAAGAAGCCTATATTGTCTTAACACAGGATAAAATGCCGAGTGAAAAATGCGTGCTGATTACGTTCGACGACGGCTATACAGATAACTTTGAAAAAGCATACCCGATTCTAAAAGAATATGAGATGAAGGCGACGGTTTTTATGATCGGCAAATCGATCGGCAGAAAGAATCATTTGACCGAAGCCCAAATGAAAGAAATGGCCGGGCACGGTATTGCCATCGAAAGCCACACGATCAATCATGTCGAACTGAACGGACTGGCGCCGGAGCAGCAGCTGAGCGAAATGACGCGTTCCAAAACATTGTTTGACGGTATGCTCAAGCAAAACACAATTATGCTGAGTTATCCGGTCGGCCGCTATAACGCCGAGACGCTCAAACAGGCTGAAAAAGCGGGCTATCAAATGGCGGTGACGACAGAGCCGGGTGCGGCTCGAAGGGATCAGGGGATGTATGCGCTGCACAGGGTCCGCATCGCGCCGGGCATGTCGCCGGAAGCGTTTGGAAGAATGATAGAACACAGCAGACAATAGGAAAGGGCATTCACCAATGCCGCTTTCCTTATTTTTTATCGCTTTGGTGCGTCGGGTTGATGATAAGCCGCAGATTCGGGCGCATACCTTCAGAGGTTCGGCGGTTTTCCGTCTGCCCTGGTGCGGTTTCGATTACCCTCAAACATCCGGTCGGCGCTGCTGGCTGGCGGACCAATGTTTCGCTTTTCACGGCCGCTTTGTTATACGGTCTTTTGTTGCTCTTGTCAAAAAAGAATGAATACAAAATAAACAGAGCGAATAAAACCAGTAAAAAAATCATCTGGAAAAACCCCTCCTTGTCATGAATGTCTTCTTTTAATATCGAACAAGCGGGTGCAAAGTTTTATATATTTTGTATCGGAATCGAATTTTTATGACTTTTGTATCGGTTGAAGAGTGGGGAGCTGTTGTCCTAACATCATTCCCAATCGGAAGTCGGGTTAAACAACTGAATTGACTAGAATGTTTTTGGAGTAGATGGTGAACAAATTATGAAGGGAATTGGCCGCTGATTGCAGCAAGAGCTGCATCCAGCCTAAGAATCCGAGCAGGAGCAGGAGAAAGGCGGCCGGCAGGTTTTAACAGCCGCCGCCACCATCGCCGCCGCCACCGCAATCACCGCCGCCGTCTCCGGATGAATCAGGACCCCCGACAAAGAAAGTTGAAGAGCCGCTGTTGTTTCCGTCGGACGGCGCCATGGCGGCGTAGAGGAAGAATATCACCAAGATAAAACCAATTATTCCAACTAGCATATAAAAACCCCCTTCATAATATATAACTTTTGTTTTTATACGATTAGCAGGCTGGAAAGTTTCGCAATTTTGTAAAAAATAGTCTTACATAGATAATATGACTTTATCCATTTTACCCCGCAAGTCTTTTAGAGAGGGAATTTTCATGGAGATACATTTCAAGTACAGTGGCAAAATGAGTCGTTACAACGTTTTCAAATCGGTATTTTTCACTTCTCCGCTGCCGGACGAGAGCGATTCCATGATATAAGCGGATGTCAAAGCCTTTTATGTTAAGAATATCATAAAAAGGTTTTTTCATATGAGCGTCTAAGGTTTTTATATACCAGATCATGATTATTCAGCTTCAGTAAGTTAAAATAGGAATGGACGACTGTATAAAAAGGAGAGGATCAAGATGCCGAAGTACAGAGGTTATATCGGAACGTATACAAAAGCAGACAGCGAAGGGATTTATACATTCGAGCTTGATACGGAGAACAAAGCGTTAACGACGCCGAAGCTCGCTGCAAAGTTAGGCAGTCCGACATATTTGAATATCGCCAAAGACAATGAAATGCTGTATGCGGTTGCGAAAGACGGAGACAAGGGCGGAGTTGCCGCGTATCGGATTGATGGCTCCACCGGTGAGCTGACCTTCATCAACGGGCAAACGGAAGAAGGGCCGTCACCTTGTCATGTCAGTGTCGATCAGGACAATCGCTATGTTCTTTCCGCCAATTACCACAGCGGGACGATCATCTCTTATCCTTTAAATGAGAACCGCGGTCTGCTTGCACCTTCATCAGAGGTGCATCATGAGGGATCAGGACCGCATGAGAGACAGGAAAAAGCACACACCCATTATTCCGGATTTACGCCTGATCAGAAATATGCAGTGGCGGTCGATCTCGGAACGGACCTTATCATCACGTATCAATTGAAAGAGGGCCGGCTTGAAGAAGTGAAAAAACACGCTGCTGCACCGGGCTCAGGGCCGAGACATATCGAGTTCCACCCGCAGGAAAAGTATGCATATGTATTAACGGAGCTGAGCAATGAAGTCATCGTGTTGGAATACAACCCTGATTTGGGTGAATTCAGGGAGATTCAAGTGATTTCGGCATTGCCGGAAGGCTTTGACGGTGCGAGCCAGGGCGGCGCCATCCACGTCACAAAGGACGGCAAATTTGTATACGCTTCAAATCGCGGACACGACAGTGTTGCCGTCTTCAGCGTCAACGAACATTCGGGCGAGCTTACCCTTGTTGAACACGTCTCAACTGAAGGGGAATGGCCGCGGGACTTTGCGCTTGATCCATCCGAACAGTTTTTGATCGCTGCCAATCAGGAAACAGGAACACTGACATTGTTTGCAAGAGATGAAAAAACGGGGAGACTGACGCTTTTGCAATCTAATGTCCCGGCTCCGGAAGCGGTTTGTGTAAAATTTTTATATGTCTAGTCATAAAAAAACTTGATTGGCCTCCCTGCCAGTCAAGTTTTTTCGTTCTATATTTAACTTTTAGAATTGCTGTCAAATTGTTTTTTAACCTTGATAAACGCCGCCATCTGTTTGATGTCTTCTTCAGAAAGAAGCGTCCCGTCGATCGCAAGCTTGTGCTTGCCCCATTCGGTCAACTCAATGGCATCACTTTTATCCTTCCCATTCCGCGGATCGTCAACTCTGCCAAGCAAATAATCGGTTGAGGTGTTGAATAAATCAGCGATTTCGATCAGCGCCTCTAAAGAAGGGCGGCGATAGCCTGATTCATAGCCCGCATAAGTGCTTTTTGCAATCCCGAGAAGGTCGGCAGTATATTGCAATGACCATTTTTTACTTTTTCTCAGTGTTGTTAATCGATCTAAATTCATATTTTACGCTCCTTTTGATTCAAAGTGATTATAGCATAATATCAGGAAAAGTGTACGCGTAATGAATAAACTTTCTTGATTATTTCACATTTGAAGACTATAATTGCATTAAAGGTACGCAAAAAGCGTATACAGCGCTTACATGCAGACCGCCATTGATTTTCTGATCGTGCTTTAGACTGAATAAATTGACTTCTTAAAGAGGTGTTGCACATGAAAAAGTTACTGCTCTTGACCACCGGCGGGACCATTGCTTCAGTAGAAGGAGAAAATGGACTGGCACCGGGGGTTAAAGCGGAAGAGCTTCTCAGCTATTTATCTGATGACTACTCAAATTATACGATAGATTGCCAATCTTTAATGGATATAGACAGTACAAATATGCAGCCTGAACACTGGGTGCAAATGGCGGAAGCGGTTTATGAAAATTACAGCCGCTATGACGGGTTTGTGATCACCCATGGCACAGATACGATGGCCTATACATCGGCAGCGCTTTCATACATGCTGCAGAATGTTGACAAGCCTGTTGTGATTACGGGTTCCCAGGTTCCGATTACATTTAAGAAGACGGACGCAAAGAAAAATATTAAAGACGCGGTCCGCTTTGCCTGCGACGGGATCGGCGGAGTGTACGTCGTCTTTGATGGACGTGTCATTTTGGGAACGAGAGCGATCAAATTGAGAACGAAAAGCTATGATGCTTTTGAAAGTATCAACTATCCTTATATCGCTTTCATCCATGACAAGGAAATCGAGTACAACAAGCGGGCGCCTGAGGCAAAGCCTGGCACATTGAAGATTGATACTTCCTTAAATACTGATGTGTGTCTTTTAAAATTGCACCCCGGCTTAAAGCCCGAGTTTTTGGATTGTCTGAAAGATTCATATAAAGGTATTGTGATTGAAAGCTACGGCAGCGGCGGTATTCCATTTGAAAAAAGAAACATTCTGGAAAAAGTGAACGAGCTGATCGATTCCGGAATCGTCGTCGCCATTACGACGCAATGCCTTGAAGAAGGAGAAGATATGAGCATTTACGAGGTTGGCCGAAAGGTAAACCAGGATGCCATTATCCGTTCAAGAAACATGAACACCGAAGCAATCGTGCCGAAACTCATGTGGGCCTTAGGGCAAACCGGGGATCCCGGTGAAGTGAAGAAAATCATGGAGACACCGATTTCAGACGATATCATCATTTAAAAAAGAAAGCAGGGTTAGCAAATGAAAGCTGAAATGACATACCGGACGGAAAAAGATTTTCTCGGAGAAAAAAGCATTCCGGCCGATGTCTACTACGGTATTCAAACATTGCGGGCAGCGGAGAATTTCCCGATCACAGGCTACAAAATTCACGAAGAAATGATCAAAGCATTGGCTGTTGTGAAAAAAGCGGCCGCGCTCGCGAACATGGAAACAAAGCGCCTTTATAAAGGCCTCGGTGAAGCGATTGTTCAAGCGGCAGACGAGATTATCGACGGCAAGCTGCATGATCAATTTATCGTCGACCCAATCCAGGGCGGCGCCGGAACTTCAATGAACATGAATGCGAATGAAGTCATCGGCAACCGCGCGCTTGAACTGCTCGGCCACGGGAAAGGGGAATATATTCACTTAAGTCCGAATACGCACGTCAACATGTCGCAATCGACAAACGACGTATTCCCGACGGCCATTCACATTTCGACGCTCAAGCTTCTGGAAAAGCTGCTCGATACGATGGATTACATGCTTGACGCCTTTAAGAAAAAAGCGCGCGACTTTGACCATGTCATCAAAATGGGGCGCACCCATCTCCAAGATGCGGTTCCGATTCGCCTCGGCCAGGAATTCGAAGCGTACTGCCGCGTGATCGAACGCGACATCAAGCGGATTAAACAGTCGCGCCAGCATCTGTACGAGGTTAATATGGGCGCTACCGCAGTGGGAACCGGGCTGAATGCAGATCCCCGCTATATTGAACATGTCGTCAAATATTTGGCGGACATCAGCGGACTTCCGCTTGTCGGCGCTGACCACCTTGTCGATGCGACGCAAAATACGGACGCATATACGGAAGTATCAGCGGCATTGAAAGTCTGCATGATGAATATGTCCAAAATCGCCAATGACCTGAGATTAATGGCATCTGGTCCGCGCGCAGGACTGGCTGAGATTTCCCTTCCGGCAAGACAGCCGGGCTCGTCGATTATGCCGGGAAAAGTCAATCCTGTCATGGCTGAGCTGATTAACCAAATCGCCTTCCAAGTCATTGGGAACGACCATACGATCTGCCTCGCTTCTGAAGCAGGCCAGCTCGAACTGAATGTGATGGAGCCTGTGCTCGTGTTTAACCTTCTTCAATCGATCAGCATCATGAACAACGGATTCCGTTCCTTTACGGATCATTGTGTGACAGGCATTGAAGCGAATGAAAAACGGTTGAAAGCCTATGTTGAAAAAAGCGCCGGCGTTATTACGGCCGTCAACCCGCACCTCGGATATGAAGCGGCCGCCAGAATTGCGAGAGAAGCGATTCTGACAGGTCAATCGGTCCGCGATTTATGCCTGCAAAATGATGTATTGACAGAGGAAGAGCTCGATTTGATTTTAAATCCTTTTGAAATGACAAAACCGGGTATTGCCGGTGCGGAACTTTTGAATCGTGATTAACTAACGACAGGCGAAAACACTCTAAAGCTTATACCGGGATAGAAATACAGAGTGTTTTCGCTTTTCTTGTAAAACGAATGAGAGCAGTGTAAAGGGTTACGGTCCTGGCCTTTTTCATGGTATACTGGGCTGTGTTAGTTAAATTTTTATGTAAAACTTGAACTAAATCGCTATTTTTATGTATTTTTCTTTGAAAGCGTTTCAATTGATAAGGGGGATCTCAGGATGAAAAATACACGGTTGCCGTCTATGCTGGAAATTATTTGTGTATTAGGCGCGTTTTTAGCCATAGTATGTTCGTTTACAGTTAAGTTTGATTTGCCTATTCAGCTGGCATTATTCATTTCATGGTTTTTAGTGATTTTGCTCGGATTTCGCCTCGGGCACCGTTATGAGGATTTGCAAAAATCGATTACAACCGGGATATCCAATGGACTTGAAGCGATACTCATCCTGATAGCCGTCGGCGCTCTGATCGGCACATGGATAGCCGGAGGGGTTGTGCCGACGTTGATTTATTACGGACTTGAATTTATCCACCCGAGCATTTTCCTGCTCGCCACGCTCATCATTTGTTCGATTACGTCTGTTGCAACAGGGACATCCTGGGGAACCGTCGGTACGGCCGGAATCGCCATGATGGCGATCGGGGAAGGACTGGGACTGCCGCTTCCGCTTGTTGCCGGCGCTGTTTTGTCCGGCGCTTATTTTGGAGATAAATTATCGCCTCTTTCCGACAGCACAGTGCTTGCTTCGTCTTTATCAAAGGTCGAGGTCATCAGACATGTCAGAGCGATGCTGTTTTTATCCATTCCCGCCTATATCATCACGGCGGTGCTGTTTACGATTACCGGATTTATTTACGGAACGAAAAATGTCGACTTGGCTAAAGTAGAATATTTGAAAGCATCACTGCAGAACACATTTGATATTCACATTTGGATGCTCATTCCGGCCATCGTTGTCATTGTTCTATTGGCGATGAAAAAGCCGTCGGTGCCGACGATTGCGATCGGTGCTCTATTAGGCGCCATCTGGGCCGCGGTATTCCAAGACATGAATTTTTCCGCTGCGATCGGCACAGCTTACAGCGGGTTTTCAATCGATACCGGCATCGACTTTTTGGACAAGCTTTTAAACCGCGGCGGAATCGAAGGGATGCTCGGCTCTGTCGTTGTCATTATTCTTGGACTCGGTTTTGGCGGTTTGCTTGAACATTTAGGCGTTTTACAAGTGATTGTGTCGAAGTTCCAGAAAAAGCTGACATCAGCCGGAAATGTGACATTTTCAACGATCATTGTCGCTTTCCTGGCAAATGTATTTGGCTGTGCGATGTACGTTTCCCTCATCTTGACACCGAAAATCATGGAAAAAAGTTATGACAAGCTGCATATCGACCGCAGGGTGCTGTCAAGAAACGCGGAGGTCGGGGGGACCATGACATCGGGAATGGTGCCGTGGTCAGATAACGGAATTTATATGGCCGGGATTCTCGGCGTATCGACGTTCTCCTATCTGCCGTTTATGTGGCTGAGCTTCGTTTCCATCGGACTTGCGATTCTGTACGGCTATACAGGGAAATTCATTTGGTATACGGACAAAAAAGATTCACCTGCGGGGTAGCTGATCTTTAATCAATCATTGGAGGTATTTCAGTTATGAATGGCAATAACATTATTCGGAATTTGATGCTGGAGATCCCTTCGGCACCCGGAAACCTTGGAAAGGTGACAACGGCCATCGGCCTTGCCGGCGGCGATATTGGAGAAGTTGAAACGATCAAGGTCGGGCCGAATTATACGATGCGCAACATCACCGTTCAGGTTGAGCATGAAGAGCAGCTGACGGAGATTCTTGACGTAATTCGCAATTTAAAAGAAGGCATCCATCTTCATACCGTTTCAGATGATGTCCTTGCCGCACACGAAGGCGGGAAAATCGGCATGAAGAGCAAGATGCCGATTCACTCATTGGCGGACTTGAGAAGGGTCTACACTCCAGGGGTGGCAAACGTCTGCGAGCTTATAAAGGAAGAGCCGCAAAAAGCAAACATCTATACAGGAATCGGCAATTCGGTGGCGATCGTGACGGACGGAACGGCCATCCTCGGCCTCGGCGATATCGGCCCGGTTGCCGGAATGCCTGTTATGGAAGGGAAAGCCGCTCTATTTGACCAGCTGGCGGGCATTAGCGGTGTACCGATTTTGCTCGATACGAAAGATCCTGACGACATTGTGCGGACAGTTCAAAACATTTCGCCCGGATTTAGCGGGATTCTCCTTGAAGACATCGGTTCTCCGCATTGTTTTGAAATCGAAGAGCGCTTGAAAAACAATTTGAACATCCCGGTGATGCATGACGACCAGCACGGCACCGCTGTGGTCACGCTGGCGGCGGCGATTTCAGCCGCTAAAAGCGCCGGCGTCGACTTAAAGCAGGCGCATGTCGGCCAAATCGGGCTCGGAGCAGCTGGGGTTGCCATCTGTCGGATGTTCATGGCTTACGGTGTCAAACGGGTTGTCGGAACGGATAAATCATTGGAAGCGATGGCCCGTTTGGAAAATTACGGGGGACACGCGGCTGAAAGCATTGAAGAGCTGATGGAAAGCTGTGACATCGTCATCGCCACTACCGGTGTTCCAGGTTTGATCAAGAAACAATGGGTTCGTGAAGGCCAGGTGATTTTGGCTCTTTCCAATCCGAAACCGGAGATTGAGCCTGAAGATGCGCTTGAGGCGGGTGCAGCCTACGCCGCTGACGGCCGGTCCGTCAACAATGTCCTTGGATTCCCGGGCATTTTCAGAGGCGTGTTGAACGCAGGGGCGGAATCGATCAGCCATCCGATGCTGGTCGCAGCAGCAGAGGCGATTGCATCCTGTACAAAACAAGGCGACCTTGTGCCAGATCCGCTGAATCCCGACGTTCATGAAATCGTCGCTGAAGCGGTGGAGAGAGTCGCGCTTTCTGCGATGGGAAAAATGAATGAATAAAGAAAACAAACAGCTGCCGTTTTATTGTAAAACAGATAAAGCGGCAGCTGTTTTTCTTGCAAATGTTAACGGCGATTCCACTGACTGAAAATGGATGTATAACAGATTCGGTTCAGTGAACAGCCAATGGTTATGCAACGCGCTGATGATCAGGCCCTGATCGGTCAGCTTTTTTGTGAAAACCGGGATTTCTTTCGGCAAAATCGCGATTTCCGCCATGTTGAGGGCGATGCCGTTTTGATCAAGCGCTTCGAACATGACTTCCTCCATCCCGACTCCCCTGCTCGGCCTCCCCTGAACTCTGATATTTAAGTGCCGGTTGATACTGACGGAGCAAACGCCGTTTTCGACGTGCGGTTCTCCATTTAAAATTTGTCCGAACTGCCGGCAAATCGTTTGAAAATGCTGCATGTCCGCGAACCTCCCATTTTAATGTCACCTGATTTTATGAATGAAGGCTCGGTTTCATGATCATTTATCAGTGCGGTTTTTTGATGATTTCTTCGCCGTTTGCTTCCGGTTTGTTCGCATAGTTATACATGAACCCCATCATAAATGCTCCGCCGACCAAATTTCCCAATGTAACCGGAATGATATTGTGGACGGCACCGGCCAGGGAAATCGTTTCAGGATGGTCTGTCACCAAGGCGACGGCAAAAGTGGCCATGTTGGCAATGCTGTGTTCGTATCCGGAAATAAAGAAAGTAAAAACAAACAGCATCATGGAGAACATTTTCGCCCCGTCGCCCTTTTGTGACATCGGCACAAAGAACGCCAGACAGACGAGCCAGTTGCAAAGAATCGCTTTAAAAAACAATTCGATGGCTGGCGTATTCATTTTATGCTCGGCAACGCTCAGCAAGAAGCCGGTGGAAGACGAATCTTTCAATAGGCCGCTTGCAAAGATGATGGTTGCGAATAGGACGGCGCCCATTAAGTTTCCCGCATAGCTGAAGATCCACATCTTGATGACATCAGTCCAGCGCATTTTTTTGCGAAGCGCTGCAAATGTATAATAAAACGTGTTTCCCGTGAATAAATCTCCCCCGCCATAGACAATCAATATAATGGCTCCCCCGAATGTGACCGCTGCAATTGGATATGTGAACGGAGACCCCTCAAGATAAAAAAGGTTCCCTGTTTTAAATGCTACGATCACGCCGAATCCGATGAACATGCTTGCCAGTATAGAACGAAGAAGATAATGAAGACGGCTTTGTTCGAATATTCCGTATTTTTTCAAAGCAAGCTCTTCTACGCGAATCAGCGATTTAGTTTCCATGTTTACCACCACCAAGTATTTACTAAGAAGTCTTTTGAGTACGACTTAAGTATAGCAGGATATTGTGAAATATTTCACAAATATAAATGACTTTTATGTGAACAACAATCTATAAAACATGTAAACATCTCAGAAACCCTTCACCTGCCGAACTCTTTTCATTTCCGCATAAGGTTTGTTATAAAGTGAGTGGGGGTGACAGTATGGATGTCAAAACAACCATTGAAAAAGCAGTCACATCAGCCGGAGTGGGCCGCTTCATCAAACAGGTGAAGGAAGCGGGAGGAGGCGACATCAACCGGGCGTTTCTCGTAGAAACAGACGAAGCTCATCTGTTTATCAAGTTAAACGAAGGAGTGCCTGCCGACTTTTTCGAAAAAGAAGCCATGGGGCTGCATGAACTTGGCAAAACAGAGGCGGTGTTGGTGCCGGAGGTTCTGGCTTATAACAGCCAGAAGGATTTGGAGCGTTTTCTCGTACTATCATATATCAAAAGCGTTCGGTCGGACAAAACGGAAGAAGAGTTGGGAAGACGGCTCGCGGCCATGCATCATGCGGAAAAACCTTATTACGGGCTGTCGTATGACAATTATATCGGCACATTCAAGCAGGAAAACGGCAAGTATGCGAGCTGGCATGATTACTATCGGGACAAAAGGCTGCTGCCGCAGATTGCGGTTGCGCAGGACAAAGGGTTTTTAAGCGGCCGGCAGGCCAAACGTCATATCCGTCTCGCTGAATCGATCGGCCGCTGGCTCCCGGATCGCCCCCGCGCATCTGTTCTGCACGGTGATCTGTGGGGAGGCAACTGGATAGCGGGGGAAGGCGGCTCTCCATATCTCATCGATCCGGCTGTTCTGTATGGCGACTGCCGGATGGATCTGGCGATGACCGCTTTATTCGGCGGTTTTACGGATCGGTTTTACCGCGCTTATGAAGAAGCTTCAGGCGAGCCGCTGGACCGGGAAATATGGCCGCTTTATCAGCTTTTTTACGTCTATTTGCATTTGAATTCGTTTGGCTGCAGCTATCTGCCCCATGCTGAGAACATAGTAGAGCGGTATATTGGGTGAAAAATGGATATAGGCAAAAGATACCGATTTTGTGACAGGTATTGGACACCCTTCAAAGGGTGTTTTTTTATTGATCGGCGTGCTTTCTCCATGGGTCATGGTAAATAAATCCTATTAGCTGTCAAAAAAAGTTTAAAGTTTAGTCAATGTTTGGACACAAAATAAACCATTTTTTAGGTAATTAGATCTTTTTTTCTATGAATAAACGGTGTAAATTACTTATATAAGAAGTCGATAGATTGATTTATAAGTCTATTGGATTAATTTTCGGCCAATCACTTCAAAGGGCGTTTAACAGCGTCACCTTTCATCAATCTATTGTGAAATGTTGAACAAACTTCATGATCTGTGATCAACTTTGGAAATGGAGGAAGCAGGGGATGAACGAATTAATCTTAGCCAGATTTCAATTTGCTTCAACAACGATTTTTCACTTTATTTTTGTGCCGATGTCGATCGGGCTTGTCTTTATGGTTGCATTGATGGAAACCCTTTATGTGACCAAGAAAAAAGACATTTACAGGACGATGGCTAAATTTTGGGGGCATTTATTTTTAATTAACTTTGCCGTCGGTGTAGTGACAGGTATTCTGCAGGAATTTCAGTTCGGAATGAACTGGTCGGAGTACTCCCGCTTTGTCGGGGATGTGTTTGGCGCTCCGCTTGCTGTGGAGGCGCTCTTGGCATTCTTTATGGAATCCACTTTTATCGGCCTGTGGATATTCGGCTGGGATCGCCTGCCGAAAAAGGTTCATTTGCTGTCGATTTGGCTTGTTTCGCTGGGCACTATGCTGTCGGCGTTTTGGATTTTGGCGGCCAATTCATTTATGCAGGAGCCTGTTGGTTTCGCGATCAAAAACGGCCGTGCGGAAATGACCGATTTCTTCGCCATCATCAAGAATCCGCAGCTTTGGGTGGAATTTCCCCATGTCATTTTCGGCGCGCTTGCAACCGGTTCATTTTTTATTGCCGGTGTGAGTGCATATAAAATGCTGAAAAAACAGGAAATGCTGTTTTTCAGAAAGTCTTTTCAAATCGCGCTGGTTGTGGCGCTGGTTTCCGGCCTCGGCGTGGCTTTCAGCGGGCATGAACAGGCACAGCATCTGATGAAAAGCCAGCCGATGAAAATGGCGGCAAGTGAAGCGCTTTGGGATGACAGCGGCGATCCGGCGGCATGGACGGTTTTGGCCAATATTGATTCGGACAAGCAGGAAAACAAATCAGAAATCAGCATTCCGTATGCGCTCAGCTACCTGGCGTACAAACAATTCAGCGGTGATGTGCCGGGAATGAAAACATTGCAAAAACAATATGAAGAGAAGTATGGCGAAGGAAACTACATTCCGCCGGTGAAAACGACGTTCTGGAGCTTCAGAATCATGGCCGGCGCCGGGATATTGATGATTTTTGCCGCTTTAACCGGTCTTTTCCTCAGCTTCCGCAAAAAACTTGAGTCAAGCAAGTGGTATTTGCGGGCGATGGTCGCACTGATCGCGTTTCCGTTCATCGCGAACACGGCGGGCTGGATCATGACTGAGATCGGACGCCAGCCGTGGACGGTCTTCGGCATTTTGACGACGGCGCAATCCGTTTCACCGAACGTATCGGCGGGAATGCTTCTGTTCTCGGTTATCGCGTTTACCGCGATTTATCTCGTGCTGGCGATCGTTCTTGTTTACTTGTTTATCCGCGAGATTAAAAAAGGGGCTGAACATCATGAGCATCATCATGATGGCTCTGTATCGACAGACCCGTTTGATCAGGAGGTTTACCATGGTATCTCTTAATGAGCTTTGGTTCATATTGGTCGCTGTGTTGTTCGTGGGATTTTTCTTTCTGGAAGGTTTTGATTTTGGCGTCGGCATGGCCACCCGGTTTCTGGGACGGAATGAGCTTGAACGGAGGGTGATGATCAATACGATCGGACCTTTCTGGGATGCGAACGAGGTCTGGCTGCTGACCGGGGGAGGCGCGATTTTCGCGGCTTTTCCGAATTGGTATGCGACCATGTTCAGCGGATACTATATACCGTTCGTCTTTGTCCTGTTGGCATTGATCGGCCGGGGCGTCGCTTTTGAATTCAGAGGAAAAGTGGAGGCGGCTAAGTGGAAGAAAACATGGGATTGGGTCGTATTTTTCGGCAGCATTCTGCCTCCGTTTTTGTTCGGCGTTTTATTCACAAGCATTCTGCGGGGCATGCCGATCGATGCTGATATGAATCTTCACGCCGGTTTTACGGATTACGTGAATCTTTATTCTGTGACAGGAGGCGTCACCGTCACCCTGCTCTGTCTGTTGCACGGACTGATCTTTATTACGCTTAGAACCGATGCCGATCTCAGAGATCGTGCAAGACGTCTCGCTCAAAAAGTCGTGTTTGCGGCGCTGGCAGCGCTTGTGGTCTTTGTTGGGATGTCGATTTTTCAAACGGATTTATTTACAGGGCGCGGACAAGTCACGATACCGCTTGCCGCCTTAATCGTCGTTTGCTATGTGCTGTCCATTGTGTTTATGAAACAAGAACGCGACGGCTGGACGTTTGCCATGACTGGAGCTGGAATCGCGCTGACGGTGGCGACGATCTTTACGGCGCTGTTCCCGCGCGTGATGATCAGCTCTATCAAAAGCGCCTACGATTTGACGGTGTATAATGCTTCATCAGGCGACTATTCATTGAAAGTCATGACGATCGTCGCGCTCGCACTGCTGCCGTTTGTGCTCGGCTATCAAGTATGGAGCTATTATGTATTCCGGAAACGGGTCAGCAGCAAGGAGCCAATGATTTATTAATGGGAAAAGAGCTTTTTCAATATAAAGGGATCAAACGGATTCTCGCACTGCTTGCCGTTTTGACATGCATTCAGGCTGCTGCTGTGATCATGCAGGCGGAATGGCTCGCACAAGCGGTGACACGCCTGTTCAATGGCGGGCGAGTGGATTCGGTTTATTCATTGGCGGCCTTCTTTTTGGCGGCGTTTCTTCTCCGCCATGCCATCACAGTCGTGAAGCAGCGGGCTGTGTATGACTACGCCGCAAAGACCGGAGCCGACATGCGGAAAAGCTTTCTTGAAAAGCTTTTTCAATCAGGGCCGCGTCTCGCGAGAACCGAAGGAACCGGCCATGTGGTGACGCTTGCGATGGAAGGGATTGCCCAGTTCCGCCGCTATTTGGAGCTGTTTCTTCCGAAAATGATCAGCATGGCTGTTATTCCGGCGGCTGTCGTCTGCTATGTCTTTTTCAAAGACAGAACATCCGCCGTAGTGCTGATTGTGGCGCTGCCGATTTTAATAGCATTTATGATTCTGCTTGGCTATGCCGCGAAAAGAAAGGCAGACCGGCAATGGAAAACATATGAAACGCTGTCCAATCATTTCACAGACTCGCTGCGCGGCTTGGAAACTTTGAAGTTTTTAGGGTTAAGCCGATCACATACAAAAAATATCTTTAAGGTGAGCGAAAGGTACCGGAAGGCGACGATGAGCACGCTTAGAATCGCCTTTCTCTCATCATTTGCCCTCGACTTTTTTACGATGCTGTCTGTCGCGACGGTAGCCGTTTTTCTTGGCCTCGGCCTTGTCGAAGGACATATCGCGCTCGGTCCGGCTCTCGCGATCTTGATGCTTGCTCCCGAATTTTTTCTCCCGGTCCGGGAAGTCGGCAATGACTACCACGCCACATTAAACGGCCAGGAAGCCGGAAAAGCGATAAAAGCGATTCTTAACGCTCCTTCATTTAAAGAAGAGGAACCGCTTCAGCTTGATGAATGGTCAGCTGAGAGTCAAATCAGGCTTAGAGGTGTCTCTGTACAGCACGGTGAAGAGGGAGAGAGTTCATTAACCGATATTTCCCTTTCTTTTAAAGGAAAGAAAAAAATCGGAATCATTGGTGCAAGCGGTGCGGGGAAGTCTACACTCATCGATGTGCTGGGCGGTTTTTTGGAAACAAAAAACGGCGCTATCGAAATCGGAGGTGCAAAACGGTCGCATCTTCAGGCGGAAAGCTGGCAGCGGCAGCTGCTTTATATTCCGCAGCATCCGTTTATTTTTCCGGATACACTTGGCGCTAACATCAGCTTTTATCATCCAGGCGCTTCAGACGAAGAAGTCGAACAGGCGGCAAAGGCTGCGGGACTTTCACAGCTGATTGCGCAGCTTCCTTCAGGACTCGGGGAACAAATCGGCGAAGGCGGAAGGGCATTGAGCGGTGGGCAAGCCCAGCGGATCGCCATCGCCCGGGCCTTTCTCGGAAATCGTCCGGTTCTCTTGCTGGATGAACCGACCGCACACTTGGATGTCGAAACAGAATATGACATGAAGCAAACGATGCTGAAGCTGTTTGAGGATAAGCTCGTCTTGCTGGCGACCCACCGGCTGCACTGGATGCTTGATATGGATGAAATCATCGTGCTGCAGGATGGGAAAGTGGCTGAAACCGGAACACATCAAGAACTGATCGAAAAGCGCGGGGTTTACTACGATCTCGTGCAGGCGCAGTCTTTTGGGGGTGTATCATGAAAAAGGAAGACCGGTGGGTGCTGCCGTATGTGAAAAAGAATATGAAGCTTTTAATCATTGTGGTCTTGCTGGGCGGACTAACGGTGTCCTCTGCCGCATCCCTTATGTTTACGTCCGGTTATTTGATTTCCAAAGCGGCGACTCGTCCGGAAAATGTGTTGATGATTTACGTGCCGATCGTAGCCGTCCGCACCTTTGGGATTTTACGCTCTGTTTCCCGGTATGTAGAGCGGCTGACGGGCCACCATATCATATTGAAAATTCTATCGGACATGCGTGTTCGCCTGTACCGGATGCTTGAACCTCAGGCGCTGAAATTGCGTTCGCGTTTTCGTACAGGCGATATGCTCGGAATTTTGGCTGATGATATCGAGCATTTGCAGGATATGTATTTGAAGACGGTTTTTCCGGGCATTTCCGCCTTGCTTTTGTATACCATCTTCATCGTCGCTCTCGGAAGTTTTTCATGGCCGTTTGCCGGACTCATCGCGATCTATGCGGCAGTATTCGTTTTTCTTGTTCCGCTCGTTTCCCTGCTTGTCACAAGGGCGAAAAACATCGAGCTGAAAAAAGGCCGCAGCCGGCTTTACCGCCGCTTGACCGATGGCGTCATGGGTGTGAGCGACTGGGTTTTCAGCGGTCGGCAAAGCGACTTTATCGATGCATATGAAGAAGAGGAGCACAGGTGGTTGGAGATCGAGAGAAAACGCCAGCGTTTTTCGCGCTGGAGGGACTTTGCCGTCCAGTGTCTTGCAGCCGGACTCGTGCTGCTGATGCTGATGTGGGCAGGCGGTCTAAGTGCGGAAGGCGGATTGCCCCATACGTTCATTGCCGCGTTTGTCCTTGTGGTGTTTCCTCTGACAGAAGCATTCTTTCCGCTTTCTGATGCGGCGGGGGCGATCCCGGCGTACGAGGATTCGCTGCGGCGCATGGAGCAGCTCAGGCCCGCACAAGCGGAAGCGGATGCCGTTTCGCCTGAAACTGCCGAGGCAGTCGGTTTAGACGATGTCACCCTCCGCTTTGACAATGTTTCATTTTCATATGAATCCGGCCATCCGGTGTTGCGCGGTGTTTCTTTTACCGTAAAGCAAGGGGAGAAAATCGCGCTCCTCGGACCGAGCGGTGCGGGTAAATCAACGATTTTGACCATGATCGAGGGGGCGCTTTCTCCAGACGCAGGACGAGTCGCTTTTAACGGAATTGAAGCCGTTGCCCTGCAAGATGACATTTCCCGGATTGTCGGCGTTTTAAATCAAAAGCCGTATCTGTTTGATACGACGATTTTAAATAATATCCGTCTCGGCAATCCTGAAGCGAGCGATGAAGAAGTGTACTGGGCGGCGCGGCAGGTCAAGCTTCATGATCTGATTGAATCGCTTCCTGACGGTTATCATACATCAGTGCAGGAGGCGGGGAGCCGCTTTTCCGGAGGAGAGCGGCAGCGGATCGCACTGGCGCGCATTCTATTGCAGGGTGCACCTGTTATCGTTTTGGATGAACCGACCGTCGGGCTTGATCCAATAACGGAAAAAGAGCTGCTTTTGACGATGTTTGAAGCGCTTGACGGAAAGACCGTTCTTTGGATCACCCACCATTTGGCGGGAGCTGAAGCGGCCGATCGGATTCTTTTTCTCGAAAACGGAAGAATTGAAATGGAAGGAAGACATCAAGATTTACTGCAAGAAAACAAGCGCTATCAGCGGCTATATCAGCTGGATGCGCCGGCGTTGCGGCATGAGGATCGAAAGGGCAGCTTCATTTGAAGCTGCTTTTTCTTTAGCAGTTTTTAGCCATTTTTAAGGAGCAGATTAACTGGGGTTAAGCGGCCATTGATATAATCAATTCATATGACAGGTGAGGGAGAGGAAACGATTGAATATTCAACTGCGGGAAGAGCGGGTGATTTGGTTGGATCAAGCGAGGGGGATTGCGCTTTTCGGGATTCTGCTGGCAAACATGCTGTTGTTTCAATATGGGATGTGGGAGGATTTATCCTTTAAACCGTTGCCATCCTATGACCACTGGGCATATGAATGGACAAGGATTTTTGCTGTCGGCAGCTTTATGCCGCTGTTCGCTTTTTTATTCGGCTACGGTATGGTGTTAATGAAAGACAGATTGGAACAAAAGGGAATCGTGACATATCGTCGCATTTTTATACGGCGCTTTCTGATACTGGCTGCCTTTGGCGGTTTGCACGGCTATTTTCTTTGGGATGGAGACATTTTGCTCAGCTACAGCATCATCGGAATCGGCCTGTTGTTTCTGTTTATCAACCGGAAACCGAAGACCATTTTGATTTGGGCGGTCAGTCTATTCGCGTTCTATGTTCTCATCTGCTATGGAAGCGGAGGGGCGGAGCCTGATCAGGAATTAGCGGCATTTAATGAGCGCACGGCCCTGGTGATGCAAAACGGAGACTATTGGGAGATCGTGTCCTACCGGGCGAATGAGGTCGTTCCTTTATTCGGTGTTGAGGATGAGCTTCCGGAATGGATGGTCATGGTGATGATCCTATTGATCGCTCCTATTTTTACGCTGTCTCCTTTTCTGTTCGGTTTATATGCGGCGAAGAAAAAATGGCTCCATCAGCCCCGGCTTTATTTGAAGGGAATCCGCAAAGTTTTCATTGTGACACTCGCTCTCGGTATTCCTTTGAAAACACTGCCGATTGTTTGGGATAATCCGGCCGTTTATATGCTGAGTGAAGGCGTCGGACCGCTGTCGCTGACATTTTGTTACTTGACGGGAATTGTTTTGATCTCGCAGTCTAAAGGGGGACAGCGCGTTTTAAAACCTTTTGGAGCCGTTGGAAGATTATCGCTGACAAACTACCTCACACAAAGCATCGTTATGACCTTTATTTTTTACGGGTATGGTCTGGGGTTGTTCGGAAAGCTCGGCGTATTGGCCGGCATCGGTATTGCCGCTTTGTTTTTTCTTTGTCAGACGGCAGCCAGCGTTTGGTGGACCAGCCGGTTTCGCATAGGGCCGTTTGAATGGCTGTGGAGATTGGGAACATATTTGAAGCCGCCAGCTTTCATGAAGAGGAACATGACGGGCAAAGGGCATTCTGTGGCAAAATAAGAATAGGGTTCACAGTTTAAACAAACGTTTGATTTAAAAGGATGTGAAGAAGAATGGCTGAAGAAAAACCGCCGATTTGGACAAAAGAACGGGTGAAAGCAACCCTTCCGAAAAGGGGAAAGGACAGCCATAAAGGAACATTCGGAACAGGGCTGCTGCTGGCCGGAAGCGATGATATGCCGGGGGCGGCTCTGCTCGCGGGCTATGGCGCGATGAGAAGCGGCATCGGAAAGCTTGTCATCGGCACATCAGCGGGTGCGGTGCCTTTAATCGTTCCTGTTCTGCCTGAAGCCACCTATTGGCGGGACGGCTTGAAAAGGGTGGGAAATGGGGAATTGGAGATGTGCTTTCGGGCGATTGCCCTCGGCCCCGGGCTCCTTCCGTCTAAAGCAACAGAACGGGCAGTACGTATGGTATTGAAGGAAGAATGCCCGGTTGTACTTGATGCCGGTGCTTTGTCAAAACGAATGTACCCGTCTCGCGAAGCACCGACGATTTTGACGCCGCATCCAGGAGAATTTTCGAGAATCACCGGTCTGTCCATTCAAGAGGTGCAAGCAGAGCGCGTTTTTCTTACGAAAGAATGGGCGGCCAAACTCGGTGTAACGATCATTTTGAAAGGAAATGAAACGGTCATCGCTTTTCCCGATGGAGAGTGCTGGAGAAACCAGACCGGTAACAACGCATTGGCAAAAGGAGGTACGGGTGATACATTAACCGGAATGATTCTCGGCATGCTGTGCTGCCACGAAAACCCGAAAGAAGCGGTGCTGAATGCTGTCCATCTGCACGGCGCCTGTGCCGACGCTTGGACAACATCCCGCTCGCCCCATACATTGCTTGCACATGAACTGTCCCAATGGCTGCCTGAGGTATGGAAAAAGTATGAGGAATAAAAGCGGAAACGTCCGAAGAACCCGGACGTTTCCATCTGGAGGTATTAAGGATTGATTTTACCGATGCCGGCATTTTGCCTGACGATTGATTTCACATTGTCCACGCTGTCGAGTGAATAGCTGTAAGGCGGTTTATAGGATGTTGTCGATGTAGTCGGCATGCTGCCTGTCGAGTTGACAAATTTATTGTTGGACACATCCCAATAGCCAGGTTTATCACTGTACCAGGAGACAATTGGATCTTTGGCATTTTCAAAGAGGTTGTTTTCGATTTTGAGACGGGCGCCCATTCTTGAGTTGATGCCGCTGTCGATAATGTTGCTGTAGTAGTTGTTGTAAAGATGGCCTTCACCGAATCGGAATGCTGGAACGCGGGAATTCAAGTTTGCAAACCAGTTATGGTGAAATGTGATCGTCCGGTTGTAATTATCGCTGTCTGAGCTGCCCATCAGCATGGATTTCCACGCATCATGCACATAGTTCCAAGAGAACGTAATGTATTTTGCATCTTTTTTGACATCAAACAATCCGTCATAATAATCTTTGTCAACATTCAAGCTGTGATACAGTTCATTATGATCGACCCAAATATTGTTGGAAGGCCCTTCAATGCTGATCGCGTCTTTATCGCCTGATGCGACTTCATGGATTTTTAAGTTGCGGATGATGATGTTTTCGGCGCGCCACACTTTAATGCCGATCCCTTTTAATTCACCTTTTGTTCCGGAGCCGACAATCGATACGTCTGATACATCTTTGATGTCAATTTTTGATGCCGATGTATTGGAGGTTGTGATTGTGCCGTTGACATAAATTTTTAAGGGCGTGTTTGAACTTTTATTCTTTAGTGCCGCGAGCAACTGATCTCCCGTCGTGACGGTCACTGTCTGGCCGCCTTCTCCGCCGGTTGTTCCGCCGTTTAAAGAAGCGAAGCCCGTCAAGCTGAAATCGGCAAGCGGGCCTGCCTTGAATGAAGATGACGCTTCTGCGGAAACCGCTGTTGATAACGATCCGATAATCCCCAAAACAAAAATGAACATGATACTGATGATTTTCTTCATCGTATTCCTCCTTTTTTCTTTTTTAAAACCCTTTTAGGAAGCGCTTGCATTTATGGCGGATAGACTAGGTTGGACACGATCAACCCTCCCTTTTATTGGAATTACGGAGATCATAGCACATAAAACTGAATTATCTGAATAATCATGAAGTGAGTTGGAGTCGGCTATAAGCTGGTGATTATGACAAAAGGCATGAATCTGAGGCGAAGCGTATCAAGGTGGGGGAGTATTTGTCATATTTGATTGAAAAAAGGGGACGTTTTGCAGATGGGTGTTATGGTTACTTGTGCCGATGGTGAAGAGGCACACATTTTTATGAAGTACAACAGAGCTGCTAAACCAGCTCTGTTGTAAAATGACCGGCAGTTTTTTTTAATACGACGCGGGCAAGCACATCGATAAAACGGGGGTCGGTATTCGGCATCGGCGGACGGTAATAAGGGGCGCCGAGCTCGTCTGTAATGACTTTGCATTCATAGTCATTATCATAAAGAACCTCCAGATGGTCGGCTACAAAGCCGACTGGAGCGTAGATGAAGGATCTGTAGCCTTCCCGGTAAAGCTTTCGGGTCAGATCCTGTACATCGGGACCGAGCCAAGGGTCAGGTGTATTGCCTTCGCTTTGCCAGCCGGCAGTGACCTGGTCAAAAGGCAGCCGTTCTGCGATCTGTTTTGCGGTTTCTTTAAGCTGATCTGGATATGGATCGCCATGCTCCTTGATCTTTTCCGGCAAGCTGTGGGCTGAGCAAATCACAATGGTTTTTTGCAATTCGTCTTGAGACATCTGTTTAAGAATCCGGTTGATTTCTTCTGTCCAGTAACGGATGAAGCCCTCTTCCTGATGCCACTCATCAATGGACGCGATCCGGGGGCCGCCGATGTTTTCCGCGGCTTTTTGGGCGCGCCGGTTGTAGACTTCGGTACTAAAGGTGGAATAGTGAGGGGCTAAGACGATGGAAACGGCTTCTTCAATGTGGTCCCGCTTCATTTGCTCAACCGCATCCTCGATAAACGGAGAGATGTGTTTTAAGCCGAGATATGAGACATATTCCACTTCATTTTGCCGGGAGTTTAACACATCTTCGAGTTTTTTTGCCTGAGCCTCCGTTATTTTTGCCAAAGGAGAGATCCCGCCGATATGCTTGTAGCGGTTTTTCAGGTCGTCGATCATCTCATCGGTCGGTCTTTTTCCATGGCGGATGTGCGTATAGTAGGGAATGATATCGTCTTCTTGATAAGGAGTTCCATAAGCCATGACGAGCAGGCCGATTTTTTTTCGTTTCATATGTTTTTTCACCTCTGTTGCTCCTGGCATGCCGTACAGACGCCATAAATACCTAAATAATGCGTATTCACTTTGAAATGCGTCAACTGTGCGGCTGCGTGTTCAACCTCTTTGAGCTGTGGATATTCTAAATCTACGATTTTGCCGCATGATTTACAGATGACATGATAATGCTGTGATTCAAACAGTTCATATTTGCTTTTTCCATCTCCATAAGGCAGTTCATTTAAAATGCCGAGCTTCACAAATAATTTCAAATTGCCGTATATCGTCGGCAGGCTCATGTAAGGCAATTCGCGGTGTATATCTTCCGCTGACGGGTGGTCATTTAAAGTAATGATCGTTTTTAAAATCAGCACCCGCTGAGCTGTCACCCGCAAGCCGCGTTTCTTTAATAAAAAAACGAGCTGTTCTTCTTCCACATGTAACATCCCCTGCCATTCTGAATTAAGGACAGGCATCCGCTTGGCTGTGACGGATGCCTGCAAGTTTTAGAAAATGAAAAACTTATGCTTTAGCCTCCTGCGGGACAGATAGGTTCAGCCCTTCTGCGACGCGTGTGCCATATTCCGGATCAGCTTTATAGAAATGCTGAATCTGGCGAAGCTTAATTTCATCTTTTGTTACTTGTTTCATTGAACCTACGATATTGTTGACAAGACGGGTGCGTTCTTCTTCGCTTAAGAGGCGGTATAAATCACCCGCTTGCGTGTAGTGGTCATGATGGTCGTAAGCTACACTGTCAGCCGAACCTGATACCGGATAAGCGGTTGTTTTTTGTTCAGGCGCTTCCGCAGGTCCGCCGAAGCTGTTCGGTTCATAATAGACGGAACCGCCGCCGTTTGAGTCAAAGCGCATTTGGCCGTCGCGCTGATAGTTGCGGACTTCCGCTTTCGGGCGATTGATCGGCAGGCTGTTGTGGTTAGCGCCTACGCGGTAGCGGTGGGCATCCGCATATGCGAACAGGCGTCCCTGCAGCATTTTATCCGGAGACGGTTCAATGCCGGGCACCAATGTTCCAGGAGAGAATGTCGCCTGCTCCACTTCTGCAAAATAGTTTTCCGGATTTCGATTTAGAACCATGCGGCCGACTTCAATCAAAGGATAATCTTTTTGCGACCATACTTTGGTGACATCAAATGGATCAAAACGATACGTATCAGCGTCTTCCAAAGGCATGATCTGAACGTAAAGCCTCCAGGCCGGGAAGTCTCCTTTTTCAATCGCTTCATATAAATCCTGCGTATGATAATCGGGATTTTCGCCCGCAATCTTTGTGCCCACTTCTTCGGTCAAGTTTTTAATGCCCTGCTCTGTCTTGAAGTGGTATTTGACCCAAACCCCTTCGCCTTCGGCGTTGACCCATTTGAATGTATGGCTGCCAAAGCCGTGCATATGCCGGTAAGTGGCGGGAATGCCGCGGTCGGACATCAGGATTGTGACCTGGTGCAGGGATTCAGGGGATAATGACCAGAAATCCCAAACGGCGTCCGGGTTTTTCAAGTGTGTGACCGGATGGCGTTTTTGTGTATGAATGAAGTCAGGGAATTTGATCGCATCGCGGATAAAGAACACCGGTGTGTTGTTTCCGACAAGATCGTAGTTCCCCTCCTCTGTATAAAATTTAACAGCGAATCCGCGCGGATCGCGGACGGAATCCGCTGAACCATTTTCACCTGCGACAGTTGAAAAACGAACGAATAATGGTGTGCGCTTTCCTACGTCTGATAAAAATTTGGCTTTTGTATATGCTGAAACATCATTTGTCACTTCAAAATAACCGTGTGCACCGGCGCCTTTTGCATGAACAACCCGTTCAGGCACGCGCTCTCTGTTGAAGTGTGCGAGCTTTTCAAGCAGGTGGACGTCCTGTATTAGAGTCGGTCCCCGGGAACCAGCCGTCATTGAGTTTTGGTTGTCGCCAACCGGAGCTCCCCAGCTGGTTGTCAGGTTGTTTTGGTTTGTCGTCATTAAAGGATCACCTCGCGTTAAATTTCATTACAAAATAATGATAACACTTCTCAAGAAAAAAACAATATTTATTTATAATAATTATAAATAAAAATTTATTATCGATGATTACATAGTGTCATGATTCCGAATAACTTTCCCGAATTGGGATAAATTAAGGACGATTCCAAATAAAGGAGTGTATAAGATGGAGCACAGCTCAAATCAGCAAAAGTCCGATATGGAAACAGACGACACATTGACAAACCGCCAGGGGCATCCTGTAACAAACAATCAACATATCAGGACCGTCGGCAATAGAGGCCCTTCGACATTGGAGAACTATGATTTCTTAGAAAAGATCAGCCATTTTGACAGAGAAAGGGTTCCGGAGCGGGTCGTCCATGCGCGGGGAGCCGGTGCGCACGGATATTTTGAGGCTTACGGGACGGCAGGCGACGAACCGGTTTCAAAGTATACGAGAGCGAAGCTGTTTCAGGAAAAAGGCAAAAGAACTCCTGTATTTGTCCGTTTTTCCACGGTTACGCACGGGATGTCTTCACCGGAAACGCTGCGTGACCCGCGCGGATTTGCGGTCAAGTTTTACACTGAGGATGGCAACTGGGATCTTGTCGGCAACAACCTAAAGATCTTTTTTATCCGCGACGCCATCAAATTCCCTGACTTGATCCATGCGTTTAAGCCTGATCCTGTTACAAACCTTCAGGATGGCGAAAGAATCTTCGATTTTATCTCAAATACTCCGGAAGCGATGCATATGATCACCTTCTTGTTTTCACCATGGGGTATTCCTGCAAACTACCGGCAAATGCAGGGGTCCGGCGTGAACACATACAAGTGGGTGAACAAAGAAGGGGAAGCCGTCCTTGTGAAATACCACTGGGAGCCGAAACAAGGCATTAAAAATTTGACGCAAAATGAAGCGGAAGAGATTCAGGCGAAGAATTTCAATCATGCCACACAAGATTTGTATGAAGCGATTGAGCGCGGAGATTATCCGGAGTGGGAGCTGTTCGTGCAAATCATGAGCGATGATGATCATCCGGAGCTCGATTTTGATCCGCTGGATGACACCAAACTCTGGCCAGAGGATCAATTTCCATGGCTTCCTGTCGGCAAAATGGTGCTCAATCGAAACCCTGAAGATTATTTTACAGAAGTGGAGCAGGCTGCATTCGGGACGGGCGTGCTTGTGGACGGGCTCGATTTTTCCGATGATAAAATGCTGCAAGGGAGAACCTTTTCCTACTCAGACACGCAGCGCTACAGAGTCGGGCCCAACTATCTCCAGCTGCCGATCAATGCTCCGAAAAAAAGGGTGGCGACCAATCAGCGGGGAGGGCAGATGCAATACAAGGTCGATTTAGGCAAAAATCAAAGTCCGCACATCAACTATGAACCTTCAACCATCAACGGGCTGAAAGAAGCGAAACAGGACGGCAAGGAATACACCCCGCATGTTGAAGGAAATCTGGTCCGCGAATCGATCGACAGGCAGAATAATTTTAAACAGGCGGGAGAGACCTACAGGCAATTCGATGATCGGGAAAAAGACGAATTGATCACAAACCTGGTCAATACACTCGCTCCATGTGACAACAGAATTCAAACGAAAATGATCGATCTGTTCAAGCAATGTGATTCGGAATATGGAAGCAGGATCGAGGAAGGCTTGAAAAACGCCTCAAGTCAAAATACATCCAGCAGGGAACCGATCGGAGCGGAAGGTGCGGAAGACGCGCCGAAGCAGGCGGAGGAAAAAGGGCATAGTGAAGATCCTTATTAAAAAAGTGACCGTATGCACCCGCATACAAAGAGCAGGCATCATCACCGCCTGCTTTTTGTACGGGTAATAAACTGCCTGGAAACCAGCATCACTCCTGCCCCCCCTAATGACAAAGCGCCTGCAAACCAAAAGACCTCGCGCAGGCCGAACTGTTCGGCCACTTTGCCGGCCGCAATCGGGCCGAGAAAAAAACCGAGCGCATAAAAGGATTGATAAAAGCCCATGACAGACATCTTCAGCTTCGGGGTGCCGATCTGCACGACCTGGCTAACCAGAAGCGGAAAAATAAATCCTAATGTCAGTCCGGTCACAGCGTGTATCAGGCATACGGTGAAAAGCGTTTTTGCAAACGGCAGAAGGCCAAAAAAAACAGCCGTTATCACATAAGACACGAAGATAAGGCCATCCGCGCGCTTCGTATTGTAGAAGATGCACCATATAGATGCTCCCGCCTGAGGAATAAAAAACGCGCACATGATCCAGATCAGCTGTTCTTCATTGATTCCGATCGTCTCTGCATAGATGGGCGTGAATCCGAACACCGTCATAAACAAAACGGCGTGGGCTAAAAACGACAGAATTGCAATCGCTTTCAATCGCGGCAGTCTCCAAGTCTGTTTCACATAGTCTGACAGCCTCATCCCCTTAACCGGCTCCCGCGCCCCCTGATCTTTAATAAAAAACGAGAGAACCAGACCGATAAATGAAACGATGACCCCGATCCAAAACGGAAACATCCAGCCGAATAAATGGACGAGATATCCGCTGACAGCCATGCTGACAAACTGCGGCAAAACCGTCAAAAACTGCAGAATCCCCATCGCTTTCGCAGAACGGTCTTTTGTAAAATACTGCGCGTATAAAACGGTTGCCATCACCCACATGGCTGCGGTAATCCCTGCCATAAGCCGGGCGGTGATCACCATCAAAAACGAATCGAAAAACAAAAAGATCAAACTGCTCAAAAGGGACATGGCAAAGCCTGTGATAAACAGCTGTTTTCTCAGCGGGGCAAGGACATCCGACAGAATCCCGAACGGGAACCTTAACAAAATCTGTGTGATGCCGTAGCTTCCCAAAATAATCCCGATCGCTGAATAGGAGAAACCGATGTTCCCTAAATACAATCCAAAAACAGGGACATAAATATATGTAGCAAACCAGAAGCAAAAGACGGCTCCCCCAAAAATCACATGGTCTTTCTTTAAAATTTGACTTTCTTCATAAACAACTTTTTCCCGTAGTTCCATTCCCTTTATCTCACACCCCTTTAATCTCAAGTACACCATAAATAACGGGCCGAGAACAAGATCATTTTTTATCTTTTTACGATAGAATTGAACGGTTTGCTGGCGGAGATCGTCTTAGATACAGATACAGAAAAGGGGGTTTGGCATTTTAGTGGATCAAGCAGATGAAAAAGAACTGATTAAACAAGCAAAAAATGGGGAGGATGCCGCTTTTACAAAACTGTTTCAGCTCAATTACCCCTTTTTATATCAATATGTGCTGAAATTAACGCTTCATCCTGAGCTGACAGAGGATTTGGTTCAAGAAACAATGTTGAAAGCGTATCTCGGCCTTCAGCAATTTCAGGGAAACGCAAAATTTTCAACATGGCTGATTTCAATTGCTTCCCGGCTGTTTATCGACCATCAGCGCCGAAGAAAGAGCGAGAAGCGGAAAACGCGGGCTGCGGAAGAGGCAGCTTTGCGAAAAATGAAATGGGAATCTTCTTTGCACGGCCACGAATGGAGCGAATACTTGGAGCTGTTCGCTGCACTTGAGCCTGAGTTCAGAATGCCAATCCTATTAAGACATTACTACGGGTTTTCATACCCTGAAGTGGCAAAAATGCTGAAAATAAAAGAGGGTACTGTCAAATCCCGCGTGCATCATGGGTTAAAGAAAATTCGAAAGGAGTGGGAACGGTGAATGAGCAAGAGGAAAAAGAAATGGTAACACATTTGAAGAGGGAATTGAAAATGATTGACGATACCTTTGATCCTTCGGTTCCTCATCAATTTGAGCTGGATCAGCGTTTGGCCCAATTTAAAAAAGAGCGCAAACGGGCGCTCCAAAAGGAATTGCTTTGTTTTATCGGCGCAGCGTTGGTGATTTTATCGGTTTATTTGACGATCTTCATTCAAGTTCCAGCTGTTTTTATGATGTCGCAGGTAGTGGCGCTTGTATTGCTTCCGGCGCTCGCCGTGTTAGAAAAAAGGCGGCGGACGGCTGATGGGGAGGCTGAGTAGATGAACCTTGAAATGAATCAAGAAAAACTGCTGGTGCTCCTTTTGATCTCACCGCTGTTATTCGCACAGAGCATTTTTCTTTTTCTTGATGCGAAGAAAAAAGGCAGCAACGCGTGGTTTTGGGGAATATGGGGCCTGATTCAAACTCCGATGCCTTTATTATTCTATTATTTATTTGTTGTACGGCCGTTTCATAAGAAAAGGAGGACCCCTTAATGGCTGGAGCAGATATACCTTGGGCGTTGATCGCCCCTTTCATTGTGCTGTATTTGATTTTAATATTGTCCGCATTGGTCAGTTGCTTAAAGGAGGAAACAAATGGTCCGAAGTGGCTGTGGGTTTTGATCATCGCAGGGATCAGTTTTATCGGTCCTGTCTCTTACTTTGTCATCGGTAAAAAAACACACGGCAGGAGGCGTATTTGATGTTGTCCGTCAATCATTTAACGAAAATATATAAACAGCACAAAGCCGTCCAAAATATCAGCTTTGACCTCCGGCATCAGCAATGCACCGCACTGCTCGGACCTAACGGGGCGGGTAAAACAACGACATTGCAAATGCTGTCTGGTCTGTTGACGCCAACATCCGGGCGTATACAGTTTTTAGGCCGGGAATCGATAAACCGGTCGGAAATCGGATACCTGCCTCAGCATCCCGCTTTTTTCTCCTGGATGACGGCTCTGGAATATATGCTGTTTGCTGCAAGGCTTTCAGGGCTGAAACGACGTGAGGCATTGAAAAAGAGTCGAAACGCTTTGCGCTATGCCGGTCTGGAAAGGGATGAAGGCCGGAAAATCGGCGGTTTTTCGGGAGGAATGAAGCAAAGGCTCGGACTGGCACAAGCTCTAGTACACGAGCCAAAGCTATTGATCCTGGATGAACCTGTTGCAGCACTGGATCCGGCAGGACGGCGCGAAGTGCTCGACATGATGAAAGAGTTAAAAAAGAAGATGACGATTCTATTCTCAACTCATGTACTCCATGATGCAGAAGAGGTTTGCGATCAAATTATCATGCTGAAAGAAGGGGCTGTCAAATGGTCAGGCCCGCTTCACCAATTAAAGTATCAGCATCACACACCGTCCTGCATTTTGGCCGCTGAAGAAAGCCTTGAAGGATGGCTGGAACATTTGCCTTACGTCAGCAAGGTTGCATATGAAAAGCCTTCAAAGGCTGAAATTTTTTTAACCGAGCAATCCGATCACCGTCGCTTACTGGCAGAATGCTTGAATCGACATGTATCCATTCTTCGTTTTGAACAAAAAACACAGTCTTTGGAAGATATTTATATGAAGGTGATGGGGCTATGAATTCATTTTATATTTTATTCCAAAAAGAATGGAAGGAAAGTTGGAAGGGCGGAAAGATGCTTTGGATGCCTGCCGTTCTGATCCTTCTTGGCTTGATTCAGCCGATCAGCCTGTATTATATGCCCGAGATCATCGACATGGCCGGGAATCTTCCGAAGGGGGCTGTCATCGACATACCAAGGCCGAGTGGGGGGGAGGTTATGGCAAGCACCTTGTCCCAGTTTGGAACGGTTGGTACTGCGATTTTCGTTTTCAGTGTGATGGGCAGCATTGTCAATGAACGGAACGAGGGCTCCCTTTCATTAGTGATGACGAGGCCTGTCAGTCCGTTGTATTATATTGGCAGCAAATGGCTTCAACAGGGGTTGCTCGCATTGGCTTCATTTGCTGTGAGCTACGGTCTAGCCTTTTATTATACAAATCTTCTATTCAGTAAAGTTGAGATTGAACGTTTTCTATTCAGTTTATTCGTATACAGTATATGGATTCTATTTGTGATGACGATGACAATGTTTTTCAGCGCTTTGTTCCGTCGTGTCGGAGGGATTGCCGGTGCGAGCATCAGTGTGACGGCGGCACTTTCATTGGCGGGTTCGCTGTTTCCCCGCTTTACTAAATGGACGCCGGATAAAGCGCAAAACCAAGCCAGTTATTTTATCCTCCACGGTTCATGGGATGATGCTTTTTACTGGATGGTCTTTTCATCGTCAGCTATTGTGCTTCTTTTGTTTATGTCAACCGTATTTGTTTTTAAAAGATATGAAGCTTACTAATCTGCCGGGCTAGCCCGGTTTTTTTTATTGTCAGGATCATGAAAGTAGGTATACAATACACTGAAAGATCAGTTTTCCGCCTTCAATATGAAAGGAGTGATCCAATGAGTATACCAAACAGCCAGGCAGATATTGCACCTCGGGTGAAAGCGCAGCCGAACAGAGTGTGGATTGCTGTCATATTGGGCATTTTATCCGGAATCGGACCGGTTGTGATCGACTTGTATTTGCCGGGGCTTCCGCAGATGGCGGCTGATTTACATACGAATGCTTCCGTCGTTCAGCTGAGTTTAACATCGTGTTTATTGGGATTGGCGCTCGGGCAAATTGTCATCGGCCCTTTTAGTGATGTATTGGGCAGAAGAATACCGCTTATTGTTTCATTAGCCGTTTTTGCCGCGGCGTCATTTTTATGCGCCTTGACATCATCTGTGTGGGTGTTGATCGCCATGCGGTTTATTCAAGGTGCGGCGGGAGCGGGCGGCATCGTGATATCCCGAGCGATAGCCCGGGACTTATATTCGGGCACAGAATTGACGAAGTTTTTCTCGTTACTGATGTTGGTTAACGGGATTGCGCCTATCATTTCTCCGGTTGCGGGTGGACAGCTGATGAAATTTGCAACTTGGAACGGCGTCTTTTTGATCATCGGTCTCTTTGGCATGATCATGATTCTGTCCGTTATATTTGGAATTCGAGAGTCTCTTTCCCCGGAAAATCGGACGAAGGGCGGTTTCAAGGAGACGTTCGCATCATTTGGAAAACTGTTTGGTCAGCGTTCCTTTATGGGGTATGCTTTGGCGCAGGGGTTGATCGTTGCCGGGATGTTCGGCTATATATCTGCTTCTCCGTTTGTTTTGCAAGACATTTACGGGCTTTCGGCACAAGCTTTTAGCTTTTGTTTTGCACTAAACGGTTTAGGCATTATCATCGCTGCCCAAATCACGGGCCGGCTTGCGGAGCGGTTTGGAGAAGCTGCCATGTTGAGATGCGGGCTGGGCATATCTTTGACCGCCAGCCTTGTCCTGTTCATAACCGTCTTCTTTCAAGCAGCGCTGTTTTTCGTTTTAATTCCGCTGTTTGTGGTCGTTTCCTGTATCGGAATCGTGACGACGTCAAGCGGATCATTGGCCATGCAAAGCCAAGGAAAGTCAGCAGGGAGCGCATCAGCGCTTTTGGGACTTTTACCGTTTATTTTGGGAGCGGCGGCTGCGCCGCTTGTGGGCATCGCCGGAAGTCATACGGCTTTGCCGATGGCCGCTGTTATTTTAGTTTGCAATATCGGTGCATTGACCTGTTATAAAGTGCTGGTCGGAAAATAAAACAGCCTGCCGGCGAAACTGCCGGCAGGCTTAAATAGTGATGTTTAACGAGGGAAGATCTCCACTGTGGTTTCAGCGTGATGATAGTTTTTGCCGAATTTTTGCATCTCAGCGGTGATTGTGTGTGTACCTTCGTTAGGCAGCGTTTTCCGGACCATCACCAGCTTAAACTGTGAAGAGCTGAAAGCATAGACGGGCACTCTGACCGTCTGTCCGTCATTTAAAATTTGTGTATAGCTCAATGTTCTCCCGTTCAGAGAATCCCTTGTATTGGCATGAAAGCGGTAAGGGAAGTTAAATTCAACATAGCTGGCGCCGACGAACGAGTTTGGCCTGTAAGTGACTTCGATGTCAGAGGTTGTCCACTCTTTATTACTGTCAACCGTTTCGACATGAAGTGTCGGAGCGCTTCTGAAAAAGGAAGCGTTTGCTTTTTGTGCCGGAAGAATAAATGAAAACAGTGCTGCTGAGGATAATAGACCGACACACAATTTACCGATGAATTTTCGTTTAAACATAAACATTCTCCTCCCTAAAAACGAATAGAAAACAGTCGTTAAAAAGGAAATAATAAGATTTAAAACTACTATATTCCTTTTCCTGCTTATGTTAATCTATCATTCATTACCAATGAAGTAAATATTTTTTATAAAATATTCAAAAAAATATGAAAAGAGTGTGAAAGGGGGAGACCTGTTTATGTGCGGCCTTAAGGCAAAGGCTCATTCCCTCTGCCTTAAGGATGTCCGCTATTTAACGAGGAACAATCTCCAATGTTGTTTCGGCATGATTAATGTTTTTCCCGTTTTGCTTTAGTTCAGCGGTAATTCTGTGCGTGCCTGCGTTCGGAAGCGTTTTCCGCACCATCACAAGCTTAAATTCAGATGAGCTTAACGCATAGACTGGCACTCTGACCGTCTGCCCATCATCTAAAATTTGTGTGTAATCAAGTGTTTTACCATTTAGTGTATCCCTTGTGCTGGCGTGAAAGCGGTAAGGGAAATGAAACTCGACATAGCTTGAACCGACAAATGTATTCGGTTTATATGTGATTTCAATATCGGAAGTTGTCCATTCTTTATTGCTGTTAATGGTCTTGGCCTCAAGCACAGGCTGCTGAGTCGGATTATCCGGCTGCTGCGGGTTGTCCGGATTGCCTGGGTTGCCAGGTTTCTGCGGTTGATCCGGACAAGGCTTCCAAGGATGCGGCTTGTGCGGATGGCAAAAAATCGGGCATCTGTAGTGGCTGGTTTTCACTTCTTTTGCGCTTGCCTCAGAAGTAGGAAGAATAAATGAAATTAATGCCGCTGACGTTAATAGACCAACACTGATTTTACTAATGAATTTCCGTTTTCGCATCTGAATGTTCCTCCTAAATGGCAATGTAAGTGTTAGAGGACGTCCTAAAATATTCAAGAAAAGGTACAATTACGATCGCGATCTACTAAATTCCTTTTCTTGTTTACTTAATCTATCATCATTTACCATACAAGTAAATATTTTTAGTTAATTTTCTAAAAAAAATTTAAAATAATTGATAGTTTTCTGTCAATTGAGGGTGTTTTTCTATAAAAAAGAGTCGTATAAAGAACAAAATGGATTAAAATGTATATTTATTGTAGTGTAGAAAAAAGGGGGATGGAACATGCAAGACATTCAATTATTCTTGGCTGGGGACTCAACGGTATCAGACTATGGTGCTTCTGTTGCCCCGCGTGCCGGATGGGGTCAAAAAATTGGAGAGTATGTGAAGCCGGGCTTGTTGGTCCGGAACGAAGCGGCATCGGGGAGAAGTTCAAAAAGCTTTATTGAAGAAGGCAGGCTGGAGAAGATATTGAAGCAAATCAGAGGCGGCGACTATTTATTTGTCCAGTTTGGACACAACGATCAAAAACCGGATGAACGCCATACAGATCCCTTTGGAACATTCAAGGTCTATCTCGGCCGCTATGTCGATTCGGCAAGGCGGAAAAATGCCAATCCGGTGCTGATCACACCGGTAGCAAGGAGAGCGTTTGACAATCAAGGCTGTCTAACCGATACGCACGGCGACTATCCCGATGCGGTGAGAGAGCTTGCTTCAGAGCTTCAGACACCGCTTATTGACCTCGCCTTAAAAAGCGGCCGATTGCTGCAATCATTGGGGCCTGAAGCTTCGAAAAAACTGTTTTTGTGGCTTGAACCTGGGGAGCATCCCAATTATCCAGACGGTGTCAGTGACAACACACACTTCTCTGAATACGGCGCGGGAGAAATCGCGAAGCTTGTCGTTCAGGGCGCTCGGGAGGCTGGGCTTCCTTTATGAGGCCGTGTACCGCTTGAGAATAATTTTCAATTATTTTTCAAAATTTTTGCACTTCGCACCGAAAACTATGATACGATCTATTTCGTAAAGAGTTTAGATAAGGAGTGCACATCTATGATACGCCGCTTTTTTTCATACTATAAACCTCATAAACGGCTGTTTTTTATTGATTTCAGCAGTGCGATTATCGTCGCTCTTTTAGAGCTGGCGTTTCCTTTGGTTGTCCAATGGTTCATCGATACGCTGATCCCCGGGGGAGAATGGTTTGACATCGTCTGGGTCAGCATCGGACTGCTTGTGATCTATTTGCTTAGCACGGGTCTTCAGTATATTGTCAATTATCTCGGGCATAAACTGGGGATCAATATTGAAACGGACATGCGCCAGGATCTGTTTCAGCATGTGCAGCGCCAATCGTTCCGCTATTTTGATAACACGAAGACCGGGCATATTATCAGCCGCATTACAAACGATCTGTTTGACATCGGCGAGCTTGCCCATCACGGACCGGAAGATCTGTTTATCGCGGTCATGACCTTTGTGGGAGCGTTTTGGATCATGCTGACGATCAATGTAAAGCTCGCGCTCGTCGCGATTTTGTTTGTCCCGCTTTTGATCATATTGATCACTTATTCAAATATTAGAATGAACCGGGCCTGGAGAGAGATGTACAGTGAGATTGCCGATGTCAATGCAAGGGTTGAGGACAGCGTGTCAGGTGTTCGCGTCGTTCAATCGTTTACGAATGAACGTTTTGAGATTTCCCGTTTTTTAAAAAACAACCAAAAATTCCGCAAGGCCAAGCTGAAAGGCTATAAAACAATGGCGCTGACGACGGCGGGAACATTTTTGATGACCCGTCTGATGATTCTCGCGGTCCTTGTGTTCGGAGCATGGCTCAGCTTTTCCGGGAACATGTCATACGGCGAATTTGTCGGTTTTGTTTTGTATGTCAATGTTCTGTTTAAACCGATTGATAAAATCAGCGCGATTCTTGAGCTTTATCCGAAAGGGATGGCCGGTTTCAAGCGCTTTACGGAGCTGATCGATACCGAGCCGCAGATCGTTGACCGCGCGGATGCTGTTGATGTTCCCGCATTGGAAGGAAATATTGTATTCTGCAATGTGACGTTTGGCTATGAAGAGCACAAGCCTGTTCTGAATGGAATCGATCTTTCGATTACAGCGGGTGAGACGGTTGCTTTCGTCGGGCCGTCTGGAGCGGGCAAAACGACGATCAGCTCACTGATTCCCCGCTTTTACGATGTGGACGGCGGTGCGATTACGATTGACGGAATCGATGTCCGCGACATGACAAAGCGGTCGCTTCGTTCACAAATTGGGATTGTCCAGCAGGATGTCTTTTTATTTACAGGCACTCTCCGCGAAAACATCGCCTACGGAAAATTGGATGCAACTGATGAAGAAATCAAACGAGCCGCCAAAATGGCGCATTTGGAACAGCTGATAGCGTCGCTTCCGGACGGCTATGAAACACAGGTCGGTGAAAGAGGGCTGAAGCTGTCCGGCGGTCAAAAACAGAGGATCGCGATCGCGCGCATGTTTCTTAAAAACCCGCCGATTCTCATTTTGGATGAAGCCACATCCGCTCTTGATACAGAGACGGAGCAAATCATCCAAAACGCTTTGACAGAGCTTGCAAAAGACAGAACAACGCTCGTCATCGCCCACAGGCTCGCCACCATCCGCAATGCCGACCGGATTGTGGTCGTCACCGAAGACGGAATCGCGGAAGAAGGATCACACGATGAATTGGTTGAAAAAGGCGGGGTTTTCGCCAGCCTGCACCGCGTGCAATATCAATCTTAAAAGGAATGGGCAAGCCTAAAGCAAGGCTTGCTTTTTTCCGTTCAAATGAGCTTGAAATTGGAGAAAGCAGATGTTACACTCCAATTATGTAAATCCGATATCGGATTTCGATATTGGATATCGATAAAAGGAGGTGCTGTATTGGAAGATAAAGTGCTGCGAAAACTATTCCTTGGATTTATTCAAATACACATTTTGCATCATGCCGGTGAACAACCGATTTTCGGATTATGGATGTTGGAGGAATTAAAAGAACACGGATACAACATCAGTGCGGGCACATTATATCCGATTCTCCATTCGATGGAGTCCGATGGACTTCTCGTCAAAGAAGAACGAAATGTAGACGGGAAAATCAGAAAGTATTATTCCGCCACGGAAAAAGGCATGGGCGTGCTGAAAGAAGCCAGATTGAAAGCATATGAACTGTTTAAGGAAATTAAAGAATAGCCGAAAGGAGTTTAATTCAATGACAAAGCATCAAGCGGATCGAAGATTAAAGACGCTGATTGAAATTCTTTTCGTTTCAACAAGGCTTGGACTGACGTCTTTCGGCGGGCCGATTGCCCACTTGGGATATTTCCACGCAGAGTATGTCCGCAAAAGAAGATGGCTGGACGAAAAAAACTACGCCGATCTGGTCGCATTATGCCAGTTTTTGCCCGGTCCGGCCAGCAGTCAGGTCGGGATCGGCATCGGCGTCATGCGCGCCGGTGTGCTCGGGGGAATCTTGGCGTTTATCGGATTTACGCTCCCGTCTGTCATCGCATTGGTGATCTTTGCCTTGCTCCTTCAGGGACTTGACATCGGGACAGCCGGCTGGATTCACGGCTTGAAAATCGTTGCCGTTGCCGTGGTCGCACAAGCGATCCTCGGCATGGCGCAAAAACTGACGCCTGATTTAAAGCGAAAGGCGATTGCGTTATTCGCGCTTGTCGCCACACTGCTTTGGCAGACGGCTTTTACCCAGGTTGGCGTCATCATACTGGCCGCTTTTGCAGGCTATCTTTTCTACAAAGAGCAAAGCGAAACGGCCGCTTCCGTCATGGAATTTCCGGTGTCCCGCCGGTTTGCCGCCGTTTGTCTAAGCTTATTTTTCGGACTTCTCGTCCTTCTCCCGGTTTTAAGGGACATGACATCCATAGGCTGGGTCGCGATGTTTGACAGTTTTTACAGATCGGGTTCTCTCGTATTCGGCGGCGGGCATGTCGTCCTGCCATTGTTGGAGCGTGAATTTGTTCCAACAGGATGGTTAAGCGAAGAAGCCTTTTTAGCCGGGTACGGTGCGGCTCAAGCGGTTCCGGGTCCATTGTTTACGTTTGCGTCATATCTCGGCGCTGTGATGAATGGCTGGCAGGGGGGACTGCTGGCAACGGCCGCGATCTTTTTACCGGCCTTCCTGCTCATTTTGGGAACGCTGCCTTTCTGGGATGCGCTGCGGCGAAATCCAAAAGTAAAAGGGGGATTAATGGGTGTGAACGCAGCTGTCGTAGGCATCTTGATCTCGGCGTTCTATCAGCCGATCTGGACGAGTTCGATCCTCACGCCGCTCGACTTTGCGTTAGCAGCCGTATTGTTCAGCCTGCTTGTTTATTGGAAGCTTCCGCCTTGGATCATTGTGGCGGCGGGGGCAGCCGGTGGGGCTTTCATGACATTGGTGTAAATGAAAAAGGCTGCCGATTGGCAGCCCCAGCTTGTAGAGAAACCCATGTTTTTCTACAAGCTTTTTGTTTTAAATAGGTTTTGATATGTTTTTCTTCTTACAAAGAAACAGAAAAAGGCCTCCCACACTCCTAGCCTAGCTTCGCTAGGTGTGTGGCAATCTTCTTCATATTCTGGCAGGTAGCTGTGAGGAGAACTTGTTCCGTCACATTCCGTTTTCCCCTCAACCGGCAGTAGCGAAGCCCATGCAGCTGTTTTGAATCTGCAAAGCTTCGCTCTATTTTTTCTTTTCTTTTTTTGTAGAGGTTTTTTCCTGAGGCAGTCAAACGATTTTCCCTGACCTTTTCTTTATGATCCTCCCATATGTGTCTTGAAACGACCTTCTGATGGTTTTTAGATCGTGTACAGCTCTCAAGCAGAGGACATGAAGCGCATTTTTCAGGATTTGATTTATAAAACCTGTAGCCTTTTCGATCGGTTGTGGAGTAAAAAAGTGTTTGTCCGTTTGGACAAATGTACTGATCTTTTTCATTGTCGTATTGAAACTTCCATTTAGGAAACAAACCTTTTTTAGGATGAAAGCGTCTGTGGGCAATGACGCCAAAAATATGGCGGTCGGAAAGCCCTTTACAGATTGGTGTTGTTAAATAGCCGGAATCCAGAGCGACGGCTTCAACTTGAAAACCAAATCGTCCGATTTGGTGATCTAAACGATCAAGATAAGGTGCAGAATCATGGACATTGCCAGGTGTTACATAGACATCGGTGATGATATTGTATTTCATATCCGTTGTTCGATGATCCAAATAGAAAAAACCTTCAGGTTTATTTTCACGGTAAAGATAGCCGCTTTCGGGATCGGTGGTACTGTGGCGAATTTCTTTTTTAGCTTTCACCTCCTCTTTGGCTTTTAAAGACTTTTTTCCGTGCGCCTCTCGATCTTCTTGCACGGCTTCATCCAAGTCCTTTATATAGTTTTGTGTATCCTGTTCAATTGTTTTCCTCGTATATTTATGCTTGTTGGCGTTGGCTTTGAGATGGGTTGAATCGGTAAAAAGGACACGCCCGCCAACCATTTCGTGATTGATGGCTTGAAGGACAATTTCATCAAAAATATCTTGGAAAATGGTTGTATCTTTGAAACGAGTGCGTCGGTTCCAACTGATCGTTGAATGATGAGGAACTGGATCATTGATATTTAATCCTAAAAACCATCTGTAGGCCATATTGTAGTAAATTTCTTTTTCGAGCTGTCTTTCTGAACGGATACCGTACAGGTATCCGATAAACATCATTTTGAATAAAATCAATGGATCGAGAGATGGCCGGCCATTATTCTCACTGTAGTAAGGCTTAACCTTTTCAATAATGAACGAGAAATCTATGTATTTGTCAATTTTGCGTAGCAGATGATCCTCTTCAACAAGTTGATCAAGCAATACGAATTCGGCTTCGTTTTGAGAAGAATTTCTGGTGTAGAACATTAGCAAAACACCTTCCTTTTAAGTCCTTTTCTTTATTATAAAATGAAGAAATGGATGATTTAAGGGAAAAATAAAAGACTGTCGAGATTTTCTCGACAGCCTGAGGCTGCCGATTGGCAGCCCTTTCGTTTGGATTAGCGGTTTTCTTTTCCGATCTCGGGCAGTATGGTCTTGGCGATGTTTTCGTCCATTTTTTCATAATCATAGTAATGTATGGCATCATACAGCTCTTCGCGCGTCTGCATATCCTTTAGTGCGCCTTTTTGCGTGCCTTTTTCGTAAATTTCCGTGAAGACCCGCTCATACGCCTTCGCGGCGGCCCTTAGTGAAGTGACCGGATAAATCACCATGCTGCATCCGAGCAGTTGAAATTCCTCCGCCGTGAAATAAGGGGTTTTTCCGAATTCCGTCATGTTGGCGAGCACAGGCGCCTTGATGGCAGAAGCCATTTCTTGAAACTCGGCCGCGCTTGTCAATGCTTCCGGAAAAATTGCGTCAGCTCCCGCCTCAGCATACAGATTGGCGCGTTTGACGGCGGCTTCGGTTCCTTCCACAGCCTTTGCATCCGTGCGCGCTACGACAACAAGTGATGGAGCGGTTTGTTTGATCGCTTTGATTTTTGCGATCATGTCCCTGGCCGGGAGCAGTGTTTTTCCGTTTAAGTGTCCGCATTTTTTCGGAAGCTGCTGATCCTCGATTTGAACGGCCGCGACTCTGTTCTCCGCCATTTCCGCGGCCGTTCGCGCCGCATTCAAAACACCGCCGTAGCCTGTGTCAATATCGACCAAAAGCGGGAGGTTCGCGGCTCTGACAAGTTCACGGGCTTTTTCCGCCATCTCCTCTGAGTGAATCATCCCGAGATCCGGCATTCCCCGGCTTGCCGTATAAGCGGCGCCCGAAAGATAGAGCGCTTGAAAGCCGATTTTTTTAGCGGTTATCGCCGCCATTCCGTCGTGGACACCGGGGATTTTCAAAATATCCGGCGCTTCCATGAGCCGTCTGAAGCTCTCGGCGAGTTCTTTCTGGCTCGCTTGTTTTGAAACAATCCACATGTTAAAACCTCCTAGATAACAAACAGTTCCATAAAGTCTGGGACAGATGTCTTTTTTAATGTTTGCGGATCATTGAGCAAAGCATTGATTCGTTCCGCTTGTCCGGCGGGAAAACGGGTTTTTAAATTGTTCGTAAATTTTTCTTTTAACAGCGGGATGCCTTCACTGCGGCGGCGCCGATGGCCGATCGGGTACTCGATCGCCACTTTTTCCGATTGTGAGCCGTCTTGATAAAAAATTTGCACGGCATTTGCGATAGATCGTTTTTCCGGGTCGAGATAATCGAGAGAGTATTGTTTGTTTTCAACCGTCTTCATTTTTTCGCGGAGCCGGTCGATCTCTGGATTTTGCGCTGTTTCGTCCTCATAATGATCAGCTGTAATGTCGCCGTAGATCAGCCCGATGGCTGTTATATACTGAAGGCAATGGTCACGGTCTGCGGGATTGTGCAACTCTCCCGTTTTGTCGATGATTCTGATGGCCGATTCGTGAGTCGTGATGACCACTTCATCAATTTCATCAAGTCGATCCTTTGCCTCGCTGTGAAGCCTAATCGCCGCTTCTGCCGCCGTTTGCGCGTGGAATTCGGCAGGATAGGCAATTTTAAAGAGAACATTTTCAATGACGTAGGAATCGAGCGGCCTGGCAAGCGTCAATTCTTTTCCGCCGAATAAGACGTCCTGAAATCCCCACATTGGCGCGGACAACGCGGTTTTGTAGCCCATTTCGCCCTTGAGGGTCATGAGTGCGAGCCTCACGCCCCGGCTGGTCGCATCCCCGGCGGCCCATGATTTCCGCGAGCCGGTGTTCGGTGCATGCCGATATGTCCGCAGACTTGAGTTATCAACCCAGGCTTGTGAAACGGCGTTGATGACATCCTGTTTTGTGCCGCCCAAAAGCGAGCATGCCACAGCTGCCGAAGCGACTTTGACAAATAAGACATGGTCAAGTCCATTTCTGTTCAGGCTGTTGTTCAGAGCGAGAACGCCTTGAATCTCATGGGCCTTCACAATCGCTGTCAGCACGTCGGCGATGGTGAGCGGTTCTTTGCCGGCAGCGAGCCGCTGTCTGCTGACGAAATCGGCGCAGGCCAAAATGGCGCCTAAATTATCTGAAGGATGGCCCCATTCGGCAGCAAGCCATGTGTCATTATAATCGAGCCAGCGGATCATGCAGCCGATGTTGAATGCACCCTGCACGGGGTCGAGTTCGAATTGCGTACCCGGCACGCGTGTTCCGTTTGGGACGACGGTGCCCGGTACGATCGGACCGAGTTGTTTTGTACATTCGGGAAACTTCAGCGCCAGCAAACCGCAGCCGAGTGTATCCATTAAGACATAACGCGCCGTCTCAAGCGCCTCTTCACTGGAAATGGCGGTATTGACCGTGTAATCTGCAATTTCTTCAAGCAGCTGATCATATCCTTGAGTCGCTGTCATTTGCGTTTTCATGTAACAATCCCTTCTTTCTTGGCGAATTCTAAGATTATGGATGAAGATCGCGCGGTCCCTTATAGTGAACACGCGGACGGAACAAGCGGTTTTCCGCATGCTGTTCAATGACATGGGCGCTTAAGCCGACTGAGCGGGCCGCAAAGAAAATCGGTGTGTAGAGATCGATCGGAATGCCGAGCAGATAATAGACGGGAGCCGCGTAGTAATCAAGATTCGGATAGAGCCCCTTTTCTTCGCGCATCAGCTTTTCGCCCTCATCACACATTTCAAATAAGTCCTGTCTTCCGGTCTTGTGAGACAGCGTAAAGAGCGCTTTTTTCAAAAGGGCGGCGCGCGGGTCCATTTTTCTCATGTATACGCGGTGTCCAAAGCCCATGATTTTTTCTTTGTTGGCTAATTTGTGCTGTATCAGCTTCACAAAGCCCGATTTTGTTTCTCCTTCGAGCAGCATATGCATGACCGCTTCATTGGCCCCGCCGTGCAAATGACCTTTGAGTGAGGCGGCGGCACCTGTGAATGCTCCGTATATGTCTGAGTTTGTCGAGGCGATGACTCTGGCGGTGAAAGTGGAGTTCGGCATTTCATGCTCGCTGTAGAGCATCAATGTTTGATCAAAGACAGCCGTCTCCTGTTCGTTCGGCGTTTTTCCCGTCAACATGTATAAAAAGTTCTGGCTGTAGGACAAGTCTTTGTCAGGTAGAATGGTTTCTTGTTGATGAAGGATATGGTAGCTGTTTGCGACGATATTCGGCACCTGTGCGATCAGGCGCAGCGCTTTCGCCGTATTGGCTGATTTTGACCGGTCATTTAATTCCGGATCGTATCCCGATAAAGCCGAAATCCCGGTTCTGAGTGCATCCATCGGGTGAGTAGACTGCGGCAGCGATGACAGAATGCTATAGATTCCTTTCGGAAGTTCATAAACATTCTTTAAAGCGCTTTCAATTCCTTTCAGTTCCATCGGATCAGGCAGCTTATGCTGCAGGAGGAGATAGACGAGGTCGAGGTATGTTTTTTGTTCTGCAAGTTCGATGAGATCATAGCCTTTAATGACGATTTCTTCAGCTTCGGTATCCAGAAAGGATATGTTGGTCTCCCCGGCAATGACGCCTTCTAATCCAGGTTTAAATACACCTTGTTTGCCCATTTTTCCACCCCATATTCGTTTTTTTGTTCAAAAACGCGATGTGAAATTGGCGTCGGCTTTTCGGAGGGCTAGTCTAAACGTTCGAGCGTTTCTTCAATGGAACGTAAGCTTCGTCTGATATGAGATCGCATGGCTGCTTCTGCCAAACAGCCGTTTTTTTCTTTCACGGCTTTGAAAATCTCCAAGTGTTCATTGAAGGATATGGACGGTTTGTAGTCGGGGTTTTTGTACCCGCTGATTCTCCGGTACCGTTCAATCCTGCTTTCAAGCTGTTCAAGAAAACGTTTTGCGGTTGCATTTTTGCTGATGGCCTGCAAAATGGAATGAAATTCAGATCCGTATTTGACCGTATCGGCTTTGCGATCTTTCGCGGCGGCCATCTTCATCAATTCGATTCTGTCTTCAAGCTGGTGAAGGCGCTCGGTTTTCACAAGCTGTGCGGCTTCGGCGGTGAGGAGCCCTTCAAGTGCTTCGCGGACCTTAAATACTTCCTTCGCTTCTTCAAGTGAGATTGGACAAACACGAAGCCTGCCGTTTGGCTGTTTGGTGACCAATCCTTCAAGCTCCAGCCGGTAAAGAGCCTGGCGCAGCGGAGTGCGGCTGATTTCTAAATCTTTTGCAAGACTGTCCTCGGCGAGCTGTTCTGAGGGCGGATAGTCGAGTTCGATGATTTTGCTTCTTAATTCATTATAAGCGTAATCACTTGCAGACTGCCTTTTGACTGGATTTGAAGAGTGCATGAAAAACGTTTTCGCCTCCTTTTTCAGAATATAAATATAATTGTATACAATAATACAGATATGTCAATGTCAACCATGTTATGAGCGCTAAAACCAAAAACAAACATCAAATGGTGATGTTTGTTTTTTCATTTCAATATTCATATAAATGAGGCCGATCATCGATCCACTGTTTGAGTTCGGCGAGCATTTGTTCATAGCCGACAGGCTGATAAGGTACATCCTCCCGTGTCATGACAAGGCTTTTATCAGACCGGGTGCGGTATTCGGGTGTAACCGTGATTCCTTTGGAAAAGGTTTGATTGATGAGGACGAGCAGCTCGTATTTGGAGATGAACCGGTTCCCCGTCAAGTGGATCAAGCCGTTTACATTTGAAGTGAGAAGCTGTTCGATCGCCTTTGCCAATTCGAGGGTCGTCAGCCCGTTCCAGAACACGTTTTTATACCCGTGGACGCTGTTCTTTTGCTTCATAAACCAATGGAACAAACCGATGCCGTCCTTAAGCTCGGGCCCGATAATGGAAGTTCTGACCGTCAGGTTTTGACCGTCTGTCACTTCGCCCAAACTTTTCGTCTGCGCATAGATAGAGCTTCCATCCTTCGCATCCGTTTCCGTGTATTTTCCTTTTGCACCTGAAAAGACACAGTCGGTGCTGATGTGAATCAAACGATAGTCATAGATGCTGCTCATCTCGGATAATAGATGCGGCAGAACGCTATTGATATGAATCGCTTCAACAAGCCGCTGGCGAGCGGCATCATTTAAGATGCCCACTGCATTGATCACGGCATCAGGTTTTACCTTTTGCAGCAGCTTTTTTAATTCATCCGTGTTTGCCGCATCGAGAAAAAAGCAATTTAAATCATTGGGCAGTGTTTGCCGCTGTGTCCAAAACACTTCATAGTGTTCTTTGGCAGAGAAATATTCTTTCAATACATGGCCTGCCATTCCATTTCCCCCTAAAATCAGCAGCCTCACTGTAGAAACCCTCCTTTTCTCAACATGTCAGCGATTTCCGGTTTGGTCATGAGCAGGTCATTGGATTGGAATTTCTGAAAATCGGCTTTCGTGAACTTCCGGTAGCGGCGAATCAGCTTTTCTGAAGGGTGTGAAGGCAATATCACATAATATTGAGCATCATATAGATAAGTAAACGGTGCTTCATGATTTGAGACGAGCACCTCATGGAGCTTCTCTCCCGGGCGGATTCCGATTTCTTTGATTCCGATAGGGCTTGAAGCCAATTCTTCGATCAGAACTTCGGCAAGGTCCAAAATATTGCAGGCTTTCATTTTCATGACGAAGATTTCTCCTCCAATCGCTTCTTTGGAAGCTTTGAGCAGCAAATCAATCGCTTCGCCGACGGTGAGGAAAAATCTCGTCATTTCTTTTGATGTCAATGTCAGGTCCTGCCCTTTCATAATCAGGCTTTTAAAAAGCGGAACGACGCTTCCGTTTGTTCCCAGCACGTTTCCGCCTCTGATGCATACAAAATCTGTATCCTCACTATAATCATTGGCCCGGATCATCAATCTTTCGCCAAGCGACTTCGTCATTCCGTAAAAGTTGACCGGATCCGCCGCTTTATCTGTCGAAACATCAATGACTTTTTTGACTTTGTTGGCGATGGCGGCGCGAATGACATTCTGGGTCCCGATGACGTTCGTTTTCAGTGCTTCTTCAGGCTGATCCTCGCAGATTGGAACGTGTTTTAGTGCGGCGAGATGGAAGATATAATCAACATCTTTAGAGGCCTCTTCCAAAGCGGGATAGTCCCTGACATCACCGATCAAAAATTTTATTGAAGGGTGGTGGTCAAATTCCCGCTGCATGCTGATCTGCGTGAATTCATTTCTTGAGAAAATCCTGATCTCTTTCGGCTGATACGGCAGCAATTTTTTCGTGAGCTCCGTTCCCCAGGAACCGGTGCCTCCGGTAAGCAATATTCGGGTGTTTTTAAACATACGTATCCTCCTAAAAACCGATCTATTGATAGACTGTTAAAACTAGCATATAAATGTATATGATTTTTAGAAAAATTTGTGTGATAGAACCGCCTGATTGAAGACAATTCAGCATATTTTTAGAGAAATCATCCCGCTTTTTGAGAAGGGAGCTTCAACCTTTGAAACAGCACAATTTTTCATGAAATGAATATACATATATAGATTTTCGGGGCATGGGCGCAGCCCGGCGCCGGTATGGCTGTTCCATCTATCTTTAGTTCTAAAAAGGAGTAAGATAATGAAGATCATGACGATTATCGGAACCAGACCGGAGATCATCCGCTTAAGTTTGATCATTCGCAAGCTTGATCAGCTTGCAGACCAGCATATATTGGTGCACACCGGTCAAAACTATGATGAAAAACTGAGCGAAATCTTTTTTGAACAGTTGAATGTGCGGCTGCCGGATCATCACATTAAGCTGTCACATCATTCGATCGGCGCACAAATTGGCGAGATTTTTGCAGAGGTCGAGAAGCTGATCGTCAAGCTTAAGCCCGATAAATTGCTTGTGCTCGGCGATACGAACAGTGCGCTGTGCGCGTTCCTCGGCGAACGGTACGGAATTCCCGTGTATCATATGGAGGCCGGCAACCGCTGTTATGACAACTCGGTTCCGGAGGAGATCAATCGGAGGGTGATCGATTCGATCGCATCTTTTAATTTGCCCTATACAAACATCGCCAAAGAAAATTTGGAAAGGGAAGGCATGCATCCTCAAAGAATCTGGGTTTCCGGAAATCCGATTTATGAAGTGATGAACCATTTCGCAGAAGAAATTGCGCAGCGGAATGTGCTCGACGACTTGAAGGTGGAGAGCGGTGCCTTTCTATTGGTCACTGCGCACAGGGCGGAAAATGTGGATGTGAAAGAAAGGCTGCAACATATCGTCACTGCCCTTGAGACGCTGGCGAAATCCCATAAGATGCCGGTTATATGCAGTGTTCACCCAAGGACACGCGACCGTTTGCAGAAGTTTGGCATACAAAGTGACGATGCTTTGCTGACATTTTGTGAGCCGTTTGGCTTTTTTGATTTCATCCGCCTTCAGCGGCATGCAAAATGTGTGATCACAGACAGCGGGACGGTGCAGGAGGAAAGCTGCATTCTCGGAGTTCCTTCCGTAACGATCAGAAACAGCACAGAAAGGCCCGAGACGGTCATGTGCGGGAGCAATGTTGTCTCAGGACTTGAAGCAGAGCGCATCGTCAGCGCCGCAGAATTGATGATGAAAGCCGATACCGATTGGAAGCTGCCTGAGGGGTACGCAGATCCAAAAGTTTCGGACAAAGTTGCTCACTTTATCTTAGGCGGTCTGAGGCATGTTTGACATATAGAGCCCCCATATGAAAGCCTTCCGTTTCTAGTAAAAGACCTGCAAAAGGTGTTAAAATGGATCACAATCAAAGGAGGCTTTTTCAAATGAATCAAGCACAGGAGCATGAGCCGCTGCCGCTCGATTTCTACAAAAAACCTACGATTGAACTGGCGCAGTCTCTATTAGGATGTCTTCTCGTGAAAGAGACTGAGGAGGGGCTGGCCTCAGGATATATTGTCGAAACCGAAGCATATAGAGGTCCTGAAGACAGGGCGGCCCACAGCTATGGAAACCGCCGGACAAAACGGACAGAAGTCATGTTCGGAAAAGCCGGTGTGGTATATACGTACACCATGCATACCCACACCTTGATCAACGTTGTGAGCGCAAGCGTTGATGAGCCGGAAGCTGTCCTCATCAGGGCGATTGAACCGCATGAAGGGCTTTTGCTGATGGAGAAAAGAAGGAGCGGAAAAAAACCACGCGATTGGACGAATGGTCCCGGGAAGCTGACAAAGGCGCTTTCGATAACGATGGATGATTACGGCAAGCTGCTGACGGAGCCGCCGCTTTATATTGCGAAAGGGTATACCCCAAAAGAGATTTCATGCGGCCCGCGCATCGGAATCGAGAACTCGGGGGAAGCGCGGGAATACCCTTGGCGCTTTTGGGTGAAAGGGAACCGCTATGTTTCCAGGTAGGCCATGTTTTGACTCCCGTGTTCCCAGGGTAATGGTGAAGGAAAACGGGAGGGAGCAAAGCGATGAAAAAAATGATGAAATATCTCGTCAAATGGGCGCCTGTCGTCTATCCGATCGCAAGAAAAATCATCAAAAACCGAAGCGGGAAAAAACGTCCGACAGCCGGTTGAACCGGCTGTTTTTCTATGGAATGGGTAAATTGACTTGAAAACGCAATCATAATAGAATTTACTTAAACTATGAGAGAATTTTCACATATTGATTGAATAGATGTAGAACGGCGGAACACAGCCTGCCTGTCAGGTTCTCGATTCAAGCGACTTAAAAGGGGGCCATTTTATGCTCAATGCTCGGCTAAAGCTCATTCTCGGCGAATTGATGACAGCGGAAACACCTTTAACAAGCGCTTATTTGGCAAATCAGTTAAACGTTACCTCCAGAACGGTCAGATCAGATATGAAAGAATTAGACCACCTTCTCCTCAAAAACGGAGCCGCCGTTCAATCGATCAGAGGAGCCGGCTATCGGCTCTCCGTTCAAAACGAACGCCTCTTCCGCCAGCTTTTGCAAAACACCTTTCAAGATGAGCTTTCAAAACCTGTGTTTCCGAATGAACGCATTCTCTATTTATTAAAAAGGCTGCTATTAACCGATGATTATCTGAAACTGGAAGACTTGGCGGACGAGATGTATATCAGCAAGTCGACGGTTCAAAACGATATGAGAGATGTAAGAAAAAGGCTGAAACCTTACGGCATTGAGCTGGAGATCAAACCGAATTACGGCTTTAAGCTGAAAGGGGATGAAATGAAGCTGCGCTATTGTATAGCTGAGCACATTTTTCCTAAACGGGAAACGGATGTTGATATTATGAACGCTAGAATATCCATTCTTCCGAAAGAGGAATTGGGCCTTATCCGCCAGACCATTCTAGAAAAAATAAGCGAAGACCAAATCTCTCTTTCCGATATCGGCTTAAACAACCTCCTGATCCATATTGCCATCGCCTGCAGGCGGATCCGCAAGGGCAGGCATGTCTCTCTTTATTCCAAAGATATTCAAGAAATTATGAATCACAAAGAATATGAAGTGGCGCGCGCGATTGTTCGCACACTTGAACAAAAGCTGAACGTGACATTTCCGGAAAAAGAGACGGCTTATATCGCCATTCATTTGCTTGGAGCCAAAAGGACGGCGATGGCAGCTCTCAACTGCGATAAAATAGAAAGCTTCATCGATGAAAAAACCGACCGGCTGACACGATTGATCATGGAGACGATTGAAGACAAGTTCACGCTTGGCATCAAACACGACAAAGAGTTAAAAATCGGCCTCAGCCTCCACTTAAAACCTGCCTTGAATCGCTGCAGATATGGGATGAATATCAGAAATCCGATGCTTGATGCGATTAAGGCCAACTATCCTCTCGCATTTGAAGCCGGCATCCAGGCCGGTGAGGTGATCAAAAAAGAAACGGGGTTTGACATTCAGGAAAGTGAAGTCGGCTATCTCGCTTTACATATCGGCGCCGCAATGGAAAGGAGAAAGATGAATATCCCTTCAAAGCGCTGTATGATTGTCTGCGCTTCAGGAGCAGGCAGTGCCATGCTTCTGCAGGACAGACTGCGGGCAAAATTCGGCTCGAAGCTTGACATCCTTGGTACGGTTGACTACTACAAGCTCAACCAAATGCCGCTAAACACCCTCGACTTTGTGATCAGCACGATTCCTCTGCCTGAAGAGCTCCCCATTCCGGTTATCAAAGTAAATGCGATCCTGGGGGGAACCGATCTGGCGAAAGTTGAACAAATCCTTACGGCAGATCAGGAACTCGCCGCAAAATATACGAGGGAACAGCTCGTGTTCTTGCAAGAAAGCTTTCAATCAAGAGAGGACGTTCTACGTTTTTTATGCGAAAAAGTAACACAGCTGGGGCTTGCAGACGAAGGGCTTGAAGGTTCCGTTTTTGAAAGGGAGGCCGTTGCGCCAACCTGTTTTGGCAATCTTGTGGCCATCCCTCATCCGATGGCGCCGCAAACAGCTGTGACATTTTGGGCGGTATGCACGCTGCAAAAACCGATCGATTGGGAGGATAAAAAGGTTCAGCTGATTTGCCTGCTCTGTGTTGAAAAGGATAATACATCAAATCTGCAAGGCATGTACAAGTTGCTGGGCAATGTTTTGGATGATCGGTCCATTGTCAGCGAGCTTTTAAAATGCAGATCATATCAGGAGTTTATGTCCGTTTTCCGAAAAAACAGCCCAAACCCGCCGGCGTTTGGATAAAAATGTTCCCTTGTCTTTTTTCCTCAGAGAAGAGGAAAATCATTAAGTTAATATGAAAGCGGTTTCATATTATGATGGAACTGTACAAGAAAACGAGAACTTATATGTAAAAGGGGGCCATATCAAAATGAATATCTTATTAGCGTGTGCTGCAGGGATGTCAACGAGTCTGCTCGTGACAAAAATGGAAAAAAGCGCAGAGGAACAAGGAAAAGATTATACCATTTGGGCTGTTTCCGGAGGGGAAGTCCAAAATCATATTGATAAAGCGGATGTTTTGCTGCTGGGCCCGCAGGTCCGCTATATGCTTCCGCAGCTGAAAAAATTAGGAGATTCCAAAGGAGTGCCTGTCGATGTCATCAACACGGTCCATTACGGAACTTGTAATGGAGCGGAAGTCCTAAAATCCGCAGAACAGCTTGCCGGTTCTTAAGGGAGGCGGGCGTGTGAATAAGATGAATGCCTTTTTAGAAGAGAAGGTTATGCCGGTTGCCGGCAGGATTGCCGCTCAGCGCCACTTGCAGGCTCTCAGGGACGGAATCATTCTCACCATGCCGCTCATCATCATCGGCTCGCTGTTTCTGATTTTAGCCAACTTGCCAATCCCCGGATATCCGGAATTCATGTCGGGAATCTTCGGAGACAAATGGGCTGAGAAATTAAGCTATCCGGTAGGCGTCAGCTTTGATATTATGGCGCTTATCGCGACATTTGGAATCGCATACCGCCTTGCCGAAAAATACGATATCGACGCTTTGTCATCAGGAGCGATAGCCGTGGCTGCATTCCTGCTTGCTACGCCTTATCAGATTCCTTTTACACCTGAAGGTTCCACTGAAGAGATTTTGGTGTCGGGCGGCATTCCGATTTCGCTGATGGGAAGCAAAGGCCTGTTTATCGGCATGCTCATCGCCATGCTGTCGACGGAAATTTACCGCTGGGTTGTGCAAAAAGACATTGTCGTTAAAATGCCTGACGGTGTGCCGCCGGCGGTCAGCAAATCATTCATCGCGCTGATTCCGGGATTCGCGGTGATTGGCCTGATCTGGATTGCCCGCCTCATTATTGAATTGACGCCGTTTGAAAGCCTCCATAATGTGGTCAATGTCATTTTGGGCACACCGCTTTCCATTCTTGGGGGAAGCCTTGGCGGGAGCCTTGTGGCGGAAACCGTCAAAATGCTGCTGTGGTCATGCGGACTGCACGGAGCAAATATTGTCGGCGGGGTTATGTCCCCGATCTGGTACAGCGCAATGGATGAGAACCGCCTTGCTTTCCAGGCTGGCGAAGCACTGCCGCACATTTTCACAACCCAGTTTTTCGAAATTTGGATCAATATCGGCGGAAGCGGTGCCACCCTGGCGCTGGTCATCACGATGTGTCTCAGGGCGCGGAGCAAGCAAATGAAGCAGCTTGGGAAACTGGCGATCGGGCCGGCTGTTTTTAACATCAATGAACCGATTATTTTCGGAATGCCGATCGTCATGAACCCGATGCTTTTAGTTCCATTCATCATATCACCGCTTTTAATGATTACGGCAACCTATATCGGAATGAGCACCGGTCTTGTCGCAAAACCGGCCGGCATCGCGGTTCCGTGGACGATGCCGCCGGGCTTCTCGGGGTATTTGGCGACGGGCGGGAAGTTTTCCGGGGCCGTCATGCAGCTGATCAACCTGACCATCTCATTCCTCGTATATTATCCGTTTTTTAGAATGTGGGATAAACAAAAATTCAAAGAGGAAAGCGAACTGGATAAGGGGACGTCTGCAAACGATAACCAGCAGGTCAGCGTATAGAAAAGAGGTGACTTAGATGTCCGCGGAATTGGAGCAAACAATTTTTCAAATTATCCTTCATGGCGGAAACGGCCGAAGCTGCTCTATGGAAGCCATTGCCGAGGCGAAGAAAGGCGATTTTTCGAAAGCGAAAGAAAAGATTCGTGCAGCTGACGAGGAATTGATTCAAGCACATCACTTTCAGACTGCGCTGATTCAAAATGAAGCGAAGGGAACAAAAACAGAGCTGTCATTATTAATGATTCATGCCCAAGATCATTTAATGAATGCGATGACCATGAAAGATTTGGCATCGGAAATCGTCGAGCTGTATGAAAAAATCAATCTTCACGGAGGTGTCAATTGATGAAGAAAGGCTTGAAAATCGTAACAATTGGCGGGGGATCAAGCTATACACCGGAGCTTGTGGAAGGACTGATCAAAAGACACGCTGAACTGCCGGTGAGCGAGCTGTGGCTCGTCGACATACCGGAAGGGCAAGAAAAGCTGAATATCGTCGGCACACTGGCAAAGCGCATGGTGGAAAAGGCCGGTGTTCCGATAGAGATCCATCTGACGCTTGACCGGAGGGCAGCCTTGAAAGACGCTGACTTCGTCACCACTCAATTCCGCGTCGGCTTGCTTGAAGCGAGGGCGAAAGATGAAAGAATTCCGTTAAAGTACGGTGTCATCGGCCAGGAGACAAATGGTCCGGGCGGTCTTTTTAAAGGACTTCGCACCATTCCGGTCATACTGGAAATCGCAAAGGATATAGAAGAACTGTGCCCTGATGCATGGCTTGTCAATTTTACCAACCCGGCGGGCATGGTGACGGAAGCGCTTCTCCGCTATTCAAATCTGAAAAAAGTCGTCGGCCTTTGCAATGTGCCGATCGGTATGAAAATGGGGGTTGCCAAAGCGCTTGAGGTCGATGAAAGCCGCGTCGACATTCAATTTGCCGGTTTGAATCATATGGTGTTTGGCCTTGATGTCTTCCTTGACGGGATCAGTGTCAAAGACAAAGTGATCGAAGCGATGGCTGATCCGGCAAATGCGATGACCATGAAAAACATTTCCGGAGAGTCGTGGGAGCCTGACTTTATCCGCGGACTCGGCCTGATTCCGTGCGGATACCACCGCTACTATTATAAAACAAAAGAAATGCTTGAACACGAGCTTGAGGCTTCTCAAACGGAAGGAACCCGTGCAGAAGTCGTGCAGCAAGTCGAAAAAGAATTGTTCGAACTATACAAAGATCCGGATTTGGCCATCAAGCCGCCGCAGCTTGAAAAACGGGGAGGCGCATACTACAGTGATGCGGCCTGCAATCTGATCAGTTCGATCCACAATGACAAGCATGATATCCAGCCGGTCAATACGATGAACAATGGGGCGATTGCAAGCATTCCGGATGATTCCGCGGTGGAAGTCAACTGTGTCATAACGAAAAACGGGCCGAAACCGATCGCGGTTGGAGATTTGCCTGTCACCGTCAGAGGCCTCGTCCAGCAAATTAAATCATTTGAACGTGTCGCGGCCGAAGCGGCGGTAACAGGCGACCACAATACGGCGCTGGTGGCGATGACGATCAACCCGCTTGTACCATCTGACAAAGTCGCAAAACAACTCCTGGATGAAATGCTCGAAGCGCACCGGGCTCATCTTCCACAGTTTTTTAGATCAGTAGAAGCGTAAAACGATCATCAAGGCTCCGGCTATTCCCGCCGGAGCCTTCAGCCGTGAAGATACCAGAACGAAGTCTAGAGGAGGAAGGCCGGACCTCGGTAACATGGCATTCCGCGGAACGAGCCCGGCTTTCAGCGCACAGCGGTGCAGAACTGGAGTCTTATATGTTGGCGGTCGCCTCTTTTTCTTTTTTCAGATCTGATCGCTGCGCTTTGCCAAGCTGGGTAAACAGCAGGATGCCGATACCGGCGAGGACCTCTATAAAACCGCCGATTGCAATAACGTGTCCCGCGCTGAGTGCGTGTGCGGCATAGCCGCAGGCGATTGCACCCAAAGGGAGCGAAAGGTTTGTGATCGTATGTATAATGGCAAACACCTGCGGTTGATCATCCCCTTCGACAGATGTTTGAATGATCGTGAATTCCGGAACATTGATCGAGCTGATGGCTGCCCCAAATGCAAAAGCGGCGAGGAATACGAGCGGCAAAAATGTATTTAATCCCGTCATCAAATAGGCTGCACCTTCAAAAATGCCGGCCGCTATAAAAAGCAGACCATATTTGTTGATTTTGACTTTTGCGAGGATAAAGCCCAATAAAAACGCCCCTCCGGCCGTCGTCGCCTTCAATAGAGAATGGATGAACGGCGTGCCGTTTAAATCTTCGGCAACATAGACAGCCGACAGCGCCTCCCATGGAGATGCGGCCAGGTTCATGAATATGCAGTAAATGGCCAGCGGAAACAAAATTTTATGGTTTCTCACAAGTACGAACCCTCTTTTTAATCTTGCAACATATGTACCTCGTTGACCACTATCCGCGGAATTCGATGCTTTCTGTACGATTTTATACTTAATGCAAAGAACAAAGATGCCCGATATGATATAAAAGGCAAATGCCATGAACAGTGTCGTTGCGGGGCCGATAAATGTCAGAAGCACTCCGCACAGCGTCACAGCGCCGAGCCTTACGATTTCAGATGAGGATTGAAGGATCGCATTCGCTTTTTGAATCAGGTTTTCGTTTACGATTTGCGGAATCAGCGTAATGGAAGCCGGATTGTATGTGGCGCCTGTTGCTGAATGGATAATCATGAGTCCTAAAACAAACCACATCGGTGAAAAACCGTTAAAGTAACATATAGGCACAGTCACGACGACGGCAGCCCTCGTCAAATCCGAGAAATACATCCAGAATTTCAGAGCGCTTCTCTTCACCAAAGGTCCTGTCACCGGCGCTAAAAAGGCCTCGGGAAGAAAAGTGACGGCAATCAGCAGAGAGGTGCCGATAGCCCCTTTTCCATCAAAAATCAAAAACCATAAAATGGAATTGAAGGCGAAGCAGTCGCCCGAAATTTTGATCAGCCTGGAGAAGAAAAGGAATGTAAAGTTCTTTTTCCAGACGGACACGGGTTCAGTGGTCTTTTCCATTATTCAAGTCCTTTCTATATTTACGTGCTGAACATGGGGATGAGATCTTTTTTATAGATAATTTTAGCACAAAAGAAATAAAATGGTATATATTTAGTTGGCTGAAGGAAAGGGTGATGAAGAAGAGGATTGATGGACTGGAGGATATGCGGAAATCATCAGGCAAGGATTTCAGCCCCTTCTTTAAAAGGGGCTGAAAAACCGTTTTAACAGGACTGATGGACTGAATCGACTTCAACCGTCCAGCCGAACGTGTCTTGCAGTGCGCCTTTTTGAATGCCTGTGATCGTCTCGTAGAGCTTTTTGGCGATCTCTCCGGTTTTGCCGTTGTTAATCACAAGGCTTTCGTCTTTCCAGATCAGCTCGCCGACCGGGGAGATGACAGCCGCCGTTCCGGTGCCGAAGGCTTCTTCAAGCAGACCGTCTTTGTGGGCCTCGATCAGTTCGTCAACCGAAATTCTCTTTTCAGTCACGGAAAGCCCCCACTCTTTTAAAAGGTGAAGCACAGAATTTCTCGTAATGCCTTCCAGGATGCTGCCGTTTAGAGCAGGCGTGACGATTTCACCGTTGATTTTGAAAAAGATGTTCATGCTTCCCACTTCTTCAATGTATTTCTTTTCGACACCGTCAAGCCATAATACTTGTGAAAATCCTTTGCTTTCGGCGACTTCCTGAGCCTTCAGGCTTGCGGCGTAGTTTCCTGCCGTTTTGGCGTTTCCCGTACCGCCCGCAACAGCCCGGACAAATTCGTTTTCGACAGCGATTTTCACGGGATGAATGCCTTCTTTATAATAAGAGCCGACCGGCGATAAGATGATCATCATCTTATAGGTCTTGGACGGGGCGACCCCGAGGTATGGCTCAGTTGAAATGATGAACGGACGAATGTAAAGGGACGTTCCCTCCGCTTTCGGAATCCATTCCTTATCAATCTGAAGCAGCTTTTTCAGCCCTTCGAGTACCGTATCCGGATCGACCCGCGGAATGCAAAGGCGGTCGTTCGATTGATTCAGACGCTCAACGTTTTTCTCCGGCCTGAATAAAAGAACTTTTCCTTCATTTGATAAATAAGCCTTTAACCCCTCAAAAACAGATTGGCCGTAGTGGTAAACCATGGCGGCCGGATCCATTTCGACCGGCTGGTAAGGCACGATTCTCGGATCATGCCAGCCGCTTTCAACCGAATAATCCATGATAAACATATGGTCGGTGAAACTGCGGCCGAATTCGAGCTGATCGTCTGCGGGCTTTTGTTTCTTTGCTGTGCTGAGCTGTACGCTGATCGTTTGTTTTGTCATATTCATTCTCCCTGCCGTTTCTAGTCTTTTTCCAAAAAATATTTATCTTCTATTTTAAACCTTCTATTGATAATCGCAATAGATTTCAGAGAAATTTGTAAAATAGAATTTTTGGAAACTTTAAAAAATATTTTTTCGCAGTTTGCAAAACAAAAAAGGATTCCCGCTTGGGGGAATCCTTCTTACGATTTCTTATGATAAAACGCTTCGATTTCTTTATCTACATAAACCCAGCCTTTCCAGCCGAGGTGAAGGGTATCCTTCAGAAAATAAGGATCGTATTCATGGTTCGTTAAATCAGCGACTTGAAAGCCTTCTGCTTCGATTTGTTTTTTGATTTTCGCATAATAGTCCGTCCGTCCTTTTTTAGGAAATCCGGTGTAGTCGTAAAATTGGCCGTGCACCGGAACGGAGATGAACAGAGGATCTGCGCCGGATTCCTTCAGGACATCCAGCATCATTTGAAAATCGCCGAATTCCACCGATTTTGCATAGTTCATTTTTTTATTGTGGCCTTTCAGCTTGGCCAGCTTCGGCTTCATTTTTTTATAGACGCCATTTGTAATCTTAAACTTATTGTTACGGGATTCTTTTTTGCCAAGCTTTTCAGCCATATGCATTAATTCATCCCATGACTTGTTTTTGACGCTTTCTGAAATGGTGCGTTTTGGTCCCTCTCCTTCAACCATGGAATAATAGATATCCTTTTTTTCCAGAATGCTTTTGTAGCCTTTTGCAGCCGGTGTAAGCAGAGCCAGTGTCCCGCTGTCCTGATTGAGCTCAGCTCGGAAAAGAGCTGAAAGGAGGGCGTCGTTTTTGACCGCATTAAATTTCAGCATCCGCTTCATGATTTTCTTTTTCAGCCCTTGGTCGATGTCTTGGTTGAAATAGAGATCGTATGCCTGCAAGGCCGAGAAGTTCGGGGCAAAATGGGATTCATCAGACCCTTTTTTCTGAAACCATTGCGGGGAAATGATGAATACCAATTTCTTTCCCTTAAGATTTTTCGCATGGGCCGCAAAATTGATGGTGTGAATCAGGGATTGAGATCCGCCTTTACCGACGAGATAAGGCGTGAACCCCTGGTCGTTCACTTTGAAATAATTGGACGGATGAAATGGATCCAGCCGGGACAGCTCCGATGATCCGTAGATCGGCAGGTATTCCGGGTCTTCAAGCATTTTATCCTGAAGATATGTCCCCTGAAACATCATCGGATTCAATTCCGTGGCCGAAGTTGCGACCCGGTCTTTAGGAACGAACGCAGTCAGCCATGAAGCTGGAACCATGATCATCGTGAAAAAAAGTAAAAATGCCAAAATGATTGGCCCGAATAAAAAACGCTTTTTCATTATCTCAACTCATTCAGCTGCTTTATAATTTGATTTGGCGTGTTCCATGCGTCGCGGTCAAACTCGGTAATCGGAACAGTGATGTTAAAGCGGTTCTCGAACGCCAACAGCAGTTCTACAGTACCAAACGAATCAAGGATTCCTTCTTCAAAAATATCGATATCCGGATTTTCCATGACGATATCGTCCTGACATACCTCTGCTAAAACTGAAAGTACTTCCTGATTGAAATCCATATTTAAAAACTCCTTTTAGTGAAATAGTTTTCCTGAGAAAATCAAAAATCCAAAGCAGACGAAGTGGAAGGTCACCACAATGGAGACGGCTGTCGTCCACTTATTGTTCGGCCACCATTTATGCTTCTTATTCCATTTCTCAAAGAAATTGAAGCCGACCATGAGCAGTGCGTGATAGATTCCGTATATAATGTACTGAGGTGCGAGGCCGTGCCAGACACCCATCAGAAGAAACAGCAGCACATAGCCGATATTTGAAACCGCCATGCGGTTTTTGATCCATTTCTTCTTTGTCATCCAAAAGACAAAGCGCATGAACACGTAGTCTCTGAACCAAAATGAAAGCGACATGTGCCAGCGGTTCCAGAAGTCTTTAATATTGCGGCTGATAAACGGCATATTAAAGTTTTCCGGAGACTTGATCCCCATGATATAGCTGACGCCGACGGCAAAAGCCGTGTAGCCGGCGAAATCGAAGAACAAGTACAGGCTGTAGGCATACATGTATGCAAGCCCATGGGAAATGCTGCCGTGTGTGATAAACGGCAGTTTTAAAATGATATACGTGTTAATGCAATAGCCGATAATAAATTTGTATAAAAAGCCGAGAAAAATTTTGTTGATTCCCTTATACAGCAGCTCTTCATATTGCTCTTTCGTCCAGACGGTCTGCTCGTCTTTTTCAAAACGGCGGTACCTGTCAATCGGACCGGATGAAATGGTCGGAAAAAAGAGAATAAAGTACAGCAGCCTGCCGAGGGGAACCTGCTTTTTAATTAAGCCGTCCCGGGTTTCAATGATGAGCTGAACCCCTTTAAACGTCAGATATGAGATTCCAAGAAAGCTTGCCCAGTTGTCAACGGCAAAGAACGGCAGCAGCTTTGACAGCGCCAAAGGCAGAATCGACGCTGCCACCGCCAAACAAAAGACGACGCCGCTGTTGGCTTTTTGACGGTAAAAAATATAGGCTTTGATCAGCACCGTCTGCCAAAGCGTAAACAGGCACAGGGTGATGAGCCCGTGCAGGCTGTTGGAAAAAATGAGCGCCAGCACGACAACGGAAACGGCCATATTGTAAAAACGGAAACTTATTCCGTTTAAGCCGAGGATGATCGTTGGTGCCAGCAGTATACCTAATATGATGAAGAAGAGAAATGAACCATACGGCGTCATACGGTTACCTCTTCTTTTAATCGTTTTCGGTCGATCTTACCGTTTGCTGTCATCGGAATCTCATTTTGATACATGAATTTTCTCGGAATCATATAGGCCGGCAGCTTGCTGCCAAGGTCTTTCTTAATGGCGCTCGTCAGCTGGTATTCCTTTTCAAAATCGTGTTCTTTAGGCACGATCATGGCGATCAGATACTCGATTTTCTCTTCTCTGTAGAATGGAATCACAACAGCCGACTGTACATAACGGGACTGATTGATTTGATATTCAATCTCCTCAAGCTCGATGCGATAGCCGTGCAGTTTGATTTGAAAATCAAGCCTTCCGAGGAAAAACAGCTGGCCGTTTTCGATGTAACCCGCATCCCCTGTGCGATAAGCCGGAGTTCCGTTGTAGGAGAAAAACACTTTTTCCGTCAGCGCCTTTTCGCCGAGATAGCCTTTGCTGACGCTTGCCCCGGTAATGATGATTTCTCCTTTTTCTCCGTCTTGAACGGCTTCTCCGTCTTCATTGATGATGACGATCTCAGTGTCCGGCTTTGCCGAACCGACGGGGAGGGAGGAATACCGGTCTAACACATCGTCTGTCACTTCAATCGAGGTCACGGCGACGGTTGCCTCTGTCGGACCATATGTGTTGAACACGCGCGCTTTTGGAAATCTTTCTTTCAATTGCCTTGCCACAGAAGCGGGAAGCGTTTCTCCGCAAAACATAAACACGGAGAGGCCCGGCAGCAGATCCTCTGAAAACGACGGATCCATTAAACACATCTGGGCAAACGAAGGTGTTGAAGTCCAGACATTGACATTCGATTGTTCCAGCGCTTCAAATAAAAGCTTCGGACGGTTAATCATATCTTTCGTGACGGTCCAAAGAGTGCTTCCGGTCTTCAGGCATGGATAAAGGTCCATGACCGACAAGTCAAAGGAGAACGGCGCCTGATTTAAAAACACTTGACCGTTTTCAACCGGAAAATCGTTTGTGATCCAGTCTGTAAAGCTCTGGAGATTATCGGCGGAAATTTGCACGCCTTTTGGATTTCCCGTACTTCCGGACGTGTAGATAATATAAAAGGTCTCCCCGTCCTTTACCCAATCGGCGGAATTTGTCTTAGATTCATCCCCCGGGTCAAGAGCGCCCGGTTCGATCACAGTGATCGCAGCATCTCCTGTATCGACATCAGCGCCTGAGTTGTTGAGCAAAAGCTCGGCCTTTGAGCTGCTGATGATTTTCAAAATCCGTTCTCTCGGAATGGAAACATCAACCGGGATATACGGATGTCCGGCTTTCACACAAGCGAGGAAGGAAACCGCCATAATCGGCTTCATATGACCGTAAACGATGATCGGAGAAGCATCTGTCAGCGCTTCTTTTTGCAGCTGAAGGGCAAGGCGCTCAGATTGCGACCACAGCTCTCCGTAAGTCAGCTTTTCCTCTTCATTCACAAAAGCAAGTGTATCGGGTTGTGTTTGTGCGTATTTTTGAATCGTTTCTATCAGTTTCATTGTTTTTTTCTCCATTAAAAGTCATTATAAATATATGAACCTGTATTTGCTGTATGGAATCCATAAATCAAAAACAACAGCAGCAGAATGAGAAAGTAATAGGAAGTGTTGAGCAGCCACTTCGTCGTTGTTTTTTCATACAACACTTTAAGCTTATTTAACATTGTTCTGTTCCTTTCCGTATTGAGAATTGCCTTAACAACAGTATAAGACGAATATGTTGTATAAAAGTTTCATTTGTGGAAAAGTTTTTGGAGGGACACCGCGCCAAAAAGGCCGGGAAGCCCATCAGCCTATTATAAACATTTTCCGCGGAATATCAATCTCTTGTGGAAAAAAATTCATTTATAAACGTTTGAATAGGTCAAGATCAAGCAATTTCTAGTAAATGCTGAACAATTTATGACTTTTAAAAGAAGAATAATTTTTAAAAATTGTAAATTGATATGATCGCCGCTTTTTGATCGTTCATCCTCATTCGAAACCTTACGTAAGATGTGCCCGTCTATTTTTCTGAAGAGAACGAAATCCTGGTATAAGGAGAAATCATAATGGATATTGCAATAGATAAAATGACAAGTATGCCCGCAGATCAAATCGAAGACTTAAGAAGTCTGATGGAAGACTGGAAAAACGAGCTTCTGGTTTATAAATTCGCTTTGGACCAAATGGATACAAAATTTTCGATTATCAGCCAGGAATACAATTTGATTCACGGCCATAATCCGATTGAACATACGAAATCAAGGGTGAAAAGCTTTGAAAGCTTAATCAACAAGCTGGTGAGAAAGGGATGCGATATTACGACAAGCGCGGCTAAGGAACATATTCACGATATCGCAGGCCTGAGAATCATTTGTTCATTTTTGTCTGACATATACAACATGGTCGAAGTGCTGAAGGAGCATGAAGACATCAAAATTTTGAAAGTGAAGGACTATATCAAGAATCCGAAGCCGAACGGTTACCGGAGTCTCCACTTGATTGTTGAAGTTCCGGTGTATTTGACCAATCGCGTGGAACATGCCAAGGTGGAAATTCAAATCCGTACGATTGCCATGGATTTCTGGGCGAGTCTTGAGCATAAAATCTACTACAAGTTAAATAACGATGTCCCGAACCAGCTGACGGATGAACTGAAGGAAGCCGCGGACATTGCTCATTATTTGGATGAAAAAATGTTTAATATTAGATCAAAAGTGGATCAGTAATACAGCCGGAACGGGGCGGGCTCCGTCCGGCTTATTTTAAATACCAGCGGCCCTCAAATTCATTCTGCTTTGACATTTCCCCGCGCCTGTTCCACAATGACAATCCTGCCGAACAAGGATGGCTCGCGCGTGGTATCCGATACGAATGACATACAGGACATTTTCTAACCAATGCGTATCGAAAAAGGAGATCAAGAAAAAGATAATAGCCATGAGGAGGTCGTCGTCATATGAGCGAACTGCATATTGATTACAATAAAACCGCCTTTGTGCCCGAAATTCCTGGAGGAGATGGCGTTGTGAAACAGGCGTCCAATCGCGCTGAATTCAGTGTGTGCCATTTTACTGTGACGAAGCATCAATGGCACACTTCTTTCGGTGCGGATTTGGATCTCGAGCTTCGGCGCCGCGTTGTCGCGACAAATATCGGTGTTGAAAGCACGGCAAGGGAAGCCTGCCAGCATGGATATCAGCGGACTTTGATTTCAGATGTGATGACAACTTTCAGCGAGGAAGAGCTTCGGACGACGGAAGCGTTTAGATCACAGTTCTGATGAAAATATCTAAAAAAAGCAGGGCCTTGTTTTTAACAACCGTCGCATCCGGAACCATGCTGAATCCGCTGAACTCTTCCATGATCTCACTTGCGCTGCACAGCATTCAAAAAGAATTCCAGCTGTCGTTTTCAACCGTGTCATGGCTGATTTCATCGTTTTATTTGGCGAGTGCGGTTGCTCAGCCTGTGACGGGGAAGCTGGGGGATTTAATCGGCCGGAAAAAGATGTTTTTGTCCGGGCTGATTCTTGTGGCGATCTCAGCCATCGGCGCGCCGCTGGCTCCGGCATTTTTAGTTTTACTTGTGATGCGTTTATTTCAATCGATTGGCAGCAGTGCGATTTATCCGTCCGGAGTGGGGCTGATCAGGAGCCATATCCATGATCGCCAGGCCTCCGCGCTCGCTGTTCTTTCCATCTTTGCTTCCGCGATGACGGCTTTGGGCCCGACAGTGGGAGGGTTTTTAATCGTCTGGGGCGGGTGGCCGGCGATTTTCACCGTCAATTTCCCCTTTATCCTGTTCAGCTTTGTGTTTGGGATGTACATGTTTCCAAAGGATGAGAAAAAACCGGGTTTAAATGCCAGGACCGTCATCAAACAGCTTGATTTGACGGGAATCCTTTTATTTGCCGGCGGAATCGTCCTGTTGTTGTCTTTTTTGCTTTCTTTAAGCACCGCCCCCCATTATGCCGCAGGGATTGGCGGATTTGTTCTGCTGTTCATCTTCGTATGGTGGGAGCTGCGGACGGATCATCCGTTTATTGATATGCGGCTGTTTATATCCCACAGGACACTGTCATCGGTGTATGTCCAGTTTATCATGTTGAACATTTTTAATTACTGTCTGTTCTTCGGGCTTCCGAGTTATTTTCAGGATGAGATGGGGCTTTCCGTTCGCACAAGCGGACTGCTGATGCTGTTTATGTCAGGAATGAGCATCATCGTGTCTCCGCTTGCGGGAAGATGGATCGACCGCTCCGGGGAGACACAGCCTGTATTGATGGGGACTTGTTTGATGGTCATCGGCGCGGTTCTGATGACGCTCTTTTTCGTGGAGGCGCCGATGGTTTGGAAAGGCTTGATGCTTTCTTTATTGGGAATCAGCTACGGCCTCGGCAATGTAGCATTGCAGGCCGCCATGATCAGGACAAGCCCGGAAGATCTGGCCGGTACGACATCCGGGCTGTTTCAAACGTGCCGCTACTTGGGATCGATCTTATCATCGGTTGTTCTCGGATTGCTGTTCGGTCAAGAAATAACGTCCGGCCATTTTCAGGAGTTAGGGATGATCATGATCATCGTCGCCATCGGCAGCCTGATCTTGAGCTTCCGGTTTATCAAGCTGGTCAAGGGTTGAAAAAATGGAGCCGCATCTTGCGCTCCATTTTTTTGCTGATTGATCGGGAAAACGGTGTTGACTTGCATCTATTTATCATCTCGAACGTATCGCTTGACCAACCAGACGTTCTTATAGAAAATCAATGCTTGCGCTTTTTGGTCACAACTATTATCATCACGATGATAAAGATCAGGAAACATATCCATCATCTTCTAATAAATTTTTGAGAATATCATAAATAAAATGCTGACTGTTGCAATAATAAGCGCACCAAGGATTGCAATCATGGTCTGCGCACTCAAGTTTATCAAGTTATTTGCTAGTAAGATAAAAAAAATAAACAGATATCCCATCAAAATAAAATAATGATAAAACATGGCTTTTTGTTTGATTAATTTATGGCGCTCATCATTTTTCTTAAATTGAGGATATAAATAACCTAATGTGAAAAACATGATAAATAAAGAAAAAGGCATAAAAGCCGTTTCGAAACCGAGTCTTCCATAAACCACACTACTAAAAAACTGATAGAGACTTAAAATCAACATCAAAAAACTCAATATGAAATAACCTAACCGTGAACTCATGATTTCCTCCATAAACATCTATATTTCGGCTGCTGTAGCTTCAAATTAGCTATTAGAGAACCGTTACATTCACCCGCTATTCTAGCGTAACGTAAAATGAGCTTTACGTAAAGGGAACTTTACAAAATAAGGCTCAAGGACCCAGACACCCTAGTGTCTGTGGAAAAGCCTCTCATCTTCTATGCGTAACCAGGACAAGCCTGTCTGGCTGGTGCCGCTATCCTCGGGTGGCGGAAATAAAAAATGGAACAGATCAATCCGATCTGCTCCATCCATAGATCAAAGAACTAATTTTCTTTTTTGACCAGGTCATAAATGGCCGTTCCGGCGATTTGCCCGGCTGTTTTCAGTCTGTCCTTGCTGATGTGTTCAATCGTGTCGAAAGGTGTGTGGTACCAGGGCTCCAATGCGCCGGTTCCCGGCTCTCGCCAAATATAATTGGCCGAGTCGATGCCCGCTTCATGGAATGGGACATGGTCGGATGAGCCGCCTTGGTTTAAATATAAAACATCTTTTCCAAGCTTCGCCTGAGCGGCGCGGCTTGATTGCCAGACGAGATTGGCCGAACCGTCAGGCGTGTTGATATAAAGCTGTGAGGCGTTTTCCCAGTTTGTTGCGACCATGTCGAGGTTGAAGTTGGCGGCGCTCCGTTCGATTTCCCGCTTTGACAGGTGCCCGACATAATAGCGCGATCCGACAAGCCCGATTTCTTCGGCTCCAAATGTAATAAAGCGGATTTCCTTATCAGCAGGCACATGTTTCATCAGCCGTGCGAGCTCCAGCACGGCTGATGTTCCCGACGCATTATCATTGGCTCCAGGCGCATCAGGCACACTGTCGTAATGTGAAGTCACATAGACGATCTCCGGGTTTTTCACTCCTTTTGGTTTGCGGACGCCGATGACGTTTTGCGAGGTTTGATTTGTAAAAGCCTTCAGCTGAAGTGTCGCTTCGCGTTCTGTGAGGAGCTTCTCACCGTCTTCCTTTTTGATACCGACAACCGGAATGTCGATTTGATTTCCGCTCAGGTTTGGCGTCAGCGGAACGAGGCTGTCGATGTTGTTATAAATAATAACCCCGGCCGCACCTGCATCAGCGGCGTTTTTTGCTTTCTCATAAAAAGTCAATTCTCCCCTTAAAATAACGGCAATTTTCCCTTTGGCATCCGCCGTGAAGTCACCCGGAAGACCGAGTCCCGCCTCATAGAGGGGAGCGGTCAAACCCTCGGACGCTGTCGGTGCGGAACCGGCTGCCGGCCGCGCCGCGACCTTATTTCCATTGACGGTAAGGGTTCCTTCTAATCTATCCGGAATGCTGAATGTTTGTTTGCTTACTTTCAGGCCTGATTTTTTCATCTGTTTCGCGATATATTGAGCGCTCTTTTTTTCTTGGTCGGTGCCTGTCACACGGGGCCCGATTGTTTCGCTTAAATGATGGATGGTTTGGTAAGCGCGGTTTTCATTAAACTTCTTGGCGATCTGGTCCTTATCTTTCGCACTAACGGCTTTCGGTGCCGCTTGAACCGCCTTTCCTATATCGCCGGCTGCCGGAACGGAAATTCCGCCAAGCAAAATAGCTGCAGCAGCTCCGAAAATCATCAGTTTTTTCTTCATCATCAAGCCCTCCCCAATGTTTTTGTTTGCCTTCTTGAGAAGATATTCGCACCGGGGAAAGCAAATCCTGCCACCGCAGGATAAATGAGGCGATAGACTGGTAGTTTCAAGATTGAGAAAAACAAGGTTGACTCAGGCCTCTCTTTCTGTTTAGAATACGTCCGATTAATCAGAATCCTGATTTTGAATCACATATGTGAATGATGGAGGTTGTCATGTCCGTAAAATCCGCCGTACGTGTGGTGCGTATATTTGAATTGCTGTCAGTTCATCCGGAAGGGCTGACGGTAAAGGAAATCAGCAGAGAATTATCGATGCCGCAAAGCAGTACCTTTCACTTGGCCACGACTCTTTTGGATGAAGGGTATCTTCAGCAGGATGATGTAAAGCGGTACAAGCTTGGGGCGAAACTGATTCAAATTGGAACCGCTGCCATGGAATCGATCGATATTTCGTCCCAGGGTGTTCCTTTTTTAAAGCAGCTGATGGATGGGGTGCAGGAAACGGTATTTATGGCCGTTTTGTCTGATGATCAGCTTGTCTACATCGCCAAAATCGACAATAACAGGTCGATCAGAACAACTGCACAGCCAGGGTCGCGGAAACCGCTTTATTGCACCGGGCTCGGCAAGGCATTTTTGGCTTTTATGCTGGAAGAACAGAAGAATCGGCTTCTTGACCGCATCGAGTTCATCCGTTTTACAAGGAATACCATCACCAACAGAACTTCGTTGGAACATCAGCTGCAGCGGTTTTTCAAACAAGGGTATGCCGTTGATGATGAAGAGAATGAAGAAGGCTTGTTTTGCCTGGCGGCGCCGGTATACGGGCCTGAGGGAGAAATGAAGGCAGCGATCAGCACAGCGGGACCAAAGGATCGCATGCTCGAAAGAAAGGCTGTCATTGCCGAGCAGCTGCTCTATACCGCCGCGAAAATTACAGAAAGCATTGGCGGAAAGAAGCCCGTGCACAAAGGGGGATGATTCTGATGGATGTGATAAGCATAGGAGAGACAATGGTGCTGTTTACACCCAATGAAGACGGCCCTCTCAGATATGCGAGAAATTATACGACAAGGATGGCAGGTGCAGAAACAAACACACTGATCGGACTAGCAAAGCTTGGAATGGACACCGGCTGGATAACAAGGCTCGGAAAAGACGAGTTCGGAGCGATGATTCTCTCTTCGGTCAGGGGAGAAGGAGTCGATGTCAGTCAAGTGATGTTTGATGAAGAAGCGCCGACAGGGTTGTTTTTTAAGGAGAGAAAAAGCGCGGCTAAAGTCAATGTCTTTTATTACCGGAACGCTTCAGCAGCAAGCTTTTTGCAAAAGAGCGATATCGATGAGACATACATTGAGAAAGCCGGTTTTTTATACATCACGGGCATTACTCCGGCTTTAAGTGAAAGCGCTTCAGATGCTGTTTTTTACGCCGTGGAACTGGCCAAAAAGCACAATAAAACCGTTGTGTTTGATCCGAACTTGCGACAAAAGCTTTGGGACGGAGAGAGGGCGAGGCAGACCATGCTTGATCTGATCAAACAGTCTGATATCGTTCTTCCGGGCTTGGGCGAGGGCCGCTTTTTATTCGGAACCGATGATGAGCAAAAAATGGCCGAAGCCATTCACAGGCTTGGAGCTGAAACGGCGGTCATCAAGCTTGGCGCAAAGGGCGCCTATTACTCAAGAAGCAAAGAAAGCGGGTATGCGGCAGGCTTCGACATTCAAAAGGCCGTAGATCCGGTGGGGGCGGGAGACGGTTTTGCAGCCGGTGTGTTGTCCGGGTTGATTGAAGAGCTTCCGCTTTGTGACGCAGTCCGGCGGGGCTGTGCGATAGGCGCCATGGTAGTGGAGGTGAACGGTGATATCGAAGGCCTGCCTGACCGTGACGCACTGTTTGCCTTTATGAAGCGGTCTGAAGAAGACGATGTCAGCCGATAAAACGTGGTAACGAAAGGGTGGGAGATATGCGTGTATTATCACAAATCGAAGACGAAAAAATCATTGCGATCATCCGCGGCTACAATCCGGAGGAGGCGGTAGGCATCGCCGGAGCCTTAAAAGCGGGCGGGATCAGGCTTGTGGAGATGACATTGAATTCCCCTCAAGCGATCAAAGCAATTGAAACTGTTTCAGAACGCTTTGGAGATGACATGCTCGTCGGTGCGGGAACCGTTCTTGATCCTGAATCGGCAAGGGCGGCGCTTTTGGCTGGAGCCCGGTTTATCCTGTCACCCGTTGTCGATGAAGAGACGATCAAGATGACCAAACGGTATGGAGCGGTGAGCATTCCGGGCGCTTTTACCCCGACGGAAATTTTGGCGGCTTATGAAAACGGCGGAGACATCATTAAAGTGTTTCCGGGAACGCTGGGGCCGGGTTATATCAAGGATATTCACGGGCCGCTTCCACAGGTTCCGCTGCTGCCGACAGGAGGAGTCGGGTTGGACAATATCGGCGATTATTTGGATGCCGGGGCAATCGGAGCGGGAATCGGCGGGTCGCTTGTTCCTGCGAATGAAGAGGTCAATGACGTGTTTTTAGAAAAACTGGCCAAAAAAGCGAAGCGCTTTGTTGAGGCCGTAAAACGGCAAAAAGGGGATGAACAGACATGAAAATAACAGGGTTCGAATGTTTTCAAATACCGCCGCGCTGGCTGTTTTTGAAAATTGAAACGGATGAAGGCATCAGCGGCTGGGGAGAGCCTGTGATTGAGGGCAAAGCTGCGACGGTAAAAGCAGCCGTAGGCGAATTAATGGAATATTTAATCGGCAAAGACCCGATGAACATTGAAGACCACTGGAATGTGATGTACAGAGGCGGGTTTTATCGAGGCGGACCGATTTTGATGAGCGCGATTGCAGGCATCGATCAGGCGCTTTGGGATATCAAGGGCAAGTTTTACAATGCGCCCGTGCACCAGCTGCTCGGAGGGAAGAGCAGGGAATCGATCAAAGTCTATTCATGGATTGGCGGAGACCGCCCTCAAGACGTCGGCCTCGCCGCAAAACAGGTGGTCGACAAAGGTTTTACAGCCGTCAAAATGAATGGCACAGAGGAGCTGCAATACATCGATTCGCATGAAAAAATCGATCAGGTGATCGAAAGGATCGCGGCTGTCAGAGAGGCGGTCGGACCTTATATCGGCATCGGCATCGATTTTCACGGCAGGGTGCATAAGCCGATGGCGAAAATGCTGGCAAAGGAGCTTGAGTCTTTTCGGCCGATGTTTATCGAAGAGCCCGTCTTGCCGGAAAACAACGAAGCGCTCCGCGATATCGCAAACCTCGTCTCGATTCCGATTGCAACCGGTGAACGGATGTTTTCAAAGTGGCAGTTTAAAAACCTTCTGACTGACGGTTTTGTGGATATCATTCAACCTGATTTGTCACACGCCGGCGGAATTACCGAATGTAAAAAAATCCTGTCGATGGCGGAAGCATTTGATGTCGCGGCTGCCCCTCATTGTCCGCTGGGCCCGATCGCCCTGGCGGCATGCCTCCAGGTTGATGCAACATGCCACAATGCGTTTATTCAGGAACAGAGCTTAGGGATTCATTACAACAAAGGCACGGATTTGCTCGATTATATTGTCGATCAAGAGGTGTTTTTCTATAAAGACGGCTATGTCCGGATTCCAGACGGCCCCGGCCTTGGCGTTGAAATCAATGAGAGACACGTCAGAAAAATGGCTGAAATCGGACACAGCTGGCGCAACCCCGTCTGGCGGCACAGAGACGGAAGCGTGGCAGAATGGTAAAAAATGATACCGTTTTCATATGTTCGTGAAACAAATGATTGAGAAGGAGAGGGGCCAATCATGAAAGCAGCAAATATGAAAGAGAAGCCGACAAAGGTTCGTGTGCAGGTATTATTGTTTATTTTCGTTTGTGTTGTGATCAATTATATGGATCGAAGCAATATCTCTGTGGCAGCCTCTGCGATCGGTGATGATTTGAATTTGTCCGCGGTTCAGCTGGGATTGATCTTTTCGGCATTCGGCTGGGCATATTGTGCGCTGCAAATTCCGGGCGGCGGGCTTGTCGACCGTTTTGGCCCGCGGCTTGTTTACAGCCTTAGTTTGATCACTTGGTCGCTTGCGACATTGCTGCAGGGCTTTGTCCGGGGGTTTGGTTCGTTATTCGGCCTGCGACTCGCGACAGGTGCGTTTGAGGCGCCCGCGTTTCCAACGAATAACCGGGTGGTCACTTCATGGTTTCCCGATCAGGAAAGAGCTTCCGCGATTGCTTTTTATACATCGGGGCAATTTGCCGGTCTTGCGTTTTTGACGCCGGCGCTCAGTGCGATTCAGCATGTCGTCGGCTGGCGCGGCTTGTTTATTGTCACGGGGGCGGTCGGTATCATTTGGGGTGTGGTATGGTACATCTTTTATCGAGATCCAGAGCGGCACCCTAAGGTAAACAAGGCTGAACTGGACCACATTGAAAAAGGCGGCGGGCTTGTCCGTCGGAGTCAGTCTGCCAAGGAGGAAAAAACGGCGTTGACCTGGGAGCATTTCAAACAAGTGACAAGCCGGCGGAAGCTGTGGGGGATTTATATCGGCCAGTTCGCCGTTAACTCGACGCTGTGGTTTTTCCTGACATGGTTTCCGACATACCTTGTGAAATACAGGGGGCTTGGCTTCCTGCAATCCGGTTTTCTTGCATCGCTTCCTTTTTTGGCGGCATTTATAGGAGTTCTGTTGTCCGGTTTTCTGTCCGATTTCCTGATCAAAAGAGGTGTGTCCGCCGGAGTTGCCCGTAAAACACCGATCATCACGGGGTTGTTTCTGTCCGTTTCGATCATCGGCGCCAATTATGTCAATCAAACATCCTTGGTCATTTTATTTATGACGCTTGCCTTTTTTGGGAATGGACTGGCCTCGATCACTTGGGTGCTGGTGTCGTCTCTGGCGCCCAAGCATCTGATCGGGCTGACGGGCGGAGTATTTAATTTTGTCGGCAGCCTCGCGTCGGTTATCGTTCCGATTGTGATCGGTTTCCTGGCTGATGGCGGCAGCTTTGCGCCCGCGCTTGTCTTTATCGGCATTCTTGCCTTTTGCGGCGCCCTGTCCTACATCTTTCTGGTTGGAAAAGTCGAGCGCATCGAAATCAAAGGGGATGCTGTTGAAAACCGTGATCTTTCAATATAACGTTCTTGTAAGGGTGGCCGGATTTTCGGCCACCTTTTTTAAGTTTTTGATGAATAATAATCGAGGCATGTCGCAAACTAACCATTAAAATATTTTGATGAAACAGGTGTTTGAGGATGGAGGCATATTTTCAAAAAGATTATCGGCTCGGGTCTTTTGAGCTTTTTTCAACTTCACATATTCTGACTTTACTGGTGATTGCGGCGCTTGGCGTTTGTCTGTTCGTATTTCGGAAGACGCTGCAAAAGCCCGAAATCAACCGGTTGATTCGCTATGGCTTTGTGACGGTTCTCGTGATTTCAGAAATCAGTTACCACTCCTGGTTCATTTTTGTGAGATCATGGACGCCTCGCTATTGTTTGCCGCTTCATTTAAGCGATCTTTCAGTTTATCTCATCATCATTCTGTTAATAACGAAAAACCTCAATTTGTTTAAATTTCTTTATTTTGCCGGTTTGGGCAGCGCTTTGCAGGCCATACTGACGCCTGACTTAGGAAGGTACGGATTTCCCCATTTCCGCTTTTTTGAATTTTTTATTTCCCACGGAATCGTCGTTCTCGCCTGCCTCCTGATGATAGCAGCCGAAAAGTATAAGCCGACGGTCCGCTCTCTCTGGGTCACGTTTCTTCTTGTCAATGTTTATGGCGCTCTCATTTTTTTGATCAACCGTTTGCTGAACTCGAACTATATGTACATGATGAAGAAGCCCGGCGGCGGAGCATCGCTGTTAGATGTGCTCGGGCCATGGCCATGGTATCTTTTATCAGCTGAAGCGGTCACGATTGTCTTCTTCTATCTTCTCTATTTGCCGTTTTGGATCGCCGGGAAGGTGAGAGAAAAAAAAGATCCTGCATGATCCTCAAGGTGAGGATATAATGCGCCTTTTCCATGGCTGATATTAGCGATAACCTTTTCTATAAATAAACGTCCATATAGGGGTGGCCGTATCCCATTGGCCAAGTGAGACAAAATCGAAAGCATCAACTAATGATCATTCTAAAATTTGATCAATTTGAAACAAAATTCCATTCATATCGAAAATGAGTGATTGCGCCATAAGTGTCTCCTTTTTTACCTGCCGACTTTATCTTCTAATTACGGCTATAGAATCGTTCACAGCATGATCAGGAATATGAAGCAAAAAAGCAGATCTCGTAAAAGATCTGCTTTCTATTACATACTGATTTGTTTCTTTTGTTCATAATCGATTTCTGGCTGTATTTCCTTCGTGAGTTGATGTCCTTCTATGTCTACATTCGGAATCATCTTGTCCAGCCATTTTGGCAAATACCAGGCTGCATTCCCCATCAGCTTCATCAGACTTGGAATCAGTGTCATTCGTACAATAAATGCATCAAAGAGCACACCAAAGGAAAGAGCCAACCCGTTGGCTTTAATAGAAGCTTCACCAGCAAAGATAAATCCTGCAAAAACGAATATCATGATCAGGCCGGCTGCGGTGACAACAGGACCGCTGTGTTTTAATCCAGCTTGAATCGCTTGTACTGGATTCTTTGTTCTCACATATTCTTCGCGCATTCTGCTTACAAGGAATACTTGATAATCCATCGCTAATCCGAACAGAATCCCAATGGATAAAATCGGCAGGAAGGCGAGTATCGGTCCTTTTTCAGGTATTTGGAACAAGTCGATGAGATTTCCGTCTTGTAAGACAAATACACAGACTCCAAGAGTGGCTGTCATCGTCAAAATGAAACCTGCAACCGCGACAAGAGGCACAAGCAACGAACGGAATACGATTGTCAGCAATACAAACGCAAAACCAACAATGAGTACAGCAAACACCGGTATCGCATCATTAAGGCGATCTGAAATATCAATATTCACTGCGGTCGATCCAGTGACGAGCAAATCTATCCCATTTTTATCTGATAAGCTGCGTACATCTTTTACCAAATCCTTCGTTGCTGCATCATTTGGACCTGTTTCAGGAACGACCGTAATGATGGCAAAGTTCCCTTTTTTATTAGGCATTGCAGGAGTGACACTCGCTACATGGTCTAGTTCCTTTATTTCTTTCACTGCGTCTGCGAAGGCTTCCGCTTTATTTTCTGTCACACTTCTGGCATCCGCTACGATTGTTAATTGACCATTAAATCCTTCTCCAAAACCGTCGGCAAGCAAGTCATAAGCCCGGCGATCTGGATTATCCTTCGCTTTCATCCCTGCATCAGGCAAGCCCAGCTCCAAATGCATAGATGGGATACTAATAACGAGCAAAATAAGAATGCTGCATACACTTAGCATGATAGGATTTTTTGTGACAAAGCGTCCCCAGCCATTTGTTTCAGCGCTTTGTTTTTCTTTGTTCTTGTTTGCTTTCGGAACCATCCGTTTCCCCGCTATCGACAAGACGGCAGGCACAAGCGTGATGGAAGCGAGAACAGCCATCAGTACACTAAGCCCTGCTGTCAGCCCCATTGCAGACATAAAAGGAATGTTAACGACAGTCAATCCGCAAAGTGCGACGATAACAGTAAGTCCGGCAAAAACGACTGCACTCCCAGCTGTTCCTGCAGCTCTCGCAATGGATTCATTTTTTTGTATACCTTCGCCTAAAAACTGGCGGTGCTTCGTAAAAATAAATAAAGCATAATCAATCCCAACTGTAAGGCCGATCATTCCGGCCAATGAAAGACTGACGGAAGCAATATCGAATACTTGTGTCCCAATCAAAACGAGTCCAATACTTACACCTAATCCAATCAGTGCTGTTAAAATCGGCAAACCTGCTATTAATAAAGAGCCAAACGTAATGGCCAAAACGACAAAGGCCAAAATAATGCCGACAATTTCAGAGATACCGCCTATCTCCATCTCAGCTCCCGGTACATCTCCGCTTAGCTCCGTTTGCAATCCCTCGTCATCAGCCACTTTCAAACTGTCTTTTAAGTGTTTGATAGAGTCATCTTTTATATCATCTGCTGATGTTTTATACTTGATATCAGCATAGGCAACTGTGCCATCTTTCGCGATTGTTCCTGTCACAAAAGGACTTGCAATCGAGTCAACAGAACCATCTTTATCGATTTCCTTTAACGTATTTTCGATTGCTTTTTTGGCTGACTCTGCAGTCAGTTTCTCTCCATCTTCAGCACCGAAAATCACCCGTATGCTCCCTTTATCAGGGCCGTGAGGAAATTCTTTTTGAATGACATCCATCGCTTTTTCCGAAGGTGTGTCAGGTATGGACATATCCTCAGAAAAACTTGGTTTTAATGTGGTTGCAAGGCCTATCGATGCAACTAACACAACGATCCACGCGCATATAACTTTTAAGCGATTGCGAGCAACCCATCCTCCTAATTTATATAACATTTTTGACATGATAATCTCCTTTCAACACATTGCTTGATCATATTCCTTCTCATTGTAGTGGACAATGAAATAAAAAAAACGTACATTCGGACATGTACGTTTGGGCAAATTTCAAATTTGATATTATTAGTCTAATGTCAGAATACCTCTTTGCATGGCAATCGTCACTGCTTCAGTTCTTGAATTCGCGCCTAATTTATTGTAAATGGACGTTAGTCTAGACTTTACTGTTCGCTCAGAGACACCCAAATCAAAGGCAATCGCTTTGCTTTTAAGCCCTTTGGCAATGGCTTTTAGAACAATGACTTCCTTTTCTGTCAGCTGCGTATCACTGTGCTGCTTCTTCATCCGCTCTAATTGGATTTCTTGCAGACGTTTTAAGATATCAGGCTGCAATAGCACGTTTCCTCTTATTGCTGCATCCATCGTATGAAAAAGGGTTTCTGAACTTGTATCCTTCAATAGATATCCTTTCGCCCCTAATTCAATTCCTTCGATCATTAAGTGATCTTCATTATACGTAGTCAAAATAATGATGGGGATGTCGTGTTTTTCTTTTATTAGTTTAATGGCTTCTAACCCGCTCATCTCTGGCATATACAAATCCATGAGAATAATATCCGGTTTTAATTCATCTGCAAGGCGGACTGCCGCTTTGCCATTTTCTGCCTCTCCTATGATGATGTAGTGATCATTCGTTTCAATTAAAAGCTTCAGACCTTCCCTCACGACAAGATGGTCATCAACGATTAAAACCTTATTCATTTTGCATCTCTCCCTGAATTGGTACAGTAATCTCAATTTGTGTTCCTATAGATTTTTTACTCTTTATATTGAATTGGCCTTTCATTGCTCTGACGCGTTCTTCTATGCCGAGAAGCCCATAATGTCCTCTCTTTTTCTTGCCCTTTTCAACATCAAATCCTTTGCCATTGTCCTTGACAGTTAAATGGAGCCTCTGCTTATCATCGTCCCAAATGGATACCGAGATTGTTTCTGCTTCAGCATGCTTTGCTGCATTCGCTATGCATTCTCCAATGATGTAATAACAGTTTTCAGCTGTTCGAACGTCCGGCACTTGATCTAATCTGTAGTCTAAAAAACAAGCCATGCCTGTCGACTCTTGAAAATGATCCATTAATGAGGTAATTCTTTCTTTTAAAAAACCGATTTCTTCTGATTTGCTGCGCAGATCGTCAATCGCTGAACGTGCATCAGCTAATGTGCTTTTCACTCTATTCATAGATTGTTGAACGATTTCTTTTGCTCTCTCTGTGTTGTCTTTGGCGAGATGAACATGAATAGCGTCCAGCTGCATATTTAAACTGACCAGCCCTTGAGCAAGCGTATCGTGTAAGTCCCGGGCCATACGCTGTCTCTCGTTTTGCAGCGTCAGCTGTTCTACCTGCTGATGAGCCAGCTCCAGCCTTTCAAGAGTCAGCTGCGCTTTTATCTTTTCATCGACTTGGGAAAAAAATGTAGCGGCATATGTGATAGTCACGATCATAATAGGTACTGCTATGACAAGAAAATGCAAATATTCACCTTTGTGAATCTGATATACTACATTGATTGACAGCAGAAGCAATAAATAAAGGATGAGGAACGTCTTTCTTCTGTCTGCCATTCCTATAATCTGTCCAATCAAAAATGCATAAAGGCCAATGATGATCAGCACTAAGAAGCCAGGCATGATATTAGCAAGTGTAAAAGTGATCAGACCTTGTACTATGAAGTACAGAATCACCCTTTTCTTAACCCAGCGATATGAGTGCCAATGCAGCAAAACAAAGATGGCGGTCAATACTGTAAACACATTAAGCAATAAAATGGACCAGCTCCCATTCAGAAATTGCAGCACGATAGAGGCTACATAGATCATGAGAATAAAAGCCAGGCCTGGCACTCTGAGCGCAAGCATATTTAATGCCCGCCTATCATGTGAGTAGTACTTTTCTTTGAAAGGATTCCTTATCAGCAAACCTCATCCACTTCCTTTAACAGTTTAACCGAAAAGAGACTAATGAAAATCGATCCCATTTCATTGAACGTGCAACATACATTTATCCAATCATTTTATAGGAAGAAAAGGAACACAACAATACCAAGGTGCATTGAACCATTAGATGTTCCCAACATATGATCATTGCCCAAACGTACATATACATTCTGCCTTTATGTACGTATTATCTTTCCAAATTTACATTTAAAATAATGAGGAACTCACTATTCATTGAAGGAATGATCAACATTGAAATCGATTGATCTCATCATTTTATCATTAAAAAGAAAAGGAATCAGAACTGAGAAAGTGTTAAAAAATCAGTGCCCTGATCGATTAAGCAATGCGAACGAAAAAACAGACAAGCATCGAAACAAAAATAGTCAATCCAAGAACACGTGTAAAGAAAAAGAGGAATGAATATGTATTGGTTTTTAGGTGCTTTATTATATTTTCTCATCGGTACTTGTATATTCATTGGAGTCATTAGAGACAGTCACTCAGGCTCATGGATACTCCTTGCGTTAGCAGCCCCGCTCATTATTGTTGGCTATCCTTACTTTTATTTAAAGCAGCTTCTTGTCAAAAGATAGCCAAAATAGACGCCATACAATCTGAGGATCTTGCATGATCCTTTTTTTTTCGGCCTATCGACGGTGTTTATTTTTTGAAGAAAGGGAATAGAACAAAAAAAGAAAAGGAGATGGAAGACATATGAAAAGCGACCGAACCATGCATATTATTTCTTGTACAGACAATAACTACGCACAGCATTTAAGCGTGTTGTTCGCATCATTGCTGACGAATATGGATCAGAGGCGCGATGTGAAACTGTATGTCATCGACGGAGGGATTGAACCGGAGAATAAAAAGCGGCTGGAAGAGACGACCCTCCGATTCGGGGCTCCTATTACATTTCTTAATGTGGAAAAAAGCCAGTATGACAAAGCGGTCGAAAGCAGCCATATTACAAAAGCGGCTTACTATCGAATTTCCATTCCCGATCTGATTGATGACGAATCCGTTAAACGAATGATCTATGTCGACTGCGACACCTTAGTGTTGGAGGATATATCGAAGTTGTGGGACAAGGACATATCACCTTATTTCGCAGCGGCCGTTGAAGATGCAGGCCAGCATGAACGGCTGAAAAAGATGAACATCAGTGATGAAGCAAAATACTTTAACTCGGGCATAATGATCATCGATATGGAAGCCTGGAGAAAAAACGACATTTCGAAAAAAGTCATCGAGTTTATCAATAACAACGATGAAGACATGTTTGTGTTTCATGACCAGGACGCGCTGAACGCGATTCTTTATGATCAGTGGCTCGAACTTCATCCGAGGTGGAACGCCCAAACACACATTATGTTAAAAGAAAAAACACCGGCTTCTCTCATCGATCAAAAGCGCTATATGGAAACAAGGGCAAATCCCGCAATCGTTCATTTCTGCGGCGGAAACAAGCCTTGGAATTCACAAACCTCACACCCGTACACCCGTCAATATTTTAAATATTTGCAGTCCACGGCCTTTAACCAGACGGACAAGTTGTCTAAAAACCATGTCAGCTAACATGCCAATCTTCTTTTTAAATCCCAGGATGAATCGATATAATGACAACAAACCCTGACGTATCCCCATATTCGCTTGTTTCCTTTCATCGGAAACAAGCATTTTTCTGGTCGGGAAAATTCCTGATGAATGGAGGAGAGCTTTTGCCTAAAGTGCTGTTGACGCTTAACGGACTGTTTTACCGCGCAGCGCCGCGGTTGAAAGAAAGGATCGAACAGCTCGGCGCCGAATTTACGTTTTTGGATTCAAATCGGTTGATGAGACAGGATTTACTGACTCATATCAAGGATGTCCATATTTATATCGCCGGCGTTGAAAAAGCGGACCGGGAGCTGATCGACGCCGCTCCGGGACTCCGGTATATCATGAAATTCGGCGCGGGAATCGACAATATTGATGTGGAATATGCAAACGAAAAAGGAATTCTCGTCACGAATGCACCCGGCCAAAATGCCTCGGCAGTCGCCGATTTGGCATTCGGTCTTCTGCTGTCTGGCGCCCGTTCGATCCCGCAGTCAAACGCCGCAGTCAAAGCCGGCTTATGGCAATCGGCGATGGGTTATGAGCTCGATGGAAAAACGCTGGGGCTTATCGGTTTTGGGGAAATCGGCAAAAAGGTTGCAAGGCGGGCTTCCGGGTTTAATATGAACGTTTTGGCGTACGGCACATACAAAGACTACAATGCAGCCAAACGGCTGAATGTACGGTTCGCCGAGCTTGACGATCTCCTGGCAAAATCGGACTTTGTATGTATCAGCACATCATTGAGACCTGCCACCTATCATTTGATCAATCAAGAAAAACTGGCAAAAATGAAGAAAACCGCGTACCTGATCAACATTGCCCGCGGAGAAGTGGTGGACGAAAGCGCGCTTATTCAAGCGCTTGAACAAAAACAGATCAGGGGCGCAGCATTGGACGTCTTTGAAACCGAACCGCCGGCTGCCCGGATCACCGGTCTCGGCAATGTCATTTGCACGGCGCATATCGGCGGCGCTACGTTTGAGAGCATCAGGCGTATCGAAGAGGTGACCTATCAAAACATCAAAAGGTTTATCGAAAAACAGCAGCCGGCTTTCCGCGTTCGATAAAGACCGGAAACGGCGATAAGCCGCGTCCCGGTTATGTTCTTTGAAAAAACTCAACCATTTCTCCTTCGGGGCCAAAAAGAAAAAAATAGCGGAAGCCGTTCGGCAATACGGTGATCTCATCTTCCATCAGCTTGATGCCGGCGCCTTTTACGCGAGCGAATTCAGCCTCGATATCATCGGTCGAGACGGCAAAATGATGAACTTTTCCTTCCTGGGGAAGGTTGTCGTTATATCCCTCGATCAGTTCAAGCTCTGTCTCGTCTCTGTTCTCAAAGCCTAAAAAAGCGAGTTTCATGACGCCGTTTGTGTGCGTCATTCTCCCTTTCAATGTCATACCGATCATATCTTGGTAAAAAGCGATCGATGCCTCAATGTCCTTCACCATCAGTCCTATGTGGTCGATTCTTGCCACCTTTAGGATACCTCCTTTTTTCTTATCATCATAGAAGAGTCTGAAATATCCGTCAATTTTTTCGGGAGGGAAATTCCGCTATCATGTATAGGAAGATGAACAAAGCGTTATGGTAGGATAGAACAAGACTTTAATAGAAGGACTGAACACAATGAAGACGCTAAAAATAAAACACAGCTACGCGGCGAAGATGAAAAAAGGCTATCCCTTGATTTCAAAAGATGCCGTCCTTTCGGAAGTCGGCCATTTGACAGAAGGAGAGCTGATTGAAATTTTCGATGAAAATGGAGCTTTCCTGGGGAAAGGCTATTACGGAGAACAAAACAAAGGGATCGGATGGGTGCTGACGCAAAATCGGAACGAGCCGGTCGATAAAAGCTTCTTTCTCGGCAGACTGGCAAAGGCTTTTCAGGAAAGAGAGCCGCTCTTTCAGGATCCGGAAACGACGGCCTTTCGTTTATTTAACGGTGAAGGAGACGGAATCGGCGGCTTCACGATCGATTACTATGATGGATATTATTTGCTTCAGTGGTACAGCAAGGGGATTTATACGTTTAAGGAAATGATCATCTCCGCACTTGACGAGCTTGTCGACTATAAAGCCGTCTATGAGAAAAAGCGGTTTGATGAAGCCGGGCAGTATCTCGAAGATGACGATTTTGTCAAAGGAACGCGAGGAGAATTTCCGATTATCGTGAAGGAAAACGGCATCCATTTTGCCGTTTATCTCAATGACGGCGCCATGACGGGCGTGTTCCTTGACCAGCGTCATGTCCGCAAATCGATAAGGGACCGGTATGCCGAAGGGAAAACCGTGCTGAACACATTCTCATATACCGGTGCTTTTTCCGTCGCCGCAGCCCTCGGAGGCGCCGAAAAAACAACAAGTGTCGATGTGGCCAACCGGAGCTTAAACCGGACGATCGAGCAGTTCAGCGTCAACGGTCTGGATTTTGAAGCTCATGACATCAAAGTAATGGATGTGTTTCGCTACTTTCAATACGCCGCGAAAAAACAAATCAGTTTTGACCTGGTGATTCTTGACCCTCCATCTTTTGCAAGAACGAAAAAGCATACGTTCAGCGCGGCAAAGGATTATAAAAATCTGTTAAAAGAAACGATCCAAATTACAAAAAACCAAGGGGTTATTGTCGCTTCAACAAACAGTAGCGCATTCGGAATGAAAAAGTTCAAAAGCTTCATTGATTCGGCATGCAAAGAAACGGGGACGAGCTACACGATTCTGGAAGAACATTCCTTGCCTGAGGACTTTAAGACGTTGAAAAGCTATCCCGAAGGCAATTATTTAAAAGTTGTCTTTTTGCGGATTCGCCGCTGGTGAATGACATGAAATTTTCTCGGCGATCATCATGGGGGATTTGCTATGCCTTTTGCGATCGTCCCGGTGATTGGAGAATAGAATTCGGAAAAAATAAGACAAAAGCCCGCTCCGGCGGGCTTTTTTCATTGCGCTTACCACGAAATTTCAAAAGAATCGTGATAAAAAACGATACCTGTTGGCGGATGAATCATGTATATTGATAATACGAAAAACTGAATAGGGGGAAGTTATGGATTACGGAGTTTTGATATCGATAGGTATTTACATGGCTGGAATGCTGTTCATCGGATATTTTGCCTATCGGAGAACAGCAAATTTGAATGATTATATGCTCGGGGGGAGAAATCTCGGCCCCGCCGTCACCGCTTTAAGCGCAGGAGCGTCGGATATGAGCGGCTGGCTTTTGATGGGGCTTCCGGGAGCGATGTTTGTCAACGGGCTCAGCAGCGGCTGGATTGTCGTCGGCCTGGCGATCGGAGCCTATTTGAATTGGCTGTATGTAGCCCCGAGGCTGAGAACATATACGGAAGTGGCCGGCAACAGCATCACGATACCCGATTATTTTGAAAATCGTTTTAAAGATCGCTCAAGGATTTTAAGGGTGACCTCAGCTTTTGTGATTCTTATCTTTTTTACGTTTTATACATCTTCAGGAATGGTCGCGGGAGGAGAACTGTTTAAAACCGCCTTCCATCTCGATTACCGGATCGGCATCTGGCTGACGGCCGGCGTGGTTATCCTCTATACGCTTTTCGGCGGTTTTTTGGCGGTCAGTTGGACGGATTTTGTCCAAGGAACCATTATGTTTATCGCGCTCATCTTAATGCCGATTGTCGTTTTTGTTCAATTGGGCGGAGTCGCACCCGCGTTTTCGGAAGTTCGTTCTGTGGACCCCGGCCTGCTGCAGCCGTTCAAGGGAACGACCGCGGTCGGGATCCTGTCGCTGTTGGCATGGGGGCTCGGTTATTTCGGACAGCCCCATATCATTGTCAGGTTCATGGCGATTTCAAGTGTGAAAGAGATGAAAAGAGCGCGGAGAATCGGGATGGGCTGGATGATATTTTCAATCTGCGGAGCGATGTTTACGGGACTCGTCGGCATCGCTTATTTCAGTGCGAACCATTTAACATTAAAGAATCCCGAAACGATCTTTATCGTACTTTCCGAGCTTTTGTTTCCTTCAATGATCACCGGGTTTTTGCTGGCATCGATTTTGGCGGCCGTCATGAGCACGATTTCATCACAGCTTCTTGTGACATCAAGCGCCCTGACAGAAGACTTCTATAAAGCATTTATCCGGAAAGGTGCATCTGATAAAGAACTCGTTCTTGTCGGAAGGCTGTCTGTTCTCGCGATTTCGCTGATCGCCCTCATTATGGCGCTCAACCCGAATGAAACGATACTGAACCTTGTCGGCTATGCATGGGCCGGCTTCGGCGCTGCATTCGGTCCGGTCGTCCTGTTGAGCCTGTATTGGAAGAGGATGACAAAATGGGGCGCGCTTCTAGGAATGCTCTCCGGCGCGCTGACCGTGATCGCCTGGGAACAAGTGGACGCTTTTGCCCCTGTCTATGAAATGATTCCAGGGTTCATTGTTTGTACGGCGGTCATTATTGCCGTCAGCCTGTTGACGAAAAAACCGGCGGCAGTGATTGAAGAAGAGTTTGATAGGGCAGTTAGAAAAGTTAAATAGTAATCAAAAAAGCCATTTCAAACAATAAAATGGCTTTTTACTAGTAAATTGGGTGAAAACTGAAATGATTTTCACCCAATTTACGATTTAACGATCTGGAAAAATATTTATGATATTTTGTCTTCGATAAACAATTCCCCTAAATTGATATTTGACGGGTTCAAACTGTAATAAGCGAAATCAAAAACGGTGCCGCGCAAAGCGTAATGATCGCCGCCAAAATCATGGATACGCTGGAGATGGTTCCGGACACTGAACTCAGCTCAAACGCTTTTGACGTGCCGGCTCCGTGGGCGCTTGTTCCAAGGAGAACGCCTCTTGCGATTTCATTGTCGATCCGGAAATAGCGGATGACCATCGGTCCGATCACTGAGCCGAACAAAGCGGTCAAAATGACAAATACGGCGGTGACCGGAGGCATGCCGCCGATCATTTCCGACACGCTCATCGCGATCGGAGTCGTCACCGATCTTGGCACGAGGCTCTCGATCAGGTCTCCATTCAGCTTGAACAGCTTTGCGATGAAGGCTGTTGACAGGATCGCGATGCAGCAGCCGATGGTTACATTAATCATGATTTCAACAGCGTATTTTTTTAGGATCGGAAAGTATTTGTAGAGCGGAATCGCAAAAGCCACGGTAGCAGGCTGCAGCATATCGGTCAACAGCCGTCCGCCGGCGTTGTATGCTTCAAAAGGTACATTAATCAAAAGCAGAAGGCCGACCAAGATCAGCGGCGTGATCAATAAAGGTGAAGCATATACCTTTGGATGCCGGGTATATATCGCCTTCGCCCCCATATAAATCAAGACTGTAGCAATCAGGCTTATGCATCCGATGAGCATGTTTTTTTCCTTTCCTTTCTTTTAGCAATCATTTGGGTCAGCATTCCTGTCGATACCATGACGACAAAAGTGCTGAGAAGAACGACGAGCATAATGCTTGTTCCAAATTCCTTGAGAATATCTCCGTAATTTATGATCCCCACAGCGGAAGGGACAAAGAACAGAAGAAGCTCCGCAAGAAGCCACAATGCGCCGATTTCAATCCATTCGAGCTTAATAACCTTGAAATGGAGAAGCGCAAAGATCACGACGATACCAATTATACTTCCGGGTATTTTTATATGAAGAACCTCGACAATCAGATTCATCAAACGCGCAAATAAAAATAAAAGAGCGACCTGACCTAATCCTTTAATGAATGTTTTCATGTCATTATCCCCCTTTCTAAACAAGAGTGTACAGGAGAATGAGGTATAGGTAAAATACATATACAGAATAGTCATTATTCATTTTGTCTATATGAAAAAAGCAAAAACCAGGGCGAAAGAAACAGTTTATTTACTAAAATTAGAAAACGACTGTCTGAATGGACCGGGATGATTTCTGTGACAATCAAACCTCTCAGTCCCCATGCCATTGGACTTGTCCCGACAAGCGGAGCCCTCTGATTGACTCAGGAAAGAACGGTCATAATCCATTGAATCCTCAAAAGGGTGGGCGAGATGCTGTGTACAAATCCCTAAAAACAGTATTTAAAGCCTATTCAACATCCATGCTTTTCGACTTAAACTATAAATATTGGAAATGTGCGCAAAGTCAAGTAAAAGATGTGAATCTATGTAAAAGATGGTTTAACAGCCCGAAAATCAATACTGCAATTTCAGAGGTGACAAACAATGGACTACTCAGGCACGCTGGAAAAAATACACGGTGTCCTCTCGCATAAAGCGGCCGAGCTGGAAGAACAAATTTCCCGGCTTAAGAAGGCAAAGCGGGAAGTTGAAAAGGAACAAAACCTCGGCATTGAAGAAATCAGACAGATTTTGCGTCCGAGCCTTGACAAATCGTGGACCGGAAGCCGGGCAGCCGATTTCGATGAAGCACGTCATGAAGCGCACACGGTGATGTACAGAATATTTAACGATGATTATGAACGGTATATTCATAAAATCGATTTAAAGATATTTGCTTTGGACGCTGAAAAAGGAGCGGTTGATGCCGCGAGCTGGTCGGCGGACCGGGCGGACTTTCTGCTTGAAAAGGGAGAGGAAGCCGTCGATGCGCTGCACAGTACAATCAATGGTTTAAAAGGGTGGTTGAAATGAGTAAGACAATTAAACTGAATCATGCAGCGGTCATGAAACAGCTGGATCAAGTGAAAAGCGCGCTTGACTCCCTTTCTCTAAAAGGCCCGTCAGCCGGGGATCTCGGCCAAAACAACCTTGACTTTACAAAAAAATGGCTTGAACGGGAAGGCACCATACACGACATGGTCAAGCAATACAAAGAAGCTGTTGATAAAAATATTGAAGACACCCGCTCAAATGTGGATAGCTTGAAGGAACAAGATCAAGCGATTGCCAGAAAATAAGCGCTGCCGGTTTGCCGGCGGCGTTTTTTTATATGGCAGTGGCAAGGGGACGGGGGTGCAGAAAATATGAAATTTGGTTTAAAATATGAGATAAATGAAAAACAAGCATCGAAAAGCTCTGAAAGGATGTCAAACGAATGGACATACGCCACCTAACCTACTTTTTAGAGGTCGCCCGTCTGAAAAGCTTTACAAAAGCCGCTCAGTCCTTATACATCTCACAGCCGACGATTTCAAAAATGATCAAAAATCTTGAAGAAGAGCTCGGAATTGAGCTGTTTTACAGGCGCGGACGGCAGATCGAACTGACGGATGCCGGCCAAAGCATGTATGTGCAGGCCCAGGAGATCACCAAGTCGTTTCAAAATTTAACTTCAGAGCTGAATGATTTAATGGATGTCAAAAAAGGACATGTGCGAATCGGGTTGCCGCCGATGATCGGCTCCGGTTTTTTCCCGAAAGTCATCGGGGATTTCAGAGACAAATATCCGAATGTCACCTTTCAGCTTGTCGAGCACGGGTCTGTGAAAGTGCAGGAAGGTGTGGAAGATGGCTCGCTTGACATCGGCGTCGTTGTCCTGCCGGCAAAGGAAGAAATTTTTCATTCATTTACAATTGTAAAAGAAAACCTGATGCTGATCGTTCATCCTTCACACCGTTTTGCTGATGCAAAAGAAATCGAGCTTCAACAATTGAGCGAAGAACCGTTTATTTTTTTTCGGGAAGACTTTGTCCTTCACGAACGGATCATTACAGCATGTTTGAAAGCGGGCTTTCAGCCGAATGTGATTTATGAAACATCACAATGGGATTTTATCAGTGAAATGGTCTCGGCGAATCTTGGAATCGGGCTTCTGCCTGAAAGAATCTGCCGGGATCTTGATCCGGAAAGGGTGAAGATCATTCCCCTGATCAGGCCTTCCATTCCGTGGCACGTCGCTGTCATCTGGAGAAAGGACCGCTACCTTTCATTCGCGGCCAGGGCTTGGATTGACCATACAAAATCGTATATATGGAGTCATTCAGAAGCAGAAAGGGATGAAGCAAAATGAATCAACAAGATGCCGCAAAAGGAATAGAACGAGTCAGAAAACAAAAGCCGCTCGTTCACAACATGACCAACAATGTCGTCACAAACTTTACAGCAAACGGCCTGCTGTCTCTCGGCGCCTCACCGGTGATGGCTTATGCGAGGGAAGAGGCGGCGGACATGGCGAAGATCGCCGGCGCTCTTGTGCTGAATATCGGTACGCTCAGCCTGGAGTCTGTCGAATCGATGATCATTGCGGGCCAATCTGCAAATGAACATGGGGTTCCCGTCATTCTTGATCCTGTCGGAGCGGGGGCGACGCCGTTCCGAACGTCATCTGCTCAGCGGATCATGCGCAAGGTAAACGTTTCTCTCATCAGGGGCAACGCTGCGGAAATCGCCAATACACTTGGTGAAGACTGGGCGATAAAAGGAGTGGACGCCGGAGAAGATGGCGGCGACAGGATCGGCCTGGCAAAAAAGGCGGCTAAAGCCTGGAACACGGTCGTAGTCATGACCGGTGCGGAGGATGTCGTGACCGACGGGGCAAGGGTCTATACAGTGGGCAATGGCCATGAGCTTCTGACAAAGGTAACAGGAACAGGGTGTCTGTTCACCTCTGTCATTGGTGCCTTTTGCGCGGTTGAAAAGGATCATTGCAAGGCCGCTGTAGCAGCTGCCGCTTTCTATGGCCTGGCCGCGGAGTTGGCGGCGGAAAAAACCGCTCATCAAGGGCCGGGAAGCTTCCAGATTGAATTTTTAAACCAGCTTGCTGCTGTAGTCTCGAAAGACATCGAGCAGCGGGCGATCATCAGAGAGGTGAAATCGTGATGGCACAAGTGGCAAGGCAAACGATGAAAGATCTTCTTTCTGTCTATTTTATAATGGGCTCCAATAATACGGAGAAGGACCCTTTAACAGTGATCGAATCTGCTTTAAAAGGCGGGGCCACTCTTTTTCAATTTCGAGAAAAAGGAAAAGGAGCGCTGCAAGGCGAAGATCGAAAGGCTTTTGCCCGACAAGTCCAGGCGATTTGCCGCAAGGCCGGCGTCCCGTTTATCATCAACGATGATGTCGATCTCGCCCTTGAGCTTGGTGCCGATGGTGTGCACATCGGCCAGGATGACGAAAAGGCCGCCGACGTCCGCGCCCGCATCGGGGACAAAATTCTCGGCGTGTCCGCTCATACCATCGAAGAAGTCATCAAAGCCGAACAAGACGGCGCCGATTACATCGGTGCAGGGCCGGTTTATCAGACGGAAACGAAGCTTGACGCCAAAGCCGTTCAGGGCGTCAAGCTGATCAGCGAAATCCAGAGACAAGGCATTGAAATTCCTGTGGTCGCTATCGGCGGCATCACGATAGAAAACTGTGCACCAGTTATAGAAGCCGGCGCCGACGGCATCAGCATCATCAGCGCCATCAGCAAGGCCGCCGATCCAAAAGCGGCTGCCGAAGCGTTGCATGCAAAAGTGAAATCCGTCAAAAAAAGCGCAAATTCCTAGCCGGGGATTTGCGCTTTTTGCATGAAGCCGCCGTCAAAAGCTTTCATTCATAAACCGTTTCCAGAAAGCGTTCGATGACAATCGATGATACGCCCAGGGAGGAGGCGATGCGGCCGAGTGAGGAGATTTGTAAGCGATAGCCGGTCAGCGCCTCTTTTTTGCTTCGAGATGAAATGGTTTTCTTAATCGAGTCGACAATCTCCGGATGGGATTCAACAATCGTATTTCGCAAAATAATGGTGTCGGGATTCAGCGTTTTGATGATATTGAGCAGTCCCACACCGATATAGAACCCGAAGGTTTCGAACGTCTTCAGGATGTTCGGGTCCCGGCGCCCGGCGAGCTCTTTGACCGTTTGATAGAGCGGTGTCTCTCCATTTTTGAGGTAGGGTGAAAAAACGGCTTTTTCTGACGCGTATAACTCCCAGCAGCCTTTGTTTCCACATCGGCACGCCGGACCATTAAAGTCGATCGACATGTGCCCCGCTTCTCCGGAAAACCCTTCAACACCTCGAAAGAGCCTGCCGTTCATCAAAATCCCCAGCCCGATGCCGGCATTGATACTCACAAAAATCGCATGTTTCAAATCTCCTGCTTCACCATACTCTTTTTCACCAACGGCTCCCGCGTTTGCTTCATTTTCGATCAAAACAGGAACATCGAAATGTTCTTCCAGCAGCCTCTTCAATTCAATCAGATGTATCGGTTTATTTGGCGTGAACACCACACGCTCGTCATTGTCAACCAAGCCGGGAACACAGACGCCGATCCCCGTCAGGCCGTATGGGGAGGGCGGCATCTTGTCAATGGCCAAACCGATCAGTTCGATCAGCGCCTGTTCTGTCGCCGTTATGTCTTCTTCATCGAGAACCCGTTCATACTGTTCGATAATGTTACCTTCAAGGTCAGTTAATACGACGATGATGTAGTCCGTGCCGATATCGACGCCGACCGCAAACCCCGCTTTGCGGTTGAATTTCAGCATCACAGGCCGTCTGCCGCCGCTCGATTCTCCGCGGCCGGTTTCAAAAATGATGTCCTTTTGCAGCAGGGAAGATACCTGGGAGGAAACGGTTGCCTTATTTAACCCCGTTATTTCCGAAAGCTTTGCCCTTGAAATGGGGGCATTGGCGATGATCTGTTCAAGAATCAGCGCTTTATTCATTTTTTTGACAAGGGCTTGGTCCGCGGTATTCAATGACGATCACTCTCTTTTGCAATGGTATGTATCTTTTTTATTATAGTATAACAAATTTTAAAAACTCAATTTTTTCTAACATTACCAATTGAAAGCGTTTAATTTATCTTGTAAGATAAAAGTGTAAAAGTTAGTTTAATGGGTAAACAAACTTCCGGAGGAAAAATAAGGGGGAGATCGGACATGTTTTTTAAAGAGGTAGGCAAGGTCAAATATGAAGGCGCAGATTCGGAGCATCCATACGCGTATAAGTATTACAATCCTGAAGAACGTGTCGGCGGCAAAACGATGGAAGAACATCTCCGTTTTGCTGTTGCCTATTGGCATACGTTTGCTGCGGACGGGAAGGACCCTTTCGGCGATGCGACGATGAGCCGTTCGTGGAACCGGCTGACACATCCTTTAGATAAAGCAAAGGCCCGGGCTGAAGCGGCTTTTGAATTTTTTGAGAAGCTCGGCGTTCCCTATTTCTGTTTTCATGATGTGGATGTCGTTGATGAAGGCGATTCCTTGCGGGAAACGTTTATATACTTGGATAAAATGACTTCCTTTTTAAAAGAAATGATGGAGTCAACCGGTGTTAAATTGTTGTGGAATACAGCCAATATGTTTACACATCCAAGGTATGTCCATGGCGCGGCAACCTCCTGCAATGCGGATGTTTATGCACGCGCCGCGGCAATGGTGAAAAAAGGGCTGGAGATCGCCAAAGAGCTCGGCGCGGAAAATTATGTGTTCTGGGGCGGCAGGGAAGGCTATGAAACATTGCTCAATACAGATATGAAGCGTGAGCTGGATCATTTGGCGCACTTTTACAGAATGGCGGTTGATTATGCTGAAGAAATCGGTTTTAACGGCCAATTTTTGATTGAGCCAAAGCCGAAAGAGCCGACAAAGCATCAATACGATTTTGACGCGGCAACATCGATTGCTTTTCTGGAAACGTATGATTTAAAAGACCATTTCAAATTGAATTTGGAAGCGAATCACGCCACATTGGCAGGACATACGTTTGAGCATGAGCTCAGAGTGGCTGCGCTTCACGACATGTTCGGCTCGATTGATGCGAATCAGGGGGATCTGCTTTTGGGCTGGGATACTGATGAATTCCCGACGGATTTGTACTCTGCTGTTTTGGCGATGTATGAAATACTGAAAGCGGGAGGCTTCAAAACAGGGGGCATCAATTTTGACGCCAAGGTAAGGCGGGCCTCATTTGCGGATGAAGATCTATTTCTCGGCCACATTGCCGGGATGGATACGTATGCGATCGGACTGAAAGTCGCTCACCGGCTTTTGGAGGACAAAGTTCTCGAACGGATGGTCGAAAAGCGCTACAACAGTTATACGGATGGCATCGGTCTGGACATTGCAGAAGGACGGGCCGATCTAAAAAAGCTTGCCGCATATGCGCTTGAGAATGATCGGATTGAAAACCTATCCGGCCGCCAGGAACATTTGAAAGCGACAGTTAACCGCTATTTATTAAACGTTTTGCGCGAAACGCCGGCAGGAAAGGAGAAACAGTAGTGGAATATGTCATCGGGGCCGATCTTGGCACAAGCGCGGTAAAAGTCATACTTGTCAATCAAATCGGAGAATTGTGTGGAGAGGCCTCAAGGCCGTTTTCAATCATACAGCCGCATTCAGGCTGCTCTGAACAGGACCCAAACGAATGGACGGAAAAAACGAAGGAAGCCATTAAGGAATTGGTCGAAAAGTCCAGCGTTGAAGCAGAGCAGATTAAAGGCATCAGCTTTTCCGGACAGATGCACGGTTTGGTCCTTTTAAACCGGGAAGGAAAAGTATTGCGAAACGCGATTTTATGGAATGACACCCGGACGACAGAGCAATGCCGGCAGATTGAAGATGTGATCGGAAAAGAGCGGCTGCTGAAGCTTGTCAAAAATCCGGCCCTTGAAGGATTCACCCTTCCGAAGCTCTTGTGGGTAAAGGAACACGAAAAGGAACTGTTTGAAAAGGCAGCCGTCTTTTTGTTGCCGAAGGATTATGTCAGATTCAGAATGACGGGCCGCATTCACAGCGAATATTCAGATGCTGCCGGGACGCTTCTGCTTGATGTAAAGCATAAAACATGGAGCAAAGAGATTTGCAGCGGGCTTGGAATACCCGAATCCATTTGTCCCGAGCTGGTGGAATCGGGCGCCTTCGTCGGCTGTCTCACTCCTGAATTTGCAGCGGAGACCGGGCTTTCAAGCCATACTAAAGTGTTCGCCGGCGGGGCGGACAATGCCTGCGGAGCCGTTGGCGCCGGAATTTTAAAGGAAGGTGATGCTTTGTGCAGCATCGGCACATCAGGGGTCGTCCTCACCTATGAAAGTGACCCGGTGCAAGAGTTTAACGGGAATATACACTTTTTTAATCACGCTGCTCCCAAGGCGTATTATTCAATGGGAGTGACGCTTTCAGCCGGTCAGAGCCTCAGCTGGTTCAAGGATGTATTCGCTGAACACCTGTCATTTGATTCCTTAATCAGCGAACTGGATGACTCACAACCGGGAGCAGGGGGACTGTTGTTTACGCCATATCTTTCCGGAGAAAGAACTCCTCATGCAGACGCTGATATTCGCGCCAGCTTCATCGGGATGGACAGTTCTCATAAGAGGGCAGATTTTGTCAGGGCCGTCATTGAAGGGATTACATTTTCCCTCCATGAGAGCATTGAGCAATTTCGTGCAGGCGGTAAAGAAATCAGCCGCATCATTTCCATCGGCGGAGGCGCGAAAAGCGAAAAATGGCTGCAAATTCAAGCCGACATTTTTAATGCCGAGATCATCAGACTGACAAGCGAACAAGGACCGGCTTTTGGGGCGGCGATGCTCGCCGCGGTCGGGTGCGGCTGGTTTCCGACACTTGAATCATGCGCCGGACAATTTGTTCATGTCAAAGAGACGTTTACCCCCCGCAGAGCATTCAGCGGGCGGTATCAGGAGCTGTTTCAAATTTACCGGGATGTCTATCGAAAGACAAAATCATTGAATGAGCGGCTGGCGCGCTTTCGGATGTAGCCGAAAACCTGCGGCCGGGCCGCTCAAATGTTTACGACCGGTCCATATGGATACCAGTATGCGCTTTAACCTTGATCTCTTCAAATGCATCCTGATCAGAGGCTTTGGAAGATAAAACGGTTCCGAGATAAGCTCCTAAAAAGCCGAGCGGAATCGAGATAATTCCCGGATTTGAAATCGGGATCAGCGGGTCGCCGATAAAGATGGCATTTCCGGCCGGATCCCAAACACTCGGGCTGATGGAGACGAGAATCAGCGCGCTCAGAAGACCGGTCAAACTTCCAGTTAAAGCACCGGCCGTATTGAATCGCTTCCAGAAAACAGTGAAAACAATCAGCGGGAGGTTGGCGCTTGCCGCCACCGCGAACGCCAGTGATACAAGAAACGCGACATTCAGCGACTGAGCAAAGACAGCCAGCAGGATCGAAAGCACAGATACACCGATGGAGGCCCACCTTGCGGCGATCATTTGCTCTTTTTCCGTCGCTGCCCCTTTTCTAATAATCTGGCTGTAGATATCATGGGCAAAGGCGGACGCCGCCGAAAGCACCAATCCTGTGACAACCGCTAAAATCGTGGCGAAGGCGATCGCTGAGATAAAGGCGAACAAGAAATCTCCTCCAAGCGCCTGAGCCAAGAGCGGCGCAGCCATATTCCCCGCTTTATCCGCAGCTAAAATGTTTTCAAAACCGACAAATGCGGCAGCACCAAAACCGAGAAACACCGTCATAATATAAAATATACCGATAATCCATGTAGCGGAAATAACCGATTTTCTTGCCGTTTTGGCATCTTTCACCGTATAAAACCGGATGAGGATGTGGGGAAGCCCCGCCGTGCCGAGAACGAGCGCCAAGTTGAGAGAAAGCGTTTCAAGAGGAACCTTGTATTTATTCCCCGGATTTAAGAAATCCGCACCGAGCGGCGTGGCCGTTTTCATGTGCTCAAACATGTTTGTGAGGCTGAATCCGAATTTTGAGAAAACGAGTATCGATATGATGAGTGTTCCGGCCATTAAAAGGACCGCTTTAATGATCTGCACCCAGCTTGTCGCGATCATTCCTCCGAATACAACGTATATCGTCATTAAAACGCCGACAATGCAGACGGCAAGCGTATAGTCGATGCCAAGCAGAAGCTTGATGAGTGCTCCGGCGCCGACAAGCTGTGCGATCATATAGAATGTTGAGATGGCAATCGTGTTCAATGCTGCGACACCCCGGATTTTCTTTTGCTTGAACCGGGAGGCGATCATATCAGCCATCGTAAATTTCCCGAGGTTTCTAAGTGGCTCGGCCACGATATAAAGAACAACTAGATAAGCGACAAGAAATCCGATGCTGTAAAAAAATCCGTCAAAGCCGTTCAGCGCAATCATTCCCGCGATTCCAAGAAAAGAAGCCGCCGACATATAATCTCCAGCAATGGCCAGTCCGTTTTGAAGACCGGTCAGTCCCCCTCCTGCTGTATAAAACTCATTTGCCGTTTTGGTCCGCTTCGCCGCAAAATATGTGATGACAAGGGTGAGACCTACAATCGCAAGAAACAAAATAAAGGCCGTGCTGCTCATGATTCAACTCCTCCAAATTCCTTTTTAAAGTCTTCAGCCATCTTGTCAAACCGATCGGCTTTTTTCATGTAGAGAGTACAGAGCGTCCAGGTCATGGCAAACTGGGCAATCGCAAACACCCACGCCCAGGTAATGGCACCCACCGCAGGACGATTCAAAAATGTAAAATAGGATGTCATGATCGGCAGAAGAAAATAAAAGAGCAGAAAGAAAATCGTCATCGGCACGATAAAAGCCCGCTTTTGCTTTAACAGCTGCTGGAACGCGGGAGAAGCCGCAGCTCTGCTGTAATCTATTTCGGCTTTTTTCATTGTTGCATCCTCCTTCATAATTGTCTGAAAAGATACAACAAAGGTATGTAACAAGCTCTGGTTTTATTCTTCGAATTTCACATGCCCCTTATTTATATAAGATGAAAGACCTGACGATTTCCATGAAATATTTCCTCCATAAAGCGCTGCGGCTCTTCGGTTGTTCTCTTTTCATTCCATCTCCCTCTTTGTTGTTTCCATCAGCTTTTGCCGAAGCTCGTTTGCGGAAAAAAGTGCGGCAGAATCGTTCAAAACGGCGCCGGGGCGATTTCCTTTGCCGATGATATAACCGCCAAATGCCATGCCCATAAAATCAAAAATATATTGAAATTGCTGAATGAGAGGAAGCCCTTTGATGTGAGGCTCATCATCACCGACAGCAATGACATATGCCGTTTTCGCCGACATTTGCTGTTTGAACTGATCTCTTCCCATTTCAATTAATGTTTGTGACCAGCGGTCAATGAAATATTTCATCCGCCCTGACATGCCGAACCAGTAGATTGGAGTGGCGAAAACGACGATGTCATTTTCCAAAACTTTGTTGATCAGCTCTCTGTAGTCGTCGTCAGGATAAAACGGCCGCGCTTCAACATGCCTGTAATCCTGTACACTCTCGATATGGTAGTCGTGCAAACAGATCTTGTCGGCATCAAGGCCGTCTATTAACAGATCAACAAGCGCTTCGGTATTTCCGCCTTTACGCGAACTTCCGCAGATGACTGCAATCCCCATATAAACTTACCTCCTGTTGTGAATTCTATTTCAGTTTATAATGAGGACTTACAATCAGTAAAATTGATATTTTAGATTTTTATCATCGAAAAATCCGATTTTAATGTGTGATTAAGGATTTCTCCAAAACTCTGGGTCCGGTTTAGGGAGATTGCTTTTTCGGCAATGTGGAGAATACAATCGGTGAGGTGCAGCAAGAGCGGGCATGCCGCATGTTACAGAGGGCAGTAAGAGCTGCGGCCTCCCGGCATCCCTTTAGAATGGAGAGGGCCAGCATTGACAGTGAGTGCCCTTTGAGGCGTACTATCAATGCTTTAATGAAGTGCAGCTGAAAAAGCCAGCTGTTCTTTTTTATATCAAATACAAACTGATGCACATGCATCAGTTGTGCTTGTAAACATACGTCGTTATCAAATTTTTAAACACTCTTTGAAAACAGCCGGCTGGATCATCTCGAAAATTTCAAGATTCTACAGAACCGCCTGTTTTGTGGATTGGTAAAGCCCTACTGTCTCAGCTTTCTGTCAGCTTCTCCTTGTTTGCGCTGAGCGCGAAGAAAATCTTTAACATCTTCGACATGCAGCCCCAGTTTTTTCGCCTCCTTCATCAAAATCACCCAATCTTTGTCCAGCTTGTGTTTCGTTTGAGTATTCATAGATTCCTCCAATATGATAAGACGTTGTTCATCCCAAGGAAAACCTTATTTTTGCCTTGAGATGTATCAAAGTTATAAAACAACACCCATGTGAAAACAATGACAAATTTCATAAAAAGTTCACAAAGGCAGATCGATTCAACCTACCTATTCCCTAAATAACTGACTAAAAAAACCAAAAAATCTTAGATTCTTACTTATAATAATAAACAATCAATTACTGACTGGATAGTATTCAAATAAAAATGATTACTTTTCCCTATTAAGAATTTCTCAATTGCAGCCGAGTATCCTTTGAATATTCAAAAAATAATAGTGAAAAAAGAGCTGAAAAAGATCAATTTAATAGAGGTAAATCCACAAGCAGCAAGGGATTAAGAGATTCAGGCAGCGATTTGGCGAAAGGGTTCTTTTTGCTTATATGAGAAGTGGGATCAAAAGAGGGTAATCCGATCATACTACTTTAAATGATCATTAAGTGGAAAAAAAGAACTTTGTTTTCAAAACGAGAGAGAAAAGTATAGAATTTGGACAAAAACAAGCTTCTTTTCCAAGGGTGTTACTCGATTTTGGAGGAAAATCCGAACTATTCTAACAGAGTAATAAATTGGAACCAGCGAAGACGGGTGTTGTTTTCTGTGAAAATATTTTGACAACAAAGGCTGGAAAAGCTGGAAAATGGTAAAATGAAGTCGCCTGGTTTTTAACGATATGTATATGTTTGCTTGGAAATCGAATTCTCTGAAAATGAAGTGTTTGATCTATTGCGGGGAGAATCATAGGCATGCCATATTTAAGACAAAGTTTGAACTGAAAAGGAGAGAGAGAAGTTGGCAATTTTAGTATGCGGAGGTGCGGGCTACATCGGCAGTCATGCTGTGGCAGAGCTGTTGGAGCGCGGTGAGGAAGTCGTCATTATCGATAATCTGCAAACAGGGCATGAGGAGGCGGCGCTTTCCGGAGCCGCTTTTTATAAAGGAGATTTGCGTGATAAAGCGTTTCTGAAAAACGTGTTTCAGGAAAACGAGATCGAAGCGGTCATGCATTTTGCCGCCGACTCATTGGTTGGGGAAAGCGTGACAGAACCGCTCAAATATTACGATAACAATGTTTACGGAGCTGTCTGCCTGCTTGAGGTGATGAGGGCGTTTGATGTGAAGAAAATCGTCTTTTCATCAACTGCCGCTACATACGGGGAGCCTGACCGGGTTCCCATTATGGAGACGGACGTGACAGATCCGACAAATCCGTATGGAGAAACAAAGCTCGCCATTGAAAAAATGCTCAAGTGGTCGGAAAAAGCGTACGGCATCCGTCATGTTGTACTGCGCTATTTCAACGTAGCCGGGGCCCATCTCAAGGGGCTGATTGGAGAAGACCATCAGCCTGAAACACACCTCATCCCGATCATTCTTCAGGTTGCACTGGGCAAACGGGACAAAATCATGATCTTCGGGGACGACTATCCGACGCCGGACGGGACGTGTATCAGGGATTATATCCATGTGATGGATTTGGTCGATGCGCATATCCTTGCGGTGGAAAGGCTCCGTGACGGCGGCGAAAGCGCTGTTTACAACCTGGGAAACGGCACGGGCTTTTCGGTCAAAGAAGTCGTCGAGACGGCCCGCAAAGTAACAGGCTGCCGGATTCCGGCCGAGATTGCCGAACGGCGCGCTGGCGATCCGGCACAGCTTATCGCCTCTTCAGAGAAAGCGATGGACGAACTTGAGTGGAAGCCGAAGTACGCCGATTTGGAAACGATTATTGAAAGCGCGTGGAATTGGTTTAAAGAACACCCCGACGGCTACCGGTCCAAAAAAGAAGCGGTGTCGGACGGCAAGTAAGCGGTTTTTAAATCTAGGGCAAAAAGCGCTCTGCAATTCTCGCATTTGTTGAAGAGTCAATCAGTTTTAAGAGCTTTCAAACTTGAAAGCTCTTTTTTGTTTGTGGAAATGAACATGCGGGAATGTGAAAGAAGGATGGTCATGAATCCAGAAATGGTTTAACATGATTAAATCAATGATAAACCAAACTTTTTTATTTTGATAAACCTAAATTTGACAGATCGCCCCCGTTGGAAACCAATTACCAATGCTTGCTTTCTATGTAAAAAGAACTAAAAAATTACCAACAAATTTCCTCCGTTATTCATATTATTATGGACAAAATTTGACGATTTTATGACATTTGGGTGAAAAAAAGGTGAACTTTCGAAAAAAATAAGGCTAATTGGTGAAGATTTTGATAGCATAGCAAGGTAGAAGAAAAAGTTTCAGAATCCTTTTATTTAGATATTCTGACCAAATTTTATGCATCATTAAGGAAGGATGGTGATCCTCTTGTTCAGAGCATTCAAGCCACTGATTCTGCTTGCACTGCTTTCATCTGTATTTTTATTGGGTGGCTGCAGTCAAATTGCGGTATTAGATCCTAAGGGGCCGGTTGCTTCACAGCAAAGAGATCTTATTTTATTATCGATTGGATTTATGCTGTTTATCGTAGCGGTCGTTTTTGTCCTTTTTACGGTCATGATCGTCAAATACCGTGAACGCAAAGACCGAAAGTCACCATACAGTCCGGAAGTGGAAGGCAATACGTTTTTAGAAATTGTCTGGACAGTGGTTCCGATTTTAATTGTCATTGCGCTGTCTGTGCCGACAGTTCAAACAATTTATTCTCTAGAAGAGGCTCCAAAAGCATCAAAGGATAAAGAACCTTTGGTTGTTTATGCTACATCTGTCGATTGGAAATGGGTATTCAGCTATCCTGAACAGGATATTGAAACGGTCAACTACTTGAATATCCCGACAGACCGACCGATTTTGTTTAAAATTTCATCTGCCGATTCTATGGCATCACTATGGATTCCGCAGCTTGGCGGACAGAAATATGCGATGTCCGGAATGGAAATGGAGCAATACCTGCAGGCAGATCATGAAGGAACATATAAAGGCCGCAACGCAAACTTCACAGGCGAAGGGTTTGCGGAACAGACATTTGACGTCAAAGCGGTATCTCAAAGCGACTTCAATGAGTGGGTGCAGAAAACGCAAAAAGAAGCTCCAAAGCTGACGAAGAGCAAGTATGATGAACTGATGCTTCCTCAGAATGTGGATGAGATGACGTTTTCATCTACGCATCTGAAATACGTCAATCATGGAAATGATGCGGAATACGCCGTAAAAGCACGCGAAAGATTAGGCTGGGAGCCGAAATCTCCGCACTCCAAATCAGATCCGTTTGAAAATGTGAAGACAGAAGACAATCAAAAACAATCTGAGCACTTTAATGATTCTCACTAGGAAAGGAGGAAGCTTGCATGCATTTGAAATGGGACGAATTCATAATTACAGGTGACCCATTAATTCTCGGCGCGCAGATTTCCATTTTGCTAACATCTCTTGCAATCGTATTTGTGCTGACATATTTTAAAAAGTGGAAATGGCTTTGGAGAGAATGGATTACCACCGTCGACCATAAACGACTAGGGATTATGTACATTCTTGCCGCAGTGATTATGTTTTTCCGCGGCGGTGTCGATGGATTAATGATGCGTGCCCAGCTCACGCTTCCTAATAACAGCTTTTTAGATTCAAATCACTACAATGAAGTATTTACGACTCACGGTACGATCATGATCATCTTCATGGCGATGCCGTTTCTTATTGGATTAATGAACGTTGTCGTACCTCTTCAAATCGGTGCACGCGATGTTGCATTTCCGTATTTGAACAACTTAAGCTTCTGGACCTTCATGGTCGGAGCGATGCTGTTTAATATTTCGTTCGTGATCGGCGGATCACCGAATGCAGGATGGACCGCATACATGCCTCTTGCAGGCAATGAACTGAGTCCTGGACCTGGGCAGAACTATTACTTGCTCGGTCTTCAGATCGCCGGTATCGGTACGCTGCTCACCGGGATCAACTTTATGGTCACCATCCTGAAAATGCGCACAAAAGGCATGACCCTCTGGCGGATGCCGATGTTCACTTGGACAACGCTGATCACTTGTGTAATTATCATTTTCGCCTTCCCTGTCTTGACAGTGGCTTTGGCGCTGATGACATTTGACCGCTTGTTCGGAACAGCCTTTTTCACGTTGGCAAACGGCGGTATGCCGATGCTTTGGGCGAACCTTTTCTGGATTTGGGGACACCCTGAGGTTTATATCGTTATTTTGCCCGCTTTCGGTATTTTTTCAGAAATTATTGCGACATTTGCAAGAAAGCAGCTGTTCGGCTATAAAGCAATGGTTTATTCGATTGTTGCCATTTCGGTTCTCAGCTTCGTCGTTTGGCTGCACCACTTTTTCACAATGGGCAACAGCGCGGCGGTCAACTCGTTCTTCTCGATTACGACGATGGCGATATCCGTACCGACCGGTGTTAAAATCTTTAACTGGCTGTTGACGCTGCATCGAGGCAGAATCAAAATCACAACTCCGATGCTGTGGTCGCTCGCATTTATTCCTAACTTCGTCATCGGCGGGGTTACGGGCGTTATGCTGGCGATGGCTGCTGCGGATTATCAATATCACAACACATACTTCCTCGTATCGCACTTTCACTATGTGCTGATTGCGGGTACTGTGTTTGCTTGTTTTGCCGGATTTATCTTCTGGTATCCGAAAATGTTCGGCCACAAACTGAACGAACGCATCGGAAAATGGTTCTTCTGGCTGTTTATGACCGGCTTTAACATCTGTTTCTTCCCGATGTATTTCCTGGGATTGCAGGGAATGCCGCGCCGTATTTACACATACGGAGCAGAAGACGGCTGGACTGCATTGAACATGATTGCGACATTTGGCGCATTGCTGATGGCCGCAGGGTTCATCGTTCTCTGCTACAACATTTTCTACAGCTTCCGTCATGCAAAACGCGAGGAATCAGGAGATGCTTGGGGAATGGGTCGTACGCTTGAATGGGCTACGTCATCTGCGATCCCGCCGCACTACAACTTTGCGGTTCTGCCTGAAGTTACATCACCTGATGCTTTTGCGCAAATGAAGGAAGACAAAGTCGATATTCATCCTGAAAGCAAGTTTAAAAAGATTCATATGCCGAGCAATTCAGGACGTCCGTTTATCATGTCGCTATGCTTCGGTTTTGCAGGATTCGGACTTGTCTTTGAATGGTATTGGATGGGAATCGTCGGTCTGATCGGTGTATTCCTCTGTATGATTCTTCGTTCATTTGAATATGACGACGGCTACTATGTAAGTGTTGAGGAAATAAAAGAGACTGAACGAAAGAATGCCAAGTAAAGGAGGCGTGACTGATGGAACATGCAGAACATAGCAATTCAAACGCTCCTATGGAATATCGGTCTGAGATAGGAAGATTGAACATCCTTGGCTTTTGGATCTTTCTTGGAGCGGAAATTGCGTTATTCTCTACGCTGTTTTCGACCTATGCTGTTCTTCATAACCGGACAGCAGGAGGCGTATTGCCGGCAGAGCTGTTTGACGCCAAGCTTGTCTTAATCATGACGTTCCTGCTGTTAACGAGCAGTTTTACATGCGGTATTGCCGTTCATGAAATGAGACGCGGAAGCTTAAAAGGTGTGATGATTTGGATGATCATTACACTCCTGCTTGGTGCAGGCTTTGTATTCTATGAGATTACGGAGTTCACACATTATGTGCATGAAGGTGCCACTTTATCAACAAGTGCTTTCTGGTCGGCGTTCTTCGTCCTGCTTGGAACGCACGGACTGCACGTGTCGATCGGTATCTTCTGGATCATCGGTATTTTACTGCAGACGAAAAAGCGCGGTCTGACGCCGCAAACTTCTGCTAAATTGTTTATTTCAAGCTTATATTGGCACTTTTTAGACGTGGTATGGATCTTCATCTTTACCGGAGTCTATTTGATAGGGTTGGTGAATGTATAATGGCGGCAAAACAATCGGCTGAACACAGCCACTTTCCTTGGAAGCATATTGTCGGGTTCGTAATGTCCATTGTGCTCACCTTATTGGCCCTATGGGTGATCTATACCGATTTAAGCATGACTGCAAAGCTGTGGATTATTTTTGGCTTTGCTATCATCCAGGCTGCACTTCAGCTCTTGATGTTTATGCATATGACTGAAAGTGACAGCGGAAATATCCAAGTCGGAAACACGCTCTTTGCTGCATTTATTGCAATTGCTATTGTAGTCGGTTCTATTTGGATCTTCGCGGCTCATACTCATCACGGAGACAATCCTGAAGGCGGATCTCCGGGTGAACATCACTCTGAGCATAGCGGACATTAATCAAATCAAGCAAAACCCTCTTGGAAACAAGAGGGTTTTTTCGTATTATCGGCTCATGTGTTTTCGAATCAATGGAAGTCCGTAAATGAAGAAGGCGGCGACATGGGCAATGATGACGTTGAGAATGAAGAGTGCGATCATGAGAGAGTGTCCTGTAGGAGAAAGACTGCTTGTCATGTAGAAAAAGAAGAATACCCACATTAAAATGATTGGCGGTATAGACGAAAGTGCGACCTTTTTGTTATCCAGCCATAAAAACAGTGGAGTGGCGCTTGCGATCAGCAAGTAAGCGAAAAACATATCCATACGTTTTCAGCCCCTTTCAATAATGATAACGCTGTCAAAACAAGCGGGTTAAATATGAATTTGTGTCTAACTGAAGAATATTTTGTGAACATTCTGTTACATTTATTATACCACGTTATTCGAAAAATGATACATAATGGAAAACATTTTCCGCTCCAACTAACGGCTCAATTTTTGCGTCAGCTCAGTAGGAAATAAAGGGCAGAAAAGAGAATATATTGTGGAATAAATATACCTTAGGAGGCTGATGATGCGAAGGTTGGCCGAATTGACGTCAGAGGCGGATATTCTGGAAGCGATCCGCCTTTCAGAATATGCTTTTCAGAGAAAGCTTTCCGAAAAAGAACTGGCAAAAGCAAAACAACTTTATCAAAAGCATGAAGTGATTGGCATCAAAGAGGGCGGAAAACTTCTTTCAAAGCTGAATATCATTCCGTTTAAAGCTCAAATCGAGCATCTCGATATGGATATGGGAGGGATTGCAGGTGTCGCGGCTTGGCCTGAGGAACGCCGAAAGGGAACGGTCAGACAGCTATTGGTGGAGTCTTTGAAAAGAATGAGGGAGAATCAGCAGACCATCAGCTTTTTACACCCTTTTAAAATCGCTTTTTACCGCAAGTTTGGCTGGGAATTGGCGTTTTATCAAAAGGTTTATCGGCTGAAGCGTGAACATCTCACACCTTTTGAACAAACGGACGGCTTTGTCAGAAGGCTGGAAAAAGCCGAAGGACAGGCTGCAGCGGGACTGCTATATGATCAGTTCCGAAGCCGCCATAATGGTTTGTTAAGGCGGGAGGCAGACTATTGGATGACAGATATTTTGGAAGATTCCGTGGTAACTGCTGTATATTATTCAAAGGAAGGCGTCCCGCTCGGCTATATGCTCTACACAATCGAAAATCGCAAAATGACGATTGATGAGCTGATTTGCATTCGGCATGAAGCGCGGATGGGACTATGGAATTTCATTTGCCAGCATGACTCGATGATCGAAGAGCTTGAAATGACAGTCCAGCCTGAAGATGGTCTCGATTATCACCTTGATGAGCCAAAAATCAAGCAGGAAATTCAGCCCTACGCGATGGCGAGAATCACCGATATCGGTTCTTTTCTGGAGCAATACCCGCTCAGACGGCGAATTGAAGAGCCGTTCATTTTTCAGGTCAAGGACAACGCGGCTCCATGGAATAACCGAACATTCAAGGTTGATAAACAGGGTGTTGAAGCCGCAGATGAAAAAAGAGATGCGGGTTGTCTCACCGGCGATATCGCGGCTCTCACGGCGTTTTTCCTTGGTGCGCGAAGCGCCCGGTTTTTATATGAGTCCGGCAGACTGACGGGAAGCGAAAAGGAAGTGATGCGGCTGGATGACACGATCAGGCCGCGGAGTCCTTGGATCAATGACTTTTTCTGAATGAAAAAGCCCTTGGAATGGAAACCAAGGGCCGTTTACTTTAAAAAATAAAGTGGGCGCACAAGACAATGATAGGCAGTGTAATCAGCGTTCGAACGATAAAAATCAAGACCAGGTCGATAAATGTCACCGGGATTTTCGAACCGAGCAGAAGGCCGCCGACTTCAGACATATAGATTAATTGAGTGACGGATACACAGGCGATGATGAAACGCGTCATATCGCTCTCAATGCCGCTTCCAAGCACAGACGGAAGGAACATGTCGGCAAAGCCGACGACAAGCGTCTGTGAGGCTTCTGCGGCTTCAGGGACCTGCAGCAGCTGAAGCAGCGGGATAAACGGCAGACCAAGCCACTTGAATACAGGCGTGTACTCGGCGACAATCAGTGCAGCCGTGCCGAGCGCCATGACGACGGGAGCCACGCCCATCCACATATCGAGTACATTTTTGGTCCCATCCTGCAAAAATTCTTTGACGCTTGAATTCTGCTTCGCCTTGGCGACAGCCTGGGTGAGACCCCATTTGAACGGTGTGAACCCTTCCGGAATCTGCTCATGGTCCTGATCTTTCTGATCTGTAATATACGTATCAGCCTTTCTTGATAAAGGCGGAATACGAGGACTGACCACGGCCGCAACGGCTCCGGCCAGCAGTATGGTCAAATAAAATGGAACAAACATATGGCCCAAGCCCACCTGCGAAATAATCACGAGGCAGAATGTGATGGAGACGACGGAGAAAGTCGTGCCGATGATGGCGGCCTCACGCTTTGTATAAAATCCGTCTTCGTATTGTTTGCTTGTGAGGAGAACGCCGATCGTTCCGTCTCCAAGCCATGAGGCCATACAATCAATGGAAGACCGCCCGGGCAGCCTGAAGACAGGCCTCATCAGTTTTTTCATCAGCGCCCCGCACAATTCCAACAGACCGAAATTCAGCAGAAAAGGCAGGAAAAGACCTGCGAAAAAAAAGACGGAAAAGAGAACCGGAAGCAGATCAAACAATAATGTTCCACCCGTGCTGTCGGCATACACGGCTTCAGGTCCAAACTTAAAATATGTCATCACTGCGAAAATCATCCCGAACAAACGGACGATGTACCAGAATAAAGATACATTCAGCAGCTTATAGAAAAATTCGCTTTTCTTGATGAAAGACGGATGGAAGGTTTTCGTGATAAAGGTTAAGATAAATGTTACGGTGACGATCAACATCATAATGAACGGCAGCTGCCGGTGAAGCAGTTCCTGCAGTGCATTAGAAAAAATCGCAATCGGAATCGTTAAATCTCCTGCAATCTGAACGGGAATCATAAATAAAATAATTCCGATAAGCGAAGGGATCAAAAACTTTATCAGATCAAGCCGTTTACGCTTTTGAAGTGCTTTATCCAAATTAAAAACTCCTTATGGTTATGCTTTCGTCAGCCCATGAATATTTGCCGACAAAAATTTAATTTTATGCAACATTACTCATTTTAATACAAATCAATCAAAAATCAATGACTTTATCAAATTCGACAATAGTTGGAAGAATCCTTTAAAATGAAGAAGGAATTTTTTTGTGTATGTTTCATTCGAAACATTTTGGTTTTTTGTACGTCATATCATTTGTGAGGAAGTTGATACTGTCTTCACTATATTGCATTGTGTCAGAAATAAGGGCGGGATTTTGAATGAGTCAGAGAAAAAACATATCAAATCCCTTTTATCAAGGCGATTTGATCTTCGTATTTATAGTCTTTTTTATCATCAGCATTGTGGCGGTATACGCCGCTCAGCAATTTAACCAATACAATGAGCCGTTTGCGATGAAGCAGTCCCTGTACTATTTGCTGGGAGCGCTCATCGTCATTCTGTTTCTATACTTTGATTTGGAGCAGCTTGAAAAGCTCAGCTTTTATTTTTACATACTCGGCATCCTGATGCTGATTGTGTTAAAATTCAGCCCCTCTTATATAGGGTCTTACAGGTTTGCTCCGGTTATCAATGGCGCAAAAAGCTGGTTTATGCTTCCCGGCTTTACATTGCAGCCGTCTGAGTTTATGAAAATCGGCTTGATCATGTATTTAGCATCGTTTATGTCCAAACATAGTCCAACCGGAAAGCGGACGTTAAAAGAGGATTGGATCTTTTTATTGAAAATCTTCGGCATCGTCATTTTGCCGGCGGGGCTGATTTTAGAACAGGACACAGGTACGGCCGGGATCGTCATGTTTGTGATTCTTGTGATGATCTTCCTTTCAGGTGTCAACTGGAAGCTCATTTCACTGATCTTCTTATCAGGCCTCAGCGTAGCCGTTTTAATATTGTATGTCATCATCAAATTCCCGGATGTTGCGGGTGCGGTCGGAATTGAGAAATACCAGATTAACCGGGTTATGACCTGGGTTAATCCGAGCGAACAAACTGCAGATGACAAAATGCAGGTCGACAGGGCGCAAATGGCGATCGGTTCAGGAAAAGTGTTCGGCAACGGTGTAAACGATCTGCAAGTATATGTCCCCGAAGCCCAAACAGACTTTATTTTTGCCGTCATTGGCGAGAGCTTCGGTTTTACCGGCTGCACCTTTGTCGTCATCATGTTTTTCTTTTTCATTTACCGGCTTGTCGTTTTAATAGACCGAATACATCCGTTCAGCAAATTTGCCTCATTTTTCTGTGCAGGTTTTACGGCGTTGATCGTCATCCATACCTTTCAAAACATCGGCATGAACATTGGAATTATGCCTGTCACAGGTGTTCCCCTGCTGTTGGTCAGCTATGGGGGGAGCTCCATCGTCGCTACTTTAATCGGGTTTGCGATCGTCTATAATGCAAGCTGCCAATTAACGAGATACCAAAGCTATATGTTTAAATAACAGCCTGTACATTCAGGCTGTTATTTTTATGGGAAGCACCCCCTTTTCGTGTATTCTTCGATACTGTTCATGTATAATGAAAGATAGTGTTTTTGATGAAGGAATAAGGCGGGGTATCATGGGTCATAAGAAAAATGAGACAAGTCCCTATTATCAGGGTGATTTGATTTTTATATTAAGTGTGTTCTTTATCATCAGCGTGATTGCTGTTTATGCAGCACAGCCGTCATTCGCTTTAAACGGCTATCCGGCAAAGCAGCTGATCTATTATTTGCTCGGCATTGCCGTGGTCGTCGGTTTTCTTTATTTTGATTTGGAGCAGCTCGAAAAGTTCAGCGTGTATATATTTGTATTTGGCATCCTGTCATTGATCATTTTGAAATTCAGTCCCGAGTCGATTGCACCGGTTAAAAAAGGGGCGAAGAGCTGGTTTCAATTTGGAACGGTGACATTGCAGCCGTCTGAGTTTATGAAAATCGGTTTGATCATGATGCTGGCTTCCGTGATTTCAAAAGCGAGTCCAAAGGGTTCTCGCACCTTGCGGGAGGATGTTCACCTTTTGCTGAAAATCGCGGCTGTATCAGCGGTTCCGATCGGCTTGATTTTGATGCAGGACGCGGGGACGGCTGGAATCTGCATGTTCTTTGTCGCCGTCATGGTGTTTTTGTCGGGAATCAATTGGAAACTGATTTTTATCATCGTCGGCAGCGGCGTTTCGCTTGTTTTGCTCGTTTTATTTCTGGTGATCCATTTTCCCGAGTTTTCGCGGAATACACTGCATATTAAGGAGTACCAGATCAACAGGGTGATGACATGGGTTGATTCTGACCAGCAGACCGCCAATGACACTTATCAGACAGAAAAAGCCGTTATGGCGATTGGATCAGGAGAAATATTCGGCACTGGTATGAACAATATGAAAGTCCATGTTCCTGAAGGCCAAACCGACTTTATCTTCGCCGTCATCGGCGAAAGCTTTGGCTTTATCGGCTGTACTTTTGTCGTGCTGATATTTTTCTTTCTCATTTACCGGCTTGTCGTTCTGATCGATAAAATACATCGGTATAATCGGTTTGCCGCTTTTTTCTGTGTCGGGTATACCGCGCTGATTGTGATTCACACGTTCCAAAACATCGGGATGAACATCGGGCTGATGCCTGTCACAGGTGTTCCTCTGCTGTTGGTCAGCTATGGGGGCAGCTCTATTTTGTCGGCCCTTATCGGCTATGCCATCGTCTATAATGCAAGCTGCCAGCTAAGCAAATATCAAGGCTATATGTTTAAATAAACGCCAAAAAAAGACAGCCGATCCGGCTGTCTTTAATTTGTATTCGGCAGCGGCCGCCACATGGAGGGTGTGAACTTCTTCTCCAAACAAAACTGTCCGGTGTTCCATCAGCACAAAAGCCCGCTGTATGCGCGTCATCTTTCTTTCGATTCAATTTATACCGCTTCCTTTCCCCGGAGAAACCGTTTCGCTTTAGAGATCATCAGATTTTGGATATGATAAAGTCATGAGGAGGTATAGCAATGAATCAAACGATTGAAACCATTTTAAATCACCGTTCGATCCGGTCCTTTACGGACCAGCCGCTGACAAAAGAAGAGGTGCATTTGCTTGTAGAAAGCGCGCAAAGCGCATCAACTTCCAGCTATATTCAAGCTTATTCGATTATCGGAGTAACCGACCAAACGAAGAAGCGCGAGCTTGCTGCTTTGGCTGGCGATCAGCCGTATGTTGAAAAAAACGGCCATTTGTTTGTGTTCTGTGCAGATCTTTACCGGCATCAGAAAATGGCCGGAGAAAAAGGGGAAGACATCCAGGGCTCTCTTGAAAGCACTGAAACGTTTATGGTCAGTGTCATCGATGCCGCTCTTGCCGCACAAAACATGTCGATTGCCGCTGAATCGATGGGGCTGGGCATCTGCTATATCGGCGGCATTCGCAACGCTCTGAACAAGGTGGCAGAGGTACTGGGTACACCTGAATATGTCCTTCCGCTGTTCGGGCTTGTCGTCGGTCATCCGGCCAATCCGTCCGCTCAAAAGCCAAGATTGCCGCTTGAGCATATTTACCACGAAAATACTTATGATATAGATGACGAAAGGTTTCACAAACAATTGCACGCGTATGACGAAACCATTTCAAATTACTATCAAAACAGAACAAACGGCAAAAGGAAAGACAAATGGACAGAGCAGATCGTCCAAAGCCTGAAGGAGCCGAAGCGAACGTATATGCATGATTTCGTAAAAGAAAAAGGGTTTAATAAAAGGTAAAGAAAAGCCCCTTCCAACAGGGGCTTCTTTCATGTTTATATCGACATGACGTGTTTCAGGAAAAAATAAAACAAGATCCAGAATGGAAGGCTGAAAAGGATTCCGAATAAACAGCCTTTGGCAAAGTTTTCTTGTACGGCTGGAGGATGCGGTTTTTGTTTCGGCTTTTGCTCATTCATCAATCCTGGTGCTCCTTTAATGATTACATGATACTATTATTTCTTTTTACGGCTAAAAAGTAAACGAAGAAATTGGAGGGAAGACGATGTTGTCGTTAAGTATACTGGATCAGTCGCCTGTTTCCGAAGGGAGCACTCCTGAAACAGCTCTCAGACAGACGGCCGAGCTTGCTCAAATGGCAGAGAAGCTTGGGTACAGGAGATTTTGGGTGTCTGAGCACCATTTTTCGAGAAATCTGGCGGGGTCAAGCCCTGAGGTTTTGCTTGGGTTTATCGCCGCGAAAACAGCAAAGATTCGTCTGGGGTCAGGAGGGGTTATGCTCCCCCACTACAGCGCTTATAAGGTGGCTGAAAACTTTCGCGTTCTGGAAGGACTTGCACCAGGCAGGATTGACGCGGGGATCGGCCGGGCGCCCGGGGGTATGCCGATCGCTTCAATGGCTCTTCAAAACGGCGGCAGGCGTCAGACGGATCAATATCCGGATCAGATTCATGATCTTGTCACATATCTGTACGATCTGGCCGATGAACACCACCGCTTTCCGCATTTAACCGCATCACCGACTGTCAGTTCCGCTCCGGAGGTGTGGCTGCTTGGTTCCTCTGGGGAAAGCGCCAGACTGGCTGCGCAAATCGGTGCGGCCTATACCTTTGCCCAATTTATCAATGGAGAGGGAGGAGCTGAAGCGGCCAGGCAATATAAGGAACGATTCCAACCTTCGGTGCTGGGCGACAAACCGAAAGTGATTGTCGCTGTATTTGTGATTTGCGCGGACACTGAAGAAGAGGCAGAACACCTCGCCAAGAGCCTTGATTTTTCTTTATTGGCAAATGAACAGGGGCTGGTAACAGACGGCTTCCCATCTTTTGAAACGGCGCAGTCATATGAATATTCATCATATGAAAAGAGAAGAATCAACGATAATCGAAATCGCATGGTGATCGGTACACAACGACAGGTGAAACAACAGCTGCTTGCTTTGGCGGACGCTTATGGAACGGATGAAGTCATGGCGGTCACAATCACACACAATTTCCAGGATAAGCTGAAATCATACCGCCTTTTAGCGGAGGCGTTTGCAGACCATCAGCGTTTTTGCTGAAAAACATTCATTAGACTGCGGATGGGGAGAAGGATGAGCAGGACCCCTATGTATACGGCGGTAAACAGCCAGCTGAGCGGCACGAGAATGATCGTGTCTACCGTATGCTCCGCCGCTTTCTGAAAAGGGTGTCGTTCGTTTGTTTGCAGGTTGAGGGTGAAATACAATACCGTGAAAAAGATAAAGCAGACCGACATGAAGGATAAGCCGAATAATACGAGAAATGAAAGCATATAAGCGAAATCCTCCGATTGGATTTTTTCGCGTTTTAAAGAGAAGGGCTTCTCCTGTGAACGCGAGGGGGTTTGATTATCCGTATTTTAACATAAAAAAGCCTTGTTGAGTGACTCTCAACAAGGCTTCCCATTATTCGACGATAAACGGCTCCTCTGTCAGCACATAGCTTGATTTTCCTTTAGAAGAGGCGTAAGCGAGCATATGATATTTGTCCGGTTTAAGGGCGGTTGTATCATTGATCTTTCCGTTCCATTGATATGTTTGATACCCTTTTCCTTGGTTTTTATAAACCCCTGCCTGTCCGATGAATTCAAGGTTTTCGTCATACACAAGAAATGCCAGTTCTTCTGCCCCTCCTGGAAGATAAGCTTCGACCGTATATGTCCCCTCTTTTGTTCCCGGTTCAACGGTTACGGATGTGACGCGCGGGTAGTCGGGCTCTTTGACAATCAAAAGGGTCGGAATTTCGGCCACTTTTCTGCTGCCGTCGCGGACATACACTGTGCCCTCATATGTTCCGGCTTTTGTTTTCGCAGCGTTGACGGTCACCTTCACATTCGCTTTACCGGTTTTCTTGGCAGGAATGACGACCCGCTGTGTTCCTTTTACAGATATGCCTTGCCCTTTGAAAGAGTACTCAAGCTGATAGGCTTTTCTGTACGATGAAAGGTTTTCGATCGTAAGTGCTTGTTTTTTCGTTTGCTTTCCTTTGTTTTTCATATAGGTGCCGAATGAATGGCTGCCAGGGCTCACAATAGATGAAGCTTTGAGAGCGTCCATGATCCGGATGCTGCCTGCGCCTTGCGTATTGTGCGGATAGGGTTTGCCGTTTTCATCCGTTAGTTTTTCGGCCGTGTTCATAAGGACGGCCTTGATTTGCTCAGGCGCCCAGTCGGGCTTGGCCTGTTTTAAAATGGCAGCGGTTCCTGCAACGTGTGGCGAAGCCATGCTGGTTCCTTGCATAGAGGCATAGCCGTAAGGGTTTTGCGGATCATGTGTAGGAACCGTACTGACAATATTGACGCCTGGTGCTGAAACGTCAGGCTTGATCATCCAAGTATCCATGACAGGGCCCCGGGATGAGAAGGATGCGATGGTTTCACCGAGCTTTTTATCCAACTTAAAAGAAAAGACAGCAGTGTGCTTCCCTTCTTTCATCTGCTGGACAAGCTTTTCTCCCTCTTCTTTCGACAGTTTGACGGTCGGTACGGCCATACCCGTCACGTTGGGCTCGATTTCTCCGGATACATTATTGTAGATCACAGCTCCAATCGCACCGGCTTTTTTCGCATTTTCGGCTTTATCCACAAACGGGAGGACACCTCTTTGGATCACCGCGACTTTTCCTTTCACATCTTTTCCTGCAAAATCGTCAGCTTGCCCAATTCCTGCTTCAACAAGCTCAACCTCTTGATTGTTCAAGGTCTGAATGTCTTTTTCTTCGTCATAGCCCATCACTTTGGCGGTCGAATAAGAGTCAAACGTTACGGAATACTCGTTATAAGGGAGCTGTGAAGCACCGACGGAAATCGCTTCCCTTGAGGTTCCGGGCGATCCGACGGTCCAGTTCTCAGGTCCGCTGTTGCCGTTGGATGTCACCGCGGTTACACCTTCTGACATCGCCCAGTCAAGCGCAATGCTCGTCGCATAGTCAGGGCTGTTGAGTGAATTTCCGAGGGAGAGGTTCATAACGTCCGCTCCGTCGGCGACGGCTTTTTCTATCCCTGCGATGACGTTTTCAGTCGTTCCCGATCCGCCTGGTCCGAGTACACGGTAGGCGAGAAGTGTCGCATCAGGCGCAACCCCTTTGATCTGTCCATTTGCGGCGACTGTGCCTGCAACATGTGTACCATGTTCAGTTGCTTCTCCGCGCGGGTCGCCGGCAGGTGTTTCCTGCGGATCATAGTCGTTGTCCACAAAGTCATATCCTTTGTATGGCCCGAAGTTTTTCTTTAAGTCAGGATGTGTGTAATCAACACCTGTGTCAATGACGGCCACCTTGATGCCTTTACCGGTATAGCCCGATTTCCAGGCCTGGTCCGCTCCGATGTAAGGCGCGCTTTTATCCATCTGTGGATGAAACGCGTCTGCGGCAATTGTCACGTCTTTACCTTTTACACGGTCAGGTTTGTATGTCACATTTGGATAAACCGCTTTAACTTCTTTAACGGAAAGGAGCTTTGGAATTTCACTCGCCGGCAGCTTCATGGAAAATCCCGAAAAAACACGATCATACTCCCGTTTGATTTTCGCCTTTTTGATTGTTTTTTTCGCTTTATTTTTCGCTTTGCTGCGTTCGGCTTTTAATGAAGCTTTTGTTTGTTTTTTTCCTTCCGCTTTTGCCTCTGCCAATGATTCCTCTTTCAATTCAACGATGACTGTTGTCTGTTTATCTGATGTTACATCAATATCTCCGTAAACTTCCGCCTTCTTCAGTTCCGGAGATTGTTTTTCAGCAGCTGTTTTTGCCTGCACTCCGGAAAGGCATGTGGATAATGTGAATAATAAAATAAATACAAAAACGGCAGAACGCATAAGACGTTTTTTCAATATGTCTTCCCCCTTATGGATCAGTATTGTTTAGAGTTTCGAACTTTTAAAATATTCTCTCATTTAAAAAGAAATCCTTCTAAATATAGAAATAATTTTCAAAGATTCAATGTATTGGCCCCATCGATACATACTTATACACAATTTTCTGTGTATAAGTTGATAAAATTGTGTATAGATATAGTAGGGAATATGTGTTCTTATACTAAATATTGAATGATTATGTGGATATGTGGATATACGCTGTGGGTAATATGTGTTTATCCTTAGGATAAGCTGTGAATAAACCTCTGATACTTTATTTTGTCCACATTTGTGGCCTGTTCCAGCAGTATTCAACAAAACTTCTAAAAACTAGAATCATTTTTCACACACATTGTGACAAACATTTTCATTTTGCCGCGATAAGATAGAGCCAGAAAGTTTAATAGAGTTGCTAGGATTCAAAATTGAAATCAGGAGGGATTGTTGTGAAAAGCTTTGTTTCATTTTTGAAATTATGGGCAGTGATGCTGCTGAATGGGCTGATGCCCGTACGGCAGAGCCAGGTCACCGTTTTAACTTCGGCCGGTGCTACATATCAACAAGCTGAACGGTTTTTAGACGGCTTTTCTGACACAGCTGTGGAGAAAAAAGAACGGACTTCAAAAGATCAGAGAGTGATTGCCGGCGCGTGGCGGAAAGAGAGGAACCTGGACGTCTATAAAAAAGCGGTGAAAAGGGTGAGAGCCGGACCTGAACTTTACATGTGCGCATAAACAAGGTAAAATCCCACACATAACGGGAAGTGGGTGACAGCCTTGAAAATATACAAAGTATTAAACAACAATGCGGCAATTATAAAGGAGGATGGTCAAGAGAAAATTGTCATGGGGCCGGGAATCGCTTTTCAAAAAGGTAAAAATGACACCATTTTGAGACAGAAGGTAGAAAAGATTTTTACCATTCATGAAGAAAATGAGAAATTTAAACAAATCCTCGAAACACTTCCGGAAGAACATATTGAAGCTGCCGAAGAGATTATCAGCTATGCGGAAGGGCAGCTGTCCGCACCGCTGAGCGACCATATCCACATCGCCCTTGTGGATCATTTATCATTTGCAATTGAACGAATCCGTAAAGGATTTGTCATTCAAAATAAATTATTAAACGAAATTAAAGCGCTTTATAAAAAAGAATATGAGATCGGTCTCTGGGCAATCGATTTGATCAAAGAGAAATTGGACATCGATTTGCCGGACGATGAAGCGGGTTATATTGCACTGCATATTCACACAGCCAAAATGGATGCGGAGAACATGCAGAAAACCCTTAAATACACGACGATCATCAAAGAGATGATCGAAAAGATCGAATGTTGCTTCAATCGGACGATCGATGAGAACAGCATCTCTTATCAACGTCTTGTCACACATCTGAGGTATGCGATTAATCGGCTGGAATCAGATGAAGCGTTTCACGTGATGGACGATGACATGCTTTATTTCATCCAGCAAAAGTATCCTGAAAGCTACCGGTGTGCGGCAGGGCTGGCGGATTACGTAAAAACCGAATATGATCTTCATCTCCCGGAATCGGAGATTGGCTATATTACGCTGCATGTCCAGCGTTTAAACGATTCCCATATATAAAACCGCCTGATACTCCCGCGATCAGGCTTTTTTAGGTCAAATTTCATATAAATATAAAAAACTAGTTGACGAAAGCGTTATCACATAATAAAATGAAAGCGTGTTAAAAAATAAATACTGGGGATTGTGACTGGTAAAGCAGGCAAGACCTAAAATTTGCTCAGATGAATGGGGAGAATGTGTCCTTTATTCGTTGGCGAATTTTAGGTCTTTTCTGCTTTTTTTTAAAAAAAGGAGGAGTCATCATGAATCACAAAGAAATTGCCGAACGACTCATTCAGCTGCTCGGCGGAGAAGATAATATCATCAGTGCGGCTCATTGCGCTACACGGCTGCGGTTGGTCATTCAAGATGAAGCGAAAATCGACCAGGAAAAGGTTGAAGAGCTTGATGGTGTAAAAGGGGCATTTTCCAGCTCCGGACAGTATCAAATTATTTTTGGTACAGGACTCGTCAACAAAGTGTATGAACAATTTGCTAATACACTTCAGCTTGATCAAAAAGAAACAGTTCAGCACAGTGAGGCAGCGAAGCAAAAAATGAACCCTTTGGCGCGTTTTGCGAAAACGCTGTCAAATATATTTGTGCCGATTATTCCGGCGATTGTTGCAAGCGGTTTACTAATGGGACTCTTGGGAATGATGAAAGCGTTCCAATGGGTCAGTCCTGATACAGCGCTGTTTAAACTTCTTGATATGTTTTCAAGCGCCGCCTTTATCATTCTCCCGATTCTGATCGGTATCAGCGCGGCGAAGGAATTTGGTGGAAACCCGTATCTTGGGGCTGTCATCGGGGGGATTTTGATTCACCCGAGCCTGCTGAATCCTTGGGGACTCACTGAAGCAAAACCTGAGGTTATGGATTTCTTCGGCCTTCCGATTGAACTGCTGGGCTATCAGGGAACAGTCATTCCGATTCTTTTGGCCGTCTATGTGATGAGTAAAATTGAGAAGTGGACGAGAAAATTTGTACCGAATGCGATCGACCTTTTGGTAACACCGTTTTTGACCATTATTTCAACAGGATTTATCGCGTTTATTGCAATCGGGCCATTAGGAAGAGCCCTCGGTTCCGGCATCACGAATGTTTTGACCTTTGTTTACGATCATGCAGGACCGGTTGCGGGATTGATTTTTGGCGGGACATACTCCCTTATCGTGTTAACCGGAGTTCATCACAGCTTTCATGCGATTGAGGCCGGTCTTATCGCCGATATCGGACGCAACTATCTGCTTCCAATCTGGTCGATGGCCAATGTCGCCCAAGGCGGCGCCGGACTCGCCGTATTCTTCCTGTCAAAACGGGCAAAGACAAAAGAGATCGCATTACCGGCGGCTTTCTCAGCGTTTCTCGGCATTACCGAGCCGGTTATTTTCGGAGTCAATCTTCGGTACCGCAAGCCGTTCATCGGTGCGATGGTCGGCGGAGCGCTCGGCGGAGCCTATGTCGTCTTTACCAATGTCGCCGCAAACGCTTACGGCCTGACAGGCATTCCGATGATCGCGATCGCCGCGCCATTCGGAACGGCCAACCTCATCAACTATTTAATCGGAATGGCTATCGCTGTTATTGCGGCATTTATCACAGCCTATTTCTTAGGGATTAAAGAAGATGAAAAGAAGAACTAAGGAGGCTAGCTTATGAATCTGCGGGACAAGGAACTTCGCGAACAAGCCATTGACCGGGTTGAAAAATATCAAACCGTTGTCAATCAGGATCCTTATCGTCTCCATTATCACATCATGCCGCCTGTCGGACTGCTGAACGATCCAAACGGGTTCATTCATTGGAAAGGGACATACCACCTCTTTTATCAATGGATGCCTTTTAAGACGGGGCACGGGGCCAAGTTTTGGGGGCATTATGCTTCCCGTGATCTTGTCCGCTGGCGTCATGAAGAGATCGCCCTTACACCGAGCGATTGGTATGACAAAAATGGATGCTACTCAGGAAGTGCGATTGTTGAGAATGATTTGCTCCATGTTTTCTATACGGGGAATGTCAGGAACGATGAAGGAGACCGCGAAACCTACCAATGCCTCGCCGTCTCAAAAGATGGCATTTCTTTTGAAAAACAGGGGGTTGTCGCAAGGCTTCCGAAAGGTTATACGGCTCATTTCCGCGATCCGAAAGTCTGGAAAAAGAACGGGCGCTGGTACATGGTACTCGGTGCCCAGACTGAGCGTCTTGAAGGAAGGGCTGTGCTCTTTACTTCAGACAATTTGAGGGATTGGTCGTTTCTCGGCGACATAACCGGCTCGAATACGGATCAGCTTGATGAGTTTGGATATATGTGGGAATGTCCGGATATGATATCGCTTGGCGGCAAAGATGTTTTAATCGTCTGCCCGCAAGGCTTAAAAGCAGATGGTTTCCGCTATCAAAACGTTTATCAGTCAGGTTATTTTGTCGGTGAACTAGATGAAGGGAAGCCGGAATTCAAGCATGGAGAATTTACAGAGCTTGATCAGGGCTTTGATTTTTATGCACCGCAGACGACATTAGATGAATCAGGGCGGCGGATTTTAATCGCCTGGATGGGGGTTCCCGACCAGGATGAACAGCAACATCCGACCATCCCGAATCAATGGGTTCACTGCATGACATTGCCAAGGGAATTGACATTAAAAGAAAACAAGCTCATTCAAAAACCGGTTCAAGAACTTAAAACGTTGCGAAGGGAACAAAAAACGGTTGAGGTTTCACTTCGCCAGGCCGCAGAACAATTGGACCTCGACCATCCCGACAGCGCTGAGCTGTACATTGAACCGTCGCATATTGAGGAAGGCTTTGAAATCTCATTCAGGGGAGCGGCTCGTCTTATATACAGCAAAGCGGACGGCGTCCTCACCCTGGAAAGAAACAGCTGTGTTGACGGAAGAGAGGAATCAAGGCATTGCAGTTTAAACGAACTCCGCGATTTAAACGTCTTTTTAGACTCGTCTTCAATCGAAATTTTCGTCAACGGCGGTGAAGAAGTATTTTCAGCGAGATACTTTCCTTACCCGGGAAATAATGATGTATCGATTAGCGGCAGAAAAGAAACCGTCATGAAAGTTACATCATGGACGATGTCCTGATCCTATTTTCTGTACAATCCCTTTATGATATGCTTTTTTTAGATACTGTGCAGTTGTAAAGGAGTTGTTTGCTTGGATCAGAACCAACAAAAGTCGACAGCCATGCGGTTGAAAAAAATAGCAGATCATATTGAGGATACGAGGGAAGAGTATCAACATTTGCTCCTTCAGGTGAAGCAAATGATCAGAGACATCGAAGATAAAACAATTTCGAATGATGAAGAAGCGCAAAAAAAGCTTTCAAGCACTTATGAACAAATGAAGGAATATGCGCTTTTTGTGGAATCGATCGAGTCTTTTTTAAAATCCTCGGCGAGAAATATCAAAACAAAGCGGGAAAGCTGATAAAACCCCTTTTACTTGTTTAAAAGTAAGAGGGGTTCTTTTTGTTTTATTTTCCGTTAAGCCGCCAGGCGGAGTGTTTTGTTGGACCGACGTATTGATTTAATCGGAAAGATCCGCGTATGGCTTCGGTAATGAAATCTTTTGCCGAGTAAATGGCATCCTTCACACCGGCTCCTTTTGCAAGCTCAGCCGTGACCGCCGCTGAGTAGGTGCAGCCCGCTCCGTGGGTGTACGGGGTGTCAATTCTCTCCCCTTCCAAAACTTCTGCTGTCTGACCGTCATATAAAACATCGACTGCTTTTTCGTGGGCCAGTTTGCCGCCTCCTGTAATGAGGACGTATTTGGCGCCAAGGTCATGAATAGCTTTGGCAGCATCCTTCATTTGTTCAACGGTTTTAATTTCTCCGAGACCGCTGAGCTGTCCGGCTTCAAAAAGGTTTGGCGTAATCACCGTTGCAAGGGGAGCAAGAAGTTCCCGCAATGCCTTGGCATGTTCCGGATACAGCACTTCATTCGCTCCTTTGCAGACCATGACGGGGTCGATGACGACGTTTTTCATGTTGTGCTCTTTGATCGTTTTCGCCGTCAGCTCTATAATCTCAACGGTCGGAAGCATGCCGGTTTTCATGGCGTCTACTCCGATCCCGTTTACGATCGTGGACAGCTGGGCGCGAATGACATTGGTCTCAATTGGGAATACCTGGTGATTCCAGCTGTTGTCGGGGTCCATGGCGACGACAACCGTAAGGGCCGTCATGCCGTATACATTCTTTTCCTGGAAGGTTTTTAAATCGGCTTGAATACCAGCTCCTCCGCTTGAATCTGAGCCGGCAATTGTGAGCGCTTTGTGCATTGTCATGTTCAGTCAATCCTCCACCTTAAAAAATTCCATCTATAGATTGGTTTAGTTTTTATTATAGACAGCTTTTCAAATGATCACAAATCATGGAGACCGGCGGTCATGCCCGCCTGGTTCTGGCGATGGAATGACTGATCAGCAAAAAATTATTTGAAAGTCTGCACAAAAAGTCCGTCACCTTCCAGCCACTCAGCTAAAAAAATATTTTTATAGTCAGTCGGAACGCCTTGAGATCTGATTTGCGTTTTTAACCAGGCTTCATTAAAACCCAGATCGTTTAATTCATCCCATAAGACTTTGCCGTCGCGTATGAGCGTGACAGGTACATAAACGGATTTTGCAGGCATATTGAAGTCTTCCTGGGTCGTTTTTTGATATTTTGCTTTTTTTAAGATGCTGATCGAACCGTTCGCCTCTAAATAACAAAAAGCAACTTCCCGAATGGAAAACGTTTCGCTTTGCCGAAGCAGGCTTTGCAGCTGATTGATATTCATGCGGTTTTTCTTCAATTCTTCGCGATCGACCTTCCCATTTTTGATAAGTGCGGACGGTTTTCCTTCAAATAATCCGCGAAAAGACAGGAACTTTTGTGTCAGAAATTCGGCCGCAAAAATCATTAATCCCCATAACGCCATGGAGTAAAGAATATATAAAACTCCTGTTTGCTTGTCATATAAAGCATTTCCCAGCAATTCTCCCAATACGATAGACGCGATAAAAGTGAAGGGTGTAATTTGATCGATGATCTTCTTACCGACAAATTTAACGATGAGAAAAAGAAAGATAAATCCTGTTAGCAGTTCAATCGTAAGATCGATGATGTTCATATGTAGAAATGCCCCTATCTGCTCATCTGTTATGATTAACTTTTATATTTCCAAATGCCCATCCTTTTCATGCATCATCATCTTCTGTGGGTCTGGGAGGAAATCGATCCTAAAGCCCATATGCAGGAAAAAAGAGGGGAATGGAAAAATGTCCGACTTTTGTTCATATCAAATCGTTCGTTTTGTGATTTATAATGGAAAAGTAAATTTGAAAAAGGAGCGCTCATAGCAAATCATGAACATTTCGATCGTTATCGTAACCCACAATCGGATTTCCCCATTGTGTGAGTTGCTTGAATCCATTGCAAAACAGTCCATCAAACCATTTGAAATCATTATTGTCAATGATGCGGGGGAGCCGGTCGACATTGTTCAGCGGCTCTATTCAGACCTGCCGATCAAGGTGCTTCACCTGACTGAGAATGTCAAGCATGTGAAAGCGAGAAACATAGGGGTGAAAGAAGCGTCAGGAGATGTTATCATGCTGTGTGATGACGATGATTTTTTCACTCCATGCCATATGGAAAGAATGGCAAAAGCGCTGGAAACGGCAGATTTTGTGTATTCCGATGCTGAGATTGTGTCTTTTAAAGAGGAAGAAGACACAAGAATCCCAAAAAACCGGCATCTTTTCGCTTATACGTTTGACTTAGAGGAGATGAGGAAATTTTCTACATATGTTCCTTCGGGAAGCATGTATAAACGTTCGCTTCACATTGAAATCGGTTATTTTGATCCCGGTGTTCATAATTATTGGGACTGGGACTTTTTTCTGCGTGCAGCCGAACAGTTTCGCGTGAAAAGAGTTCCTGCCGCAAGCGTGATCTACGCATTTTCAGAACAAGGCGACAATCAGTCCAGCAACCTTGACGGCAAGAGGCAGTACTATTTAGATATCTTGAGTGAAAAGCATCAGCTTGGAAAGCTGCCGACGAAAAACTTTTTTGTGCTTCTTGAAGAACCTGCTATGAAGAAGAGGGAGGCCGAAAGCAAAATTGTATGGGACGGCGAACCTGTCGTTTCCAGGCTTGTTCGCGAAAGGCAATTTAGTTAAAGGAGGCTGAACCATTGAAACAGATTTTGAATGACAGCTGGTGGGAGCAGCTGAAAAATGAATTCGCAAAGCCCTATTATCAAGAGTTGAGAGAAATGCTGAAAAGAGAGTATGTCGAGCATACGGTGTATCCTGAACCCAACGATATTTACAATGCTTTTCACTACACTTCCTATGAAAAAGTCAAGGTCGTCATCCTTGGTCAGGATCCGTACCACGGACCGGGTCAGGCGCACGGCTTAAGCTTTTCCGTAAAGCCGGGGGTGAATCCGCCGCCATCTTTGAAAAATATTTTCATAGAATTGCAAAGTGACATTGGCGCAGACATCCCCAATCACGGTTCACTTGTCAGCTGGGCCAAGCAGGGGGTCCTCCTCTTAAACACCGTTTTGACCGTGCGTCGGGGACAGGCGAATTCACATAAAGGAAAGGGCTGGGAGCAGCTGACGGACAGTGTTATCGATGTTTTGAACAAAAGGGAGAAGCCGGTGGTCTTTATTCTTTGGGGCCGCCATGCCCAAGCGAAGAAAGAAAGGATCGACACTTCAAAGCATTTTATTATTCAGTCGCCTCACCCAAGTCCTTTCTCGGCAAGAAACGGATTTTTTGGAAGCAGGCCGTTTTCCAGAGCAAACCAATGTTTGCAAAAAATCAATGAAGAACCCATCGACTGGTCAATTCCCAATTTGGAAAATCTGGAGAACCGCTAAACTCAGGATGGCGGTTCTCGGTTTGTTTTTTCTTGCATTATGCGTGAACTCACGTTCGCCCGTCAACTCTTAAGGTGAAAGAAAAAAGGATTTTAGGCTGAGTTGATGCTCGCTTTTTGTTTTTTGAATTGGAAAACAAGGACCTGCTGTTTCGAAAAATATCCTTTTGGGATTGAAAAATCGGAAAGTGCTTTCAGCACGAGAGAATGTAATTTGTTAAAATGAAATGGAAAATCGAAACGGTTTGGAGGATCGAATGGATGAACATACATATATCAAGCTTGCTGGAAAAGATGGAGGATGAATTAAAAAAAGCGAAGGACAGCGCCCATGAGAACGAGTTAAAAATGCATGTGGCGGTCATTCGTTCCCTCTGCGACGTCATCGTTGAACAGCAGAGACCGACAGCTCAGCCGTCCCCATATCTTCAGCCGGCAAAAAAATCTTCGAGCGACCAGCTGATGCTGGAAAAAATGATGGGAGCCGCCGGAGCTGAACAGTATCAAAAAAAAGAGAAACAAAAACATGAGGAAGACGCTAACGGGGACTCAATTTTTGATTTCTAGGAGCCGTTTGCTTTTTTGAAAAAGAGAGGTTGATAAACTTGAAACTGCTTTTTGGGGCTTTACAATGGACGGCATTTATTATCGCTTCCGCCATCGTGGTGCCCATTGCGATCGGGCAGTCATTTGAGCTGAATCAGACGGAGACGGCGGGGCTGATTCAAAGCACGTTTTTCGTGTTGGGGACAACGGCATTCATCCAAACATTGCTGGGCCACCGTCTGCCGATTAATGAGAGCCCTGCCGGCCTTTGGTGGGGAGTATACACGATTTATGCGGGACTGACCGGAACCGTGTTCGCCGCTTATGGTGAAACGCTTCAGGCGCTTCAGGGGGCAATGCTTCTAAGTGCGGTCTTCTTTTTTATTTTTAGCCTATTTAAAGTCATCGACAAGCTGGCTGTCATGTTTACGCCTGTTGTGACGGGCGTTTATCTCTTGCTCTTGGTCATTCAGCTTTCCGAGCCGATTGTGAAAGGAGTCATGGGGATCGGCTACCGCCAAAACGATCTTGATGTTCCTGTCTTTTTGCTTGCGGCCGTTATTATGCTGACAACATTTCTGATGAGCAAATCGAATGTTCCGTTTCTTAAACAATACTCGATTTTGATAGCGCTTATTGGCGGCTGGATTCTGTTTGCCGTGTTTGGCGTCGCAAAGCCGCCGGAACATGCGGATAAGCTTTTTCATCTGCCCGATATCTTTCCGTTCGGCGTTCCGCTGTTTGACAGCGGTTTAATCGTCACATCCTTGTTTATTACGGTGTTATTGATTGTCAACATGCTGGCCAGCATCCGGGTGGTTGAAGGGGCCGTCAAACAGTTTGAAAAGCTTGAAGAAAGGAAGCGGGCCCGACCGGCGGGCTTCATCGCCTCAGTCAGCCATTTGCTGAGCGGTTTGCTCGGCGCTGTAGGGACGGTGCCGATTTCCGGAGCGGCCGGGTTTATTCAAACGACGCGGGTCTCTTCGAAGAAACCTTTTTTACTCGGAAGTCTGATTGTGATTTTCATCAGCTTTTTTCCGTATATCATGAACGTATTTGCGAGCCTCCCGTCTCCGGTTGGTTTTGCCGTTAATTTTGTCGTGTTTTCGACGATGGTCGGTATGGCTTTCGCTGAATTTGACGCTTATGGGAAGAACGAGGCCGGCCGCGTCCGCTTTGTTACAGGAATTGCACTTCTGGCGGGCGTCGGTGTGATGTTTGTTCCTGAAAGCGCCTTGGCGGGGATGCACCCTGTTGTTGTCTCCCTTTTAAGCAATGGTCTTGTACTGGGGACGGTCATAGCGATTGCGGTGGAACAGATCCAGCTTAGAAAAAAGAAATTTGACAATCTTGTGTCATGAGGTTCAGTCAGTTGAAATCTTGAGTTTGTACGCTATGATGAGAGGAGAAAGGCGGGCGAAAATATCATGAAATTATTCCTCATTTTAGGTTCGATAAACGCAATGATTGCGGTTGCTCTAGGGGCGTTTGGGGCTCATGGGCTTGAAGGGAAGATCCCTGAAAAATATCTTCAAATCTGGCAGACTGGTGTTCAATATCATATGTACCATGCACTTGGGCTGATCGCCGTCGCCCTGATTGCCGGAAAGCTTACAGGCGCGGGGAGCGTGACGGCTGCGGGCTGGCTGATGTTTGCCGGCATCGTCTTATTTTCCGGCAGCTTATATGTCCTCAGCCTCACGCAAATCAGCGTCCTCGGCGCCATCACTCCGCTCGGCGGCGTGGCTTTCATCGCAGCGTGGATCATGGTTGTTGTATCTGCGGTAAAATACCTCTAATCGTTAAAAATCCAATCCTTTAGAAGGATTGGATTTTTTTATTTTAACAGTCCCGTTTTCATGATAAATTAAATGGTATTAACCGGTTCGGCCTTTTTTATTAAAGAAGGGATGTGCACATGCGGAGAATCCGGTCTCCGTGTAAACAAAGCGATGAAAATAAAAGTGATCATAGCGGATGATAACTCATTTATAAGAGAAGGCATGAAAATTATTTTGAGCACTTACGATGAATTTGAAGTGATGGCAACTGTCGGGGACGGCCGCGAAGCTGTTGATTACTGCATGGCCCATCAAGTGGATGTTGCTTTGCTCGATGTCCGCATGCCGGATATGAACGGGGTTGAGGCTGCCAAGCTGATTTCCACACAAACGCAGGCTGCTCCGTTCATCTTAACGACGTTTGATGATGATGAATATATTTTGGCCTCCATCCAAAACGGAGCGAAGGGCTATTTGCTAAAAAACACTGAACCGGAACGGATCAGAGATGCGATTAAAAGTGTATACCACGGCCATACCGTCATGCAGGATGTTGTGCTTGACAAAATCAAGTCAAATTTAAAAAGCAATCAAGAGCCGGAACTCAAAATCGATAAGAGCCTGTTCACTGAAAGGGAGCTGCAAATTATGGCTTTAATCGCCAGAGGATGTTCAAATAAAGAGATTGCCAAAGAGCTGTTTATATCAGAAGGAACGATTGCCAATTATATATCTTCGATTTTAGGGAAGACGGGGCTTGAGCATCGAACGCAAATCGCCATCTATTATCTAACCGGAAAAACCGATTTGAGCTGAGGAATGATCATGGAACTTTGGGTCATTATCATCAAACTGATTCTGCTTGGATACATTTCGTTCAACTGCATCCTATCACCTGTCAGCAGCTTAAGCTGGGTTGTTTTTTATATCGTCCTTTATTTCTCCATCAATATCCTGGCTGCCATCTTACAGCAAGAAGCGCTTAAAAAGACAACTATCGCCGTATCGATCTTCATGACGCTTGTATTCTGCCGGCATGAGCCTTTATTTATTTTATTATTGCCATTAAACGTGTACGAATTGTTGTTTGATTATCTTCGTAACAAGTGGCTGATTTTGGCCGTTTCGCTTTTACCTGCTCTGTCTCTCGATACGTCATGGCTGCCTGTATACGGTCTCACTGTTTCCTTTACGTTTCTTATGTTTACGGTCGCCAAACAATATTCAGCGCGGATTAGATCGCTGGAAGACAAAATTGATGAAACAAGAAAAGCGATGCAGACATTAACGAAGGCGCTTCATAACAACAAGGAATATATCAGACAATCTGAATATACCTTTAAATTGGAGGAACGCAACAGGCTTTCCCAGGAAATACATGATAAAATCGGCCATTCGATGACTGGCGCGCTCATCCAGCTGGAAGCGGCGAAACGGCTGCTTGATATCGATAAAAACAAGGCGTCCGAGCTGCTGCAAAATGCGATCAATATTTCTAAAGACGGAATCGAAAAAATCAGACTGACATTGAAAAATATAAAACCGCCGAAAGAGCAGATGGGCATCCATAGGTTGAAGCTGTTTATCGATGAATGTTCGACACGTCATCAGATGAATATTTCTTTTCTGTATAAAGGCGATTTGGATGTAATTTCTCATATTCAATGGAAAATCATGTTTGAAAATATAACGGAGGCGCTGACCAATTCTGTGAAGTATGCCGAAGCGACGCACGCTTCGATCGAAATCCACGTCTTGAACAAACTCATTAAAGCCGAAGTGAAAGACAATGGAAAAGGACAGGAGAAGATCAAAAAAGGCATGGGAATCATCGGAATGGAAGAGCGGGCTGCTTCTGTCAACGGCAAGGTCATTGTCGACGGTTCAAATGGATTTTCGGTGACAACGCTGTTGCCGAAGCATGAATGAGTTCATCGTTAAAACGTGAATAATCTCATGTGAAAAAGGTGAATTGCTGCACTGCCGCGGCATTCATCTTTTTTTTATAATGACATCGTAAAGCAAAATGAGGTGAAAACATGAATGTATTGGAAATCAAAAATCTGACCAAAAAGTTTGGGGATTTTGTTGCTGTTGATCATATATCACTATCGATAGCCGAGGGTGAAATATTCGGACTTCTCGGGGCAAACGGCGCCGGCAAAAGCACAACCATCAATATGATCTCAAGTTTATTGAGAAGCAATGAGGGCGAGATTTTCATTCTTGGAAAAAACATCGCGAAAAACCGGAAAAACGCTAAAATGAACATCGGCATCGTTCCTCAGGATCTGGCGATTTATGAGGATTTAACCGCATATGAAAACGTGAAATTTTTTGCGGGACTCTACGGACTGCGAGGGGCCCATCTGCATGAGCGCGTTGAAGAGGCATTGCGCTTTGTCGGATTGAGCGATAAGCACAAAAGCTTTCCGAAAAACTTTTCCGGCGGGATGAAAAGAAGGCTCAACATCGCCTGTGCGATCGCACACAGGCCAAAGCTGATCATCATGGACGAACCGACGGTGGGAATTGATCCGCACTCCAGAAATTATATATTGGAGTCAGTCAAAAAGCTGAATGAGATGGGCTGTACGATTATTTATACGAGCCATTATATGGAGGAAGTGGAGGAAATCTGTTCGCGGATTGCCATCGTCGATCACGGAAAAATCATTGCGGAAGGGACAAAGGAGCAGCTAAAGGCGATCATCACGGATACGAAAGATATTTGGATTCATGTCAAATCAGCTGACAATATCGATATTGACGGGCTAAAAACGATCAGCGGAGTCGAGACGGTTTCGCTGGAAGAAAATATGATGAAAATCAACTCGGATGCGGGCGTCAATAATTTAAACCAGATCATTGAACGACTGCTGGCAGAAGGTGTTGAAATCCGTTCATTGGAAGAAAAAGCGCCGAACTTGGAGACCGTGTTTCTGACCTTGACCGGAAGAAATTTACGGGATTCGTAAGGGGGACATCAGCTTGAATACATTCATCATAGCAAAAAAAGAAATCATATCAGCTTTTCGGGATAAACGAACACTTGCCTTCATGCTGGCGTTTCCAATTGTGCTGATCATGATTTTGGGAACCGCGCTGACAAATGCTTTTGATCATGAAGTTTCCGTCGGTAAAATCCATGTTTTATACAAAGACAAGTCTGATGGGGAGTTCTCGCAAGGGTTTAAAACATTTGCGAAAGAAGCGAAAACGTCCGGTGTCTATTTTGAAAAAGTGTTAAGTGATATGGACGCAAAAACAGAAGTCAAAAAAGGACATTATGATGCTTATCTTGAGGTCACCGGCAGCGGAATGAAGTTTTATAAAATGGAGAAAAACAGTGTGAAAAACAGCATCATTCAAGGGATGCTGACAGCGTTTGCCAACCGGTATCATGCGGTGGCGGAGATTGTAAAAGTCAGCCCGAAGCAAGCAGGCGAGGCGTTTGTAAACAGCTCTCATGACGATTATATTAAAGAAACGTCTCTCAACTCTGATAAAAAACCGGGTTCCATGGACTATTACGCGGTGACGATGACCACGCTGATCGCGCTTTACTCGGCAATACACGCCAGTTATTTAATCCGCGGGGAAAGGCTTAGAAAGACGGCGGACCGGCTGGTTGCCGCCCCCGTTCATAAGGCTGAGATTTTTGCCGGAAAATTGATTGGCGGCCTTGGGGCAAATCTGCTTTGCATCTTGATCGTCATCGCCGTCAGCATGTTTTTATTCAAAGCCAACTGGGGAGAGCACCTTTGGCTTGTGCTTGTTGTGGTGCTCACCGTTGTGTTGTTTGCCGTCAGCTTTGGCCTTGGGATCAGCTATTTGACGAACACAGGAGAAGCTGGGGTTGCCACCATTAATGTACTGATCCCGCTGGTCGCTTTTTTTGGCGGCGCTTATTTTCCCGTTGAGGATGTGCAAGGTGCTTTAGTTGTCATCAAAGATCTTTCCCCGCTCACTTGGACGAACGAAGCCATTATCAAAATCATATATACAAATGATTTAGCGGCGGGATGGCCCGCGATCTCTCTGAACGTAGGCTTATCTGTATTATTCCTGCTGATCGCCGTTGTCTCAATGAGAAGAAGGGAAGGGCTGTAAATGAAAGAAATGCTTTGGTTAGTCAAAAATACATTGAATGTCACGTTTCGAAAAAAGATCAATATTTTCTTGTTTATGATTCTTCCGCTGATTGGAATCTTTGTCTCGCTGTTAACCGGTACTGATGAACAGGGGGATTTGCGCATTGGGGTGGTCGATCATGACAAAGGGGAAATCGCGGCGGATACGGCCCGCTTTTTGAAAGGTATTGACGATATTAAGGTTGTGAATGTCAGCAAGTCAAAAGCGGACAGCCAAATCGCCTCGGGAGAGCTTGACGGCGCCATTACGTTTGATCAAGGATTTTCCCAAAGCGTGCGCGGCGGAAAACCCGGCCATATCGAAATCGCCTCTGTCAAAGGTGCTGAAATCACAGGCTTTGTGAAGTCATATTTATATCATTACATTGACAATATTGCGGCGCTCGGTCAATCTGCCAATGGAGATCAGCAATTTCAGACGATGTATAAAAACTACCAGAACTCAAAAGTTCCCCTTACGGCTCACAAGCTTGAAGATTCGGCGCAAAGCAAAAACATGACGGACCGGACGGTTGGTTTTCTGCTGATGGCCATGCTCTTTTCGGCGGGAAGTTTAACCGAACTACTGGTGAAAGAAAAGGAGAACAGAACCTATTTCAGGCTTTTGACAACACCGATTACCGCAAAGCAGTACGTCTTGGCAAATATTGTGGTAAGCATGCTTGTCATCACATTCCAAGTCTTTTTTACACTCGTGATGGCAACATATGTTTTTCATATTGAAACAGGCATTTCCTTTTGGGAAATGGCGGCGGTGTTGCTGATATTTGCGTTAAGCGCCGTCGGACTGGCGTTAATCACGGTTGTCTTTGCGAACAGTTCCAAAGCTGCGGGAGCATTGAAGAATTTAATCTTCATGCCGACGATTATGCTCTCCGGATGTTTTTGGCCGATTGAAATTATGCCGTCATTCGTGCAGAAAATCGCTGATTTTCTTCCGCAAACATGGGTTTTGGAAACATTGGCGAAACTTCAGGAAGGCCAGCATCTTCACAATCTGTATTTGAATATCTTGATATTGTTTGCTTTTGCGGCAGCCTTTTTCTTAATCGTTATTTATAAATTCAGCCGCAACAATGAGGCGAGAAATTTCGCCTAATTCTTTAGGAACAAAAAAAGGGTTCGGTTTCGCAAACCGAACCTTTTATCTTGGGGTATAGGAGGCCATTGAATACGGATAATCGTAAGCAATCGGTTCATCAAAGGTAATGTAATCAAGGTAGACCATCAAAAGCAAATAGCGGGTGCCCGTTTTTCTGTCGCTTAAAATGATATGATCGCGCCCGGCAGCTTCAATTTCTCCCCGAAAGACTTTTGCATTCCACTCCGGATTGTTTTCAAATGTCATGTAGACGGTCGCAACCTTTCCGCGGTTGAGACGCAAAATATTTTCAATATACGATTGCTCAAGCGGCAGCATGCCGGGAATGCTCGGGGAAGGCACCTGCGCTGTAGGCATTTGCGGAACCTGAACTCCCGCCGGCTGCGGCTGGGTCAGCTGTACGGAAGGCTGCTGATAGGTTTGCTGCCCGCCCATTTGCGTTTGTGTATACGGCTGCATTTGCTGCTGATACATGTGCCCGCCCATCTGTGGATAAGGGTTGGCGCTTGCCCGAAAATCCGGCATTTCAAGCTCTTGGAGCGGCTGAAATTGATTTTTTTTAGGTTTCATTTCGTTCCTCCTCATTTCTTAACGTCAAGAAATTATACTCCAATACATGTATGGCATTGAAAACACGATTGCTGGAAGATCTACATATACCTTATCCCTTTAACAGTATGTGGATGCCATGTTTAATATGACGAGAAAGAAAAAAACAGACCGCTCTATGGGAGCGGTCTTTCAGCCGTTTATCCTGTTATGACTTCATCTTCCGGATGACGGATCGGCGCTTTTTTAGGTTTTGCCAAGGTGAATGCCATGGTCAGCGGACCGACCCGGCCGATGAACATCATCACCATGATGACGGCTTTGCCGACGGTTGTTAAATCAGGCGTCAGTCCCATTGACAAGCCGACAGTCCCAAATGCGGAAACCACTTCAAAGACGATGTCCAAAAATGGAGCATTTTTTTCTGTAATGGTTAAAATAAACATTGTGACAAGCACAAATAAAAAGCTGATGACGATGATGGCCAACGCTCGCAAAATGGTTTTCATTTTAATGGCCCGATGAAACACGACCGTCTCGCTTTTTCCTCTTAAAAAGGTAATCGTTGCTAAAATCATCACAATAAAGGTTGTCAGTTTAATTCCGCTTCCCGTTGATGCACTGCCTGCGCCAATAAACATCAGTACGATGGTGATGAGCAGGGAAGGGGTTGTCATATGTGCGATATCCAGTGTGTTAAAGCCGGCAGTTCTAGGTGTGACACCTTGAAAATAAGCGCCCCATATTTTGTCTGCCAAAGGCAGTCCTCCCAAGGTATCGGGGTTGGCATACTCCAATATAAAAATCATCAGTGCGGACACTATGTTGATGATCAATGTTCCGACAATCATTAATTTGGAGTGGAGCGACAATTTGTGAAAGTTTCGTTTGGTCCATAAATCCAAAAGAACGGTAAACCCGATTCCTCCGGTGATAAACAGACCTGTAATGACTAAATTGACGATCGGATCGCCCACATATTGCGACAAGCTGTCCGACCAAAGGGAAAAGCCTGCGTTATTGAAGGCTGAAATCGTGTTAAACAAACTATGAAACAAGCCTTTCTGCAAGCCGTATTCAGGCACCCATCTGATCGAGAGAATCAAAAAGGCGACAAACTCAATAACGATCGTGAAAATAAACAAGTGCTTGACTAAACGGACAAGCCCGCCCAAAGATGTCTGGTTAAAAGCCTCCTGAACGAGAATCCGCTGCTGCAGGCCGATTTTTTTGCCGATCATCATAACGACGAGAACGGCAAACGTCATCAAGCCCAATCCCCCGATCTGAATCAGGCACATGATGACGGTTTGTCCAAAAACCGTATAATCCGTTCCGGTATCGACGACAACCAATCCTGTTACAGTTGTTGCCGAGGTTGCTGTGAACAGAGCGTCCACCCACGAGATATAGGTGGTGGAGGCGATCGGCAGCTTTAATAAACAAGCGCCGGCCGCGATGATGATTAAAAAGCTGAGCGCCAGTGTCTGCGGCGGATTGATGTTGAGCATCTTTCCTTTTACAAGATTTGTAGAACCCAATTTAGGCATGTTTTCTATATCCTTTCTTCACATATGCAAAGCTATAGATTTCACCAGATTCTGATAGATGAAATAATGTCAATAATGTACTGTCATATGCCTGGTTTGTCAACATCAAAACATACGTTTTTCCGGGTGTTGGAAACCCGAAAGTAGGGCATTAGGCCTTTATTGGCTCTGATCGGAAAAAATCAAGAGGAACGGCGCATAGTTAAATTCTATTATTTTGAATTAAATTTAAAAATATCCCATGGAAAACATTTACTATCATTTTGAAAAATGGTAGTTTTTAAGAGAAATGATGTTGGAAGGAGGCGTTGCCTTTCTATTGCGTCTAATGTTGTCCGCTGCCGTGCTGTTTACAATTTGAAAATGATGAGTAGGGGGAATTGCTATGTTAAAAAGTGTGTTTCGTTTTAAATTCTCGGTCTTGACGGCCGCTCTCGTGATCATGGCTTCGGTTTTTCTGCCGTCGCTTCATGCCGATGCCCAAACGGTTAAAACGGAATCTGTGAACCGTCCGGCTGCAAAGGCCTCATTGTATTCGATCATCACAGGGGACAGCAAACAGGAGTGGTCATACTCCGATATTGAGCTTACATACAGACCAAATTCCATTTTGGCGCTGGGAACGGTTGAATTCACATTGCCGTCCGGGTTTTCCGCGACAACGACAGACACGGTTAATGGAAGGGCGTTGACAACCGGTCAAATCTTGAACAACGGAAGAACGGTCAGACTACCGCTGACGATCGATTTATTGGGAATCGCGGAGTTCAAGCTGAAGTTGAATCATAAAACCTTGCCGGCCGCCGGAAAATATACATTCAGAGCGGAAAACAGAGTGCTGGGCCTTGGATCCACATTCTATGCCGAGTCCTCCATTGAGGTGCTGAAAAGACCGACTCCGCCTACACCGCCATGCGGCTGTAATTAAAAGCAGAAGCTCCAAAGATCGTCTTTGGAGCCTCTTTCTTTTATACGTATAAAAATGCGGGCAGCTGTTCATTGGAGAGACGGTTGCCGACAAAGAACGAACCGAATTCTCCGTAACGTGCGCTGACTTCGTCAAAGCGCATTTCATAGACAAGCTTTTTGAACTGGAGCACATCATCGGAGAAAAGTGTTACACCCCATTCGTAATCGTCAAAGCCGATGGAACCCGTAATGATCTGCTTGACTTTGCCTGCATAGCCGCGTCCGATCATGCCGTGGCTGCGCATTAAGTTTCGCCGCTCTTCCATGGACAGCATGTACCAGTTATCATTGCCCGATCTTCTTTTATCCATCGGATAGAAGCAGACATACTTGGCATCAGGCAGTTCCGGATAGAGGCGGGCGCGCACCTGCGGATTTTCATAAGGATCTCCGTCACCGCTTCCCATATAGTTGCTGAGCTCGACGACAGATACGTATGAATAAGCAGGAATGGTAAATTCCGCCAGTTTTGATTTATTGAATTCAAGTTCGATCTCGTTTAATTCCTCCATCGTCGGACGCAAAATCATCAGCATGAAATCGGCTTTCTGGCCGACGATGCTGTACAATGTGTGGCTTCCGTTTCCTTCTTTTTGCACCGCGCCCCATTTTTCAAGGAGACCGGTAAATTCGCTGATGATGATCTGGCGTTCGTCGCTTGAAAGCAGCTTCCATGCAGACCAGTCCATCGTTCGGAAATCGTGAAGGGCATACCAGCCGTCAAGCGTTTGTGCGGCTTCATTCGTTTTCTGCTGTTCGCTCATTTTGCATTCACTCCCAATTTATATGTAATTGATTTCATCATATCATAGTTTGCCCTATTTCATCTGTTTCAAGGTCCTCGAATAAAAACTGCGGCACCCTGAGGCAGCCCCGTATAAGCGGAGAAGGCTGTTGCATAATAATAACGAATACGTACTAAGGCAAGGTACTGAATCTCCATTTTCCATTGACTACATGAAAATATTTCCGCTTAATTTAATTAAAAAAAAGCGTTTTTAATATGTAAGCGTTATAATTGAGGCTGAAGGATTGAATTTATATCTCAAAAGAGTATGCTAAATAGAGAAGTTTTTTGCAATCTTCAAGGAGGGTATATAGTGGCAGATTTATTTACAACAGTGCAGGAAAAAGTAGCAGGAAAAGGAGTTAAAATTGTATTTCCGGAAGGCTTGGATGAACGCATCCTGACAGCGGTCAACAATTTGGCCGGAAATAACGTCTTAAAGCCGATCCTCGTCGGAAACAAAGAGGACATTACGGAGAAAGCAAAAGGATTGAACTTAACACTTGATGGTGTTGATATATATGATCCTCATACATATGAAGGAATGGAAGAGCTTGTGCAGGCTTTCGTTGAGCGCCGTAAAGGAAAAGCGACGGAAGAGCAGGCGCGCCAAATTCTTTTAGATGAAAACTATTTTGGAACGATGCTTGTTTATAAAGGACTTGCCGACGGTCTTGTCAGCGGTGCGGCTCATTCAACAGCGGATACGGTCCGCCCGGCGCTGCAGATTATTAAAACAAAAGAAGGCGTCAAAAAAACATCCGGAGTTTTCATCATGGCTCGCGGCGAAGAGCAGTATGTGTTCGCAGACTGCGCGATCAACATTGCGCCTGACAGCGAGGATCTTGCCGAAATTGCAATCGAAAGCGCCAATACAGCGAAAATGTTCGACATTGAGCCGCGCGTGGCGATGCTCAGCTTCTCAACAAAAGGATCGGCTAAATCTGATGAGACTGAAAAGGTGGCCAACGCTGTAGCCATTGCCAAAGAAAAAGCGCCTGAGCTTACGCTTGACGGTGAATTCCAATTTGATGCGGCATTTGTTCCGTCTGTCGCTGAGAAAAAAGCGCCGGACTCCGTTATTAAAGGCGATGCAAATGTGTTTGTATTCCCAAGCCTGGAAGCAGGAAACATCGGCTACAAAATCGCGCAGCGCCTCGGCAATTTTGAGGCGGTCGGACCGATCTTGCAAGGTCTGAACATGCCTGTGAACGATCTGTCCAGAGGCTGCAACGCAGAAGATGTTTACAACCTTGCCCTTATTACGGCAGCACAAGCGCTATAATATTGCCAGAAAGGTGGACCTTATCCAAGGTCCACTTTTTTTATGCTTTCACTTTTACATTCAGCAAAGCTTCAGCACCTTTTTGCCCGATGTCGGCAGGCGGCCATTCGCAAAGGTCAAAAGGAAAGTCGGAACCTGGTACGATCCGTTCTTCTCCGACAAGCTTTATTAAATATGCCGCACTCTCTTTGTTCCATAGCACACTGTCAAACCAAAAGCTGGGCAAATATTCCTCCGGCGCGGCCGAGATCGAAGCGGAAACATCTGTCCACTTTTCATACCCTTTGTTCAGGCGGCCGATTTGATATGGCAGATAGCCCCCTCCATGAGCCAAAAGGATTTTTACATTTGGAAATCGGTCTGTAACACCGCTGAGCAGCAAGTCAGCCGCACAGACAGTCGTTTCCCAAGGAACACCGATTAAATTTGGCATCATTTTCCGGCGCAGCCGCGGATCTTCAGAAAGAAGGGGATGGATAAATATGATCGCTTTTCGTCTGTTGGCTTCTTCCCAAAGCGGTGTAAAAACTTCATCTGAGAGAAGCCTGCCGGATGCGCCCGGTCCGATGATCGCGCCTTTGAGCCCAAGATCCATCGCCTCACCTAAACGCTGGCAAGCCTTCAGCGGACTGTTGAGCGGAATGGTCCCGAGACCTGAAAGACGATGACTGTTGTGTTTTGTCCATATGGACAGCGCATTGTTATAGACAGAAGATAATTCATCTGTTATCTCCTCGGGAAGATCGTAAAGAAAAAGCTGGGGGACAGGAGATGCGAGCGAATGGGAGACACCGGCTTTTTTTTGCGCCTCCAAATATAAGGTTTCTTTAAAAAACAACTCTTTTAATTCAAATCCCCATTTGCGGTTGACTGTCAAAAACGCTGCTTGATCAGGCGATCTTTTTTCCCAGACGGCGCCGACCGCGTTTTGATTGTCTTTCAGCCATTGCAGGACATCGTCCGGGATGAAGTGTGTATGAAGATCAAACAAAGCGGATTCCCCCATTTCTTTGGCATCATTTCCAATATCCGAGTTTTTCTGAAATGTCGCGGGCAGCTTCTTTCACTTTATGTATGATTTTAGCTTGTGAGGCCTTCATGCGTTTGGTTGGGCCGACGACGCTGACGGCATACATGACATGACCGAGATAGTTTCTGACAGGAGCGGAAACCGATGTTACGCCATCGATGAATTCTCCGTGGCTGACGTCAAATCCGTCCGCTTTTACAGCTTCAAGCTCGCCCTTCAGCTTTTTTTCATCTGTAATCGTTTGCTTTGTCACGCTTTTCAAGCCATGTTTGAGATAGCATTCCAACAGCCCGTCCCTGTCATAAGCGAGCAGCACCTTTCCGGAGCTCGTACAGTGCATGGGATTTTGCCGGCCGATGTAAGACAGGATTTCAACAGGACGCGGGGATTCCGTCCGATTGATGTAGACGACGCTGAATCCCCTGCGCATGGCGATGTGGGATGTTTCACCGGTATCATCTGTCAGCCTTTCGAGTACCGGCTGGGATTCCTTGTTGATTTCAAGGGTGGAGTTGACAATGGTGTTTAACTGTAAGACGGACAATCCTAGCTTATATCTTTTCGATTCCGGATCCTTCATGACAAATCCTTCGCTCTCCAGTGTGTTCAGGAGCCTCCAGACCGTGCTTTTTCCAAGGCCGAGCGATAAGGCGAGCTCGGTTACCTTCTTTTCCGGTGAATCCAAGGTAAACGATTGAAGCAGCCGAAGCGCATTTTTAACCGAATTGAGCAGATCTGGCTGCTTTGTCTCAACAGTCATTGATTCCTCAACTCTTTCCATTGGATTTGTTTCCTTTTATTACATAATATAACACGAATTTGAATTAAAGAACGAAAAATATCAAATTTTCGGAAAAAATATCCGGTTTGTTCCGCATAGAGGAACAATGCTGTTTTCAAGTGATTGAAAATCCTTTAATTTAATGGAAAGGATTTGAAAAGGAGGCTGTTTATTGATATGAGTGTTCACACCCCGTCGGCTAAAATTGTAAAACCGTTTGACTGCCGTCATTTTATCAACGGCAGATCTTTCTCCTCGGAAAACGGGAGAACGTTTGACAACATCAATCCAGCTACACAGGAAGTGATCGGAAAAGTAGCCGAGGGAGGGCAAAAAGAGGTGGATCTGGCTGTCGCGGCTGCAAGGCGCGCACTAAATGGACGCTGGAAAAACATGACCGCTGATGAAAGAATTCATATCATCCGCAAGGTCGGCGACATCATTCTTCAGCGAAAGGATGAACTGGCAAGGCTTGAGACATTGGATACCGGAAAGCCGCTTTCACTCTCAAGCACTTTGGATATTCCCCGGTCTGCTTTCAACTTTCATTTCTTTGCCGATTTTATGAGGGGAGTCGGGACGGAAGCCTATCAGACGGATGATGCTGCAATCAATTATGCGATCCGCCGCCCGGTCGGTGTCGTCGGATTGATCAATCCCTGGAATTTGCCGCTTCTTTTACTGACGTGGAAATTAGCGCCATGCTTGGCAGCGGGGAATACCGCCGTCATCAAACCGGCCGAACTGACGCCGATGACGGCCACGCTTCTCGGGGAAATCTGCCGTGATGCAGGTGTTCCTGATGGTGTCGTCAATATCGTCCACGGATTTGGACCTGATTCCGCCGGTGCGGCACTATCTGCACATCCGGATGTTGATGCGATTTCCTTCACTGGAGAAACGGCAACCGGAAAAGTCATTATGGAAGCCGCCTCCAAAACATTAAAAAAGCTCTCATTTGAATTGGGAGGGAAAAACCCAAATATCATTTTTGCCGATGCCGACATGGATGAAGCGGTCAATACCACATTGAAATCAAGCTTTATCAACCAAGGCGAAGTATGTATGTGCGGTTCCCGCATCTATATTGAACGGGAAGCGTATGATGAGTTTTTGGACAAGTTTATTCATAAGACAAAGGAACTTAAGGTCGGCGACCCTTTTGATCCGAATACGAATATCGGAGCCTTGATTTCGGCGGAACATACTGAGCGGGTGCTGAACTACATCGCATTGGCGAAAACCGAAGGCGGCGATATTTTAACAGGAGGTAAGCGTTCTGAAGGCCAGGCTTCCGGATGTTATCTTGAACCGACAATCATCACGGGGATCTCCCGGAGCTCGAGGGTTGTCAAAGAAGAAATCTTCGGGCCGGTTGTGACGGTGATTCCATTTGATGATGAAGATGAAGTCATCGCACAAGCAAATGACACCCATTACGGGTTAAGTGCAACCGTATGGACGAACGACCTGCGCCGGGCACACCGTGTTGCCGGACAAATTGAATCGGGAATGGTTTGGGTCAACACCTGGTTTCTCCGCGATTTGCGGACGCCGTTCGGCGGCATGAAGCAAAGCGGGCTTGGCCGTGAAGGAGGCATTCACAGTTTCGAGTTTTTCAGTGAATTATCAAATATTTGCATCAAGCTGTAAGGGGGAAGAATTGCGATGAACGCGACAGCACTCAAGGAAACGGCTCATCTGCTTTATCTCGCTGAAGTAGAAAAGCGGGAAATCGAAAGAATCACAAAAGACCATCCGGAGCTGACGGTTGAAGATGCCTATGAAATACAAAAAGAGTTGATTTTGCTGAAAGCAAAGCAGGGCAGCGGGATTATCGGTCCGAAAATGGGCTTGACGAGCCGGGCGAAAATGCAGCAAATGAATGTGGAAGAACCGATCTACGGATATATTTTTGAAGATATGCTCGTGCCCAATGGCGGGGCGCTCCAAATGGAACAGCTGATCCACCCAAAAGTCGAAGCTGAGATTGCCTTTTTGCTGGGGGAGGATATAGAAGGTCCAGGTGTTACAGGTGAGCAAATCCTCGCCGCGACCGATTTTTTTCTTCCCGCTCTTGAAGTGATTGACAGCCGCTATGAAAATTTTTCTTTTACCCTGCCAGATGTTATAGCGGATAATGCGTCATCTTCCAGAGTCGTGTTTGGTGAAAAAATCAGAAAACCGGACGGTCTAAGGCTCGATTCGGTAAAAGTCTCATTAATGATCAACGGCGAGGTCAAAGAGCAGGGGACAGGCGCTGCAGTCGTGGGACACCCCGCCAATTCGGCAGCGATGCTCGCCGATATGCTCGCCCGGAAAAACGAAAAGCTGAAAGCGGGAAGCATCATTTTGACCGGCGGTGTTACGGGAGCTGTCATGCTGCATCGCGGGGACCGTGTTTCAGCACATGTTGAAGGTCTTGGCGATGTTTCGTTTACAGCCTGTTGAAAATGGAGGAGATAGGTTTGCCGATTATTCACATTCAAATATTAGAAGGCCGGCCGCCGGAAAAAGTGGAGGAAGTCATTCAGCATGTGACAGATGCGGTCAGCACCACGTTGGATGCGCCTAAAGAAAATGTCCGTGTTCTTGTTACAGAGATTCCGAAAACACACTGGGGCATAGGCGGCAAGCCGGCTTCAAAAGCGAAGCCGTAAAAATTAGGGTTGGGAGGAATATACATGTCGATTGAATTGGCGGCACTTGTTCCGCATACACCGAGAATGTGCTTTGAAGAAAGAACGCCTGAGTTTCAAAAGGAGCTTGTCAAAGGCATGAAGCGGCTTTCCGGAATGATTGAACGAATTCAGCCTGACGCGATTGTCATCATTTCCTGCCACTGGACGTCAAGCTTTGACCATCTTGTCGATGCGGCCCCGGAACATCGAGGTGTGTTGACGGCGCTGGAATGCCCGAATTTAATATCAGATGTTCCGTATTCCTATCCAGGAGATACCGAGTTGGCAATTGAATTGGCGGAAGCGGGCATCAATGGAGGGCTGCCCGTTATTCCCGTCAATGACCCGGTATATTGCTGGGATTACGGTACAGTCGTTCCACTTCGTTATCTCGTGCCAAACGGCGATATTCCGGTGATCGATTTATCGGTTACATTAGCCGCCAATTTAGAGGAAACGTATTTGTGGGGCCAGCTGGCCGGAAGAGTGCTGAAAGAAAGCGGGAAAAAAACCGTATTTATCGCCAGCGGGGCTCTCAGCCATCATTTGGTGAGGGGGCCGGAATGCATGCCAACCCTTGCAGAGCAGGCGCTTGACGGGCAGTTCTTAACGTATCTGACAGACAATGATTTGGTATCCGCAAAGCTCATGCTTCCTCAATACGCGAAAAACGCCGGTCTTGAAGCAGGCGGCCGGCATATTGCCATGCTGCTGGGCGTGCTGGAGGATGGCTGTAAAAGCACGTATTACGGATATGGCCAATCATCAGGCAGCTCCAATGTTGTCATGGCTTTTGAACCGATGTGTTCAGCGACCCGGTCCGCCAGGCTCACTGAAAAAAACACTGTGCGTTAATATCAATCGATCTGGAGGCGGAGGAATAAATGATAAATCGTTCAGTTGATCCCGGAGAAGTCATGGCGAGAAGCAAATGGAATAAAGTGCATATGACCGTTTTCTTCTGGTGTTTTTTCGCCGTCGCCTTTGATGGCTATGATATTGCCATGTACGGTGTCAGCCTTCCGTGGCTGATGGAGGAATGGAACTTAACAGCGATTCAGGCCGGAGCGATCGGCAGCTACACATTGGTCGGCATGATGCTGGGCGCGCTGATCTTGTCACCTTTCGCCGATAAGTTTGGCCGCAAAAAAATGCTTGGCCTTTGCATCCTTCTGTTCAGTCTGTTTACCGGCGCATCCGGAATGGTTGATGACCCCCTGCCGTTTGCAGTCATGCGTTTCATTGCGGCGCTCGGCATGGGGGGATTGATGCCCAATGCCATATCGCTGATGACCGAGTATTCACCGAAAAAAAACAGAGCGATGATTGTCGCAGCCATGTATTGCGGCTATTCCGCCGGCGGAGTGCTGGCTTCCCTCGTCGGCATGCTTGCGGTTCCGGGAGCGGGCTGGAGAGTGCTGTATTGGCTCGGCGCCATTCCTTTGATTGCGCTGCCTTTCTTTTTCAGGCAATGTCCCGAATCGCTATCATTTTACATGTTAAAAAAACAACCGAAAAAACTGGCCGGGATTCTCAACAAGGTGCATCCCGACGGACAATACAACGAACATGACGATTATCAGTTATCCGCTGCCGCAGAACAAACAAAGGGCTTTCCGGTCAAAAAATTGTTTGAACAAAAACGCGCCGCCAGCACATTTGCTTTTTGGCTGTCTGTATTCAGCTGTCTTTTAATGGTGTACGGGTTGAACACATGGCTGCCGAAAATGATGCAGGCTTCAGGTTACGGGTTGAAATCCAGCCTGTCCTTCAATCTCGCGCTGTGCATCGGACAAGCCGCCGGCGCTTTGATCGGCGGCAGCCTGGCCGATAGAGCCGGACATAAAAAAGTGCTCACCGGTATGTATGTCCTTGGAGCTGTCTGTTTTGCCGCCTTTGGACTAACAGTGAATCCGTATGTTTTGTACTTGCTGATTGCTTTGGGAGGGGCGTGCACCGTCGGTACGCAAAATATTGCGAACCCGTACATTTCCGAGTTTTATCCGAAAGAAATCAGAGCAACCGGCATCGGCTGGGCGCTTGGGATCGGCAGGATCGGCGCCATCATCGCTCCTTCCTTGTTCGGATTGATTCTCGCGGCCGGCATTGATCCGAAGCAGTCGTTTATCATCTTTGCCGTCCCAAGCCTTTTTGCCGCACTCGGCATCGTGCTCGTTCAGGAACACCATGCAAAATTTGACCTTGGATCGGCCGAAAAGCAACGGAATCAAGTGAGAAGCGAAATCAAAATCTAAACCAATGGGAGGAAAACGCATTGCGGACACAAGTGGGAATTATCGGTGCAGGTCCCGCGGGGCTTATGCTGGCACATCTGCTTCACCGCCAAGGGATCGAAGCGGCAGTCATCGAATGCCGTTCCCAGGAGGAGATCGAAAAGACCATCCGGGCGGGCGTCCTTGAACAGATGACCGTAGATTTGCTGAATGAAACAGGTGTCGGAGAAAGAATGATGAAAACGGGCATGTTTCATAAAGGAATTGAAATCCGCTTTCATGGCAAACGGCACAGAATTGATCTGCATCGCTTGACAGGCGGGAAATATATTACGATCTATCCCCAGCATGAAGTGATAAAAGATTTAATCACCGCCGGCATGAAAGCGGGCGGTGACATCCATTTTAATGTGTCTGATGTACGCCTATCCGATCTTGAGACATCCGCACCTGTCATTTCATATCGAAATGAAAACGGGGAGAGAAAAAAGCTGACCTGTGATTTTATTGCCGGATGCGACGGCTTTCACGGTCCAAGCAGACAAAGCATTCCGAAAGAGATCCGCAAAGAATATCAAAAAACATACCCTTACGGCTGGCTTGGCATTTTGGCTGAAGCGCCGCCGTCCGCTCCCGAGCTTGTCTATGCCCATCATGAAGATGGTTTTGCCCTTCTCAGCACCAGAACGCCGGATATACAGCGTCTTTATTTGCAGGTCGATCCGTCTGATTCGATCCGCGGCTGGACGGATGAGCGAATCTGGGAGAAGCTTCGTCTCAGGCTGTCGGCCGATGATGGCTGGCAGTTGATTGAAGGTAAGATTATTCAAAAAAACATTGTGTCGATGAGAAGCTTTATATGTGATCCGATGCAATACGGGCGGCTGTTTTTGGCGGGAGATGCCGCACATATCGTCCCGCCGACCGGAGCAAAGGGACTGAATCTCGCCATGGCGGATGTGCAGTTGCTTGCAAGGGCGCTGAAGGATTATTATGCCGCCGGCAATACAGAGCGGCTGACGCGATATTCAGCCGCATGTCTCCGCCGCGTTTGGAAAGCGGAGCGCTTTTCCTGGTATATGACTTCTCTGCTTCACCGCCGCCATGAAGACACGCCTTTTGATTACCAAATCCAGCTGGCGGAACTGGATCATGTGACGACATCAAAAGCGGCCGCACAAAGTCTGGCGGAAAATTATGTCGGACTGCCGCTGGAATTTGAAGAGCCGTCTAAAGGAACGCTTTTCGTATAAGAAGTTTTTGCGTGCGGAAAATGTCCGCATCGCTTTTCTCAAAATGGTATAATGGGTACTTGAGATGTATGACGAAAGGGTTTGCAATTAAAATGGCAAAGCAACTGATAGATCTACTGATCCAGCCGAAATGGAGAATCATTGACCAATCCAGTCTCGGCCCGTATTTTGACGCAAAACAATCATTTGCGATCGATGACACACTGTGCGCCTCTGTCGGAAAGGAAAAGTCTCCGGCGACGGCCCGTTCCTGGGTGCACCATGACACGATCGTGCTCGGAATTCAGGATACGAGGCTTCCGTATGTAGAGGAGGGCATTTCGTTTCTTGAGCAAGAGGGTTTCAAAGTCATCGTCCGCAATTCAGGCGGACTCGCCGTCGTTCTGGACAGCGGGGTATTAAATGTATCGCTGATTTTCCGGGACAAGAAAAACGGCATCGACATCGACCGCGGCTATGAGGCAATGTATGAGCTGATCAAAAGAATGCTGGCGCCTTACGATGCGGAAATCAAAGCCTATGAAATCGAAGGCTCCTATTGTCCGGGCAGCTATGATTTGAGCATAGGCGGAAGGAAATTCGCCGGCATTTCACAAAGGCGTTTGAGAGGCGGAGTGGCGGTGCAGATTTATCTGTGTGCCGATGGAAGCGGAAGCGAGCGCGCAGAGCTTATCAGACGCTTTTACAATATTGCTTTAAAAGAACAGCGCGGCCAGACGAAAGCCGTTTATCCGGATATCCGTCCGGAAACGATGGCGTCGCTCTCAGAGCTTCTCGCCCAAGAGGTCTCGGTACAGGACCTGATGCTTGCGCTTTTGACGGAGCTGAAAGAGCTCAGCGGAGATATTTTTCAGGCGCCGCTCTCCGCTGAAGAAGAGATCGAGTATGAGAAAAATCTGCTCCGCATGATCGAGCGGAATGAAAAGCTGGCACCGCGCTCTTAGCCGTTGAATAGAGCGGCAAGCGAACCGCTTCGGAGGGAATCCGAGGCGGTTTTATAGTGTGTGCAAAGACCTTTTTCGTTTGAAATATGTTTTGATGAGAAGATATGCTGCCAAGGCTGTGATATAAGCCAGGCTTACAGCCATTAAAATGATTGAGGCGGGCGCGTGTTTTGCCGCGTAAACGAAAAAATCAAGCTGTGAAATGTCGCTCGCGTCTTTGATCGAATCCGCTCCATGCAGCAGCTTTGTGAATCTTGCTGAATAATTCCATTCCCACCGGTCTCTTAAAAGCTCGCTGCCCTCATACCAGCTTGCCAATGCGGAAAATAAAAATAAAAGGGCTGCCGTTCCGAACTGGACGGCATATAAAACAAATCTCATCAGTCATACCGCCTTTAATGTTGGACTAGCTTTATTATGAAATTTTTCCCGGTTGAAATCAAGGTCTTAAAAAGGGAAAATCCCCCATTGAAAAGGGGGAGAATTCTGTTATTCAGCCATTTTTTCTAAATTCCCATTCCGGTCCATTTTGAATGCCGGAGCGGCGTGCTCGTCATCCTCGAATAAAACTAGTTTTCTTGCACGGTTCATGATTTTGACGAGCGTTTCGTAGTCTTCCTGGATGGTCGTTTGGTCTTTTTCCAGCTTTTTGACTTCCGCTTCAAGCTTTTCCACTTTTTTCGTCAATTCTTCATTTTCCCTTTTTAAACGCTCGTTTTCCATTTTTAATGCATCAGATTGTTCCTGGCTTCCCGTATATTGCTGCAAAAAGCGGATGACATCATCCATCGTCATCTTTGCGGGCGTTTCGGCAGGCTTGGCGGCCTGCGGCTGATTTGGCGATAGCAGGTGAGACAAACTAGCTAACTCTTCTTTAAAGCTTTCATCAACATATGGCAGATTTTCGCTTGAGATCGGAGCTTGTTCTTTGCTTGCTTCCTCCTCTTTCGGCTTCTCTTGAACAACAGCTGTTTCGGCAGCCTCAATCGCCTCTGTTTCGACAGGCGGTTTGTAGAGCAGGCGCTTCTTCGCCGGCTGGCCGTTTCCGAGGGCGCGCATTCTCTGCTTGCGCTGTTTTTTCGCCAGCTGCAAGGCTTTTTCATATTGGTGGCGGACAACCGCGTTCCATCTAAAACCGCAGGCGGCTGAAGTCCGGTTCAGTCTGTCTCCGACTTCTTCAAAGGCGTTCAGCTGTGTGCTCCCTTCTCTGACATGCCGCAAAACGGTTTCAGCCAGCAATAAATCATTTTCCTCAGACCAGGCGTCTTGTCTTTGTTTCATCACTTCTCAACTCCCAATGTAAGTATTGGTATTAGATTGTCCAATTTGGAAAATATTTATACAAGTTTGCTAAAAGAATAGGAAGTGATTTTTTTAGCGCGCTTCTTGCAGGAATGAAAGAATCCTTGTAAAATGAAGGATGGTGTCATTTTTAAAGCTCGGCAAAATTGAATGCCTTCCATAGAGACAGATGAACAAAACGAAAGGAAGCGTATGAAATGGCTAATGAATTTCGAGTGTGCGACGATTGTCAGGCCACGAATTTAAAGACGCTTTTGCCCCGCCTGAAGGAAATTGATCCGGATGCGAAAGTGGAAATCGGCTGTCAGTCTTATTGCGGGCCAGGACGGAAAAAATCGTTTGCATTTGTCAATAATCGTCCGCTGTCAGCTCCTACCGAAGATGAGCTGATCGAAAAAGTGAAAAAGAAAGTCAAAAAATAACCGCCTCCCGCATGGGTCAGGCGTTTTTGCATTTTGGAACAAATTCGCCGGCAAATTCAAGAATGTTTTCAAAAAACAGACCCGATATAATAGAAACAGACCTTAAAGAAAACAGAAGATCGGGCAATACTTCCAATATAGAGATGCAGTTTTCCGAAAAAGAGACGTATTGGCAGCAATCTGTTTGCCTCACGTTTAAAAAAAGAGGGACAAAAATGGCGTATCCAAACGGAAAATTATCAGAAGAAAAAGTGTTTAAAGACCCTGTTCACCGCTATGTCCATGTGCGGGACAAGCTGATATGGGATTTGATCGGAACCCGTGAATTTCAAAGGCTTCGCAGAATCAAGCAGCTGGGAACGACCTATTTGACATTTCACGGAGCCGAACACAGCCGCTTCAACCATTCACTCGGCGTCTATGAGATTGTCAGAAGAATGGTTGACGACGTTTTTAAAGGCAGGAAGGAGTGGGATGACAGCGAACGCGATTTGTGCCTGTGCGCTGCATTGCTGCACGATTTGGGACACGGTCCGTTTTCCCACTCGTTTGAGAAAGTGTTCCGGCTTGACCATGAAGATTTTACGAGAGCGATCATTCTAGGCGATACAGAGGTGAATAAGGTGCTGGGAAAAGTGGGCCCGGGATTTGCCAAGGACGTCGCAGAGGTCATCGCCAAAACCTATCCAAACAAACAGGTCGTCAGCCTTATTTCAAGTCAGATCGATGCTGACCGGATGGACTATCTCCAGCGCGATGCCTACTATACCGGCGTCAGCTACGGCCATTTTGATATGGAGCGGATTCTCCGCGTCATGCGTCCGCGCGAAGAGCAAATCGTCATCAAGCAGACCGGCATGCACGCTGTCGAAGATTATATTATGAGCCGCTACCAGATGTACTGGCAAGTCTACTTTCATCCGGTGACAAGAAGCGCGGAAGTCATTTTGACGAAGATCCTCCACCGCGCGAAACAGCTTCATCAGGAAGGCTATATTTTCGCGCACGCTCCTGTCCACTTCTATTCGATTTTTGAAGGAAGCGTCACACTGGAGGATTATTTGAGCCTTGATGAATCGATTATTCTCTATTACTTCCAGGCATGGGAGCATGAAGAGGATGAGATTTTGTCCGATTTGTGCCGCCGTTTTATCAACCGCAGATTGTTCCAGTATGCGGAATTTAATCCGAATGAGGAGATGGCGACCTATTTTGAACTCACCGCTTTGTTTCAAGAATCAGGAATCGATCCTGATTATTATCTTGTGGTGGATTCCTCTTCAGACCTACCGTATGACTTCTACAGGCCGGGAGAGGAAGAAGAGCGCCTCCCGATCCAATTGCTGACCCATAACGGCCAGATTAAGGAGCTGTCGCGGCAGTCCGACATTGTCGACGCGATTTCCGGCAAGCGGAGAACGGACCATAAATTGTATTTCCCGCTTGACCTGATTGAAGAGCTGCCGGACGGATTGAAAGCAAAAAGAATGAAAGAACTGCTCGGACTGACATAGATAGAAAAGGATGAAGGAGATGTCGGGGATTTGTTAAAAGAACACGCAAAACTGATGAAGGTCTTCTCAGATTCGGGAGAAATTATCGGGCGAAAAAAGCTGCAGAAAATCATTTATATTTTGAAGAAATTGGAGCTCCCCTTTTATGAGAAGTATGATTTTCATTTTTACGGGCCGTACTCAGAGGAACTGACGCTTCAGGTAGAAGAACTTTGCAATCTCGGATTTCTCCATGAAGTCAAAGAAAAAAAAGGCGGGTATTATCAATACCGTTATTCTCCAACTGAGGCGGGAAGTCAATTTCTTAAGCAATGCGAGCTGGACATGCGCGATATCAAACCGTATATAGAAGATGTCAACCGCCAATCTTCGCGGTTTCTGGAGCTGGTTTCCACCATTCTTTATTTTGAAGGATTGGACCAGAAAGAGATTAGGGAAAAAGTGTTTACGATCAAAAGCAAACAGCGGTATACAGACGAAGAATTTGATGAGGCTGTCGCCTACATAAAGAAACTTAGAGATCTTTGTTGAGAAGGCCTGTCCAAGGGACAGGTTTTTTGTTTTGCTTTTTTGTAAGAAAATTGGAATGGATAGGGGGATCGAAGGGCACGGGTAGAAAGAATATGTGTATTTTTTCCTTTTTTTGGATGAAATAAAGGGTTTTTTAGTTAACTAGAAGAATATTTATTTCGTTCATAAACAAGGAGGGGCTTCATATGAAAAAACGTTCTTTATTCTTAACTCTATTACTGTCTGCAAGTTTAATTCCCGGTGCGGCCGCCAGCGCTGTCGATAGCAGCGGCCATGAACACAGAGCAGCGGGAACGAAGGTCGAAGCATTGCCGAGAGCAAAAGGCTTCAAAGATCTAAAAGGAAGCGTTCAAATCGAAAGAACGACTAAAACTAAGATATTGGATGAAAAAGGAAATGTCACAGGGGCAAAAACCTTTAAAAAGAATACAAGTACATTTTCTACCCAAGCGAGCACAGGAACGCAAAAGATCAGCGTGCTTGCCGTGGCTGACAAGCAATACCGGAAAAAACATAAAGATTGGAAGACGAGAATCGTTCAAACCGTCGAGCAGGCCGATGTGATGTTCAATCGCGATCATCAAATTGATTTTGTTGTCGAAGCCGTCGGGCCGTGGACGTCATCAGGAAAAAACAGCGAACAGATTCTCGACAATTTGGCCGAGAAGTACAGTGATGCAGATTATCAATTCGTTGTCGGCTTTACGGACAATCAAAACTTTGAAGCCGGAGGCATCGCATTCCAATACGGCAGCAAGCCGGCTGGCCCCGCGTTCAGCGTGACCTTTGATATGGGAACCGAATATACCGCACAAGCGGCTACACACGAATTATCCCATAATTTCGGGCTGGAGCACGATCCGCAGGGGAGCGGGATCCGCTGCATTATGAACTATGATTTCGCATACACCGTCGATGTTTGGGATGAAGAGCATAATCAACAGATCGAGAGAAACAAAGCTTGGTATCAATAATTGAAAAAGGCGTCCCCAGACGCCTTTTTTATTACATGTCGCTGATTCGTTTGCCTGCGACGCCATAGTGTTCTTTTTTCATTTCTTCAATCATGACCGCGATTTTTTCCGCCGGTGCCCCTGTCGTCTCAGAGACGGCTTCCGTTACTTTTTTCACAAGGTTTCTTTTCTGCTCGTCGGTGCGGCCTTCCAGCATTTTTACGGTTACGTATGGCATGTTGGTTCCTCCTTTTAAAAAATACTTGCTCACTTTAGGATCGGTTGCTCTTATAGTATACTGAAGTTAGTAAATCTTTGTATATGAGAAAGAGGGAAATTCCAATTTTAGAACGGTTTCTAATTTATCCGCTGGACATGATTCCATATGTTGTGTTGACGCTTGCCGCTGCGTTTACGGTGCATGAGGTCGCCCATGCGTATGTGGCGTACAAATTCGGTGATGAGACGGCCAAACGCCAGGGACGGCTGACTTTGAATCCTCTCAAACACCTTGATCCGTTTGGGACGATTTTAATTTTTTTGATGGGATTTGGCTGGGCGAAGCCTGTCCCCGTCAACCGCTTTTATTTTAAAAAGCCGAGGCTTGCCGGGTTTCTCGTTTCGATAGCCGGCCCGATCAGCAACCTGATTCTTGCTTTGCTCGGTTTTATTTTGTTACTGTTATCTGCAAAGCTGTCATCAGTGCTGCCCTTGAGTTTTTATACGGGGCTGCTTCAATTCTTTACGCTTTGGGTCAATTTAAATCTGCTTTTATTTCTTTTTAATCTGATGCCGTTTCCGCCGCTTGACGGATTTCGGATCATCCAGGACGTTGTCGCGCCTGATGTCCGGGCGAAGCTGACGAAGTATGAAGCTTACGGTGCGCTCGTTTTTCTGATTATCGTCATCACGCCGCTCGGTCAATACGTATTCTGGCCTTTTCTGAATGAGGGGCGGGAATTCATCATATTGATATTCAACAGCGTTTTCCGGCCGCTGATGTAGGAGGTATTTTTGATGGAACAAGGGAAAAAGAAGAAAACAATCGGTTTCAACATCATTAAAAAAACCGATCCGACGGACGGACACGGGGGATTTGGCGCAGGGGCTTTGAGCCTTGACAACATCTCTCCGGTCATCGTCGATGTTGAGGAGAAAGAAGCATTCGTCGATATCGGTGCCATGCACGCCCGCAGCACCGTGGAAAAAGGGATTAAATTTCTCCCGAATAAAGACGAAGTGCCAAACGGAAAGCCTTACTGGCTCGTCTGGGTGACGATCGACCGCAGGGAAGAAGGCCCTTATTATGCGGGTGTGACGGCTTGTGAAATGACCGTTGACAGAAGCATCCGCCGCGGTTATAAATCGCTTCCGGAGCATGTCAATTTAATGGATAAGTCGATGAAGCGGAAGATTATCGTCGAGCATATGGATGATGGCTCAAAGCGGGTCCTGGCCGACTTTCTGAAACATCATGATCAAGCGCTGTGGGAGCGTTCCTCAGAAGAACTGAAAAAAGGATTGCTGCAGGAATAGAAGAAATCCCCCGGACATATCGGTCCGGGGGATTTCAGCGTGTCGACAAACCCTCGCATTCGTTGTCAGGCCTGCTAAGTCGGTGCTCATGCAGAAAGTAAGACGGTGGCTAACTGCTCAGGCGTCCTGCCTGAACGCCGCCGTCATCACATCCTGTGAAAGTCCGCTCCGATGCTCGGCCTTCCTAGACTGCAAGGGTTGAGGGTCACGCTGAAAAGATGACAAAATCCCAAAACTAAAAGCTGTTTTGGGATTTTTGCTTCCGCCGTCTTTATTCTACTTTTTTAAGCCACTTTTCCCACCATTTCATCCGCTTGTGGGGTTTGGCCGGCTTTTCCGGTTCTTTCTTGTCTTGATAGGTTTCCTTTCCATAGCATACCTGGTCAGGCTCGGTTCCGTCGACAAAATAAGCGACATGTTTGGCCGGACAGCCGGGAGCGGCGGCATAGCCTGTAGCCGGGTCAATATTTATGGCTGTCACACCTTCAGGCGGCATCAGCGCCGCGTGAGGCTGGCCTTCAAGCGCTTTTTCCATAAATTTGGCCCAGATTTGTTTGGCGTAGTTTTTTTCGGCCACGGCGTCAATGGTCCGCGCTTTATCGTATCCGGTCCAAACACCTGAAGCAAGGCCCGGATAAAAGCCGATCATCCAGCTGTCTGTGCTGGTCGTCCCTGATTTTCCGGCATATGTGCGCGTCAGTTGATCGGCGATCGTCCGGCCGGTAACCGATGTATAGCCGTTAAGCGACTTGTCAAACATGCCGGTCATCATGTCTGCCGTAATAAAAGCGGCTTTTGGATCGAGCGCCTGCTTGTGCCGCTTCGGTTTTTCATAAAGCACTTTGCCGCTTGGGTCCGTGATTTTCGTAATGAAAGACGGTTCGATTTTTTTCCCGCCGTTGGCAAACATCGCGTATCCGTTCACCATTTCAATCGGTTTGACGGGAGACGTTCCGAGAGCGAGTGACGGCACTTTTTGCAGCGGGCTTTTGATGCCGAACTGTTTTGCCGCATCAATTAGTTTGTCCATGCCGAGAAAGAGGTGTGTTTTCACCGCGTAAATATTGTCGGACAGGGCCAAGGCCTGCAAAAGGGTAATGGGGCCGTCAGCGTAATAGCCGTGGTAATTGCCCGGGGAATAGGCGTTTCCCTGTCCAAGCTCAAATGTCGTTTCCGCGCTCCTCAGCCGTGTTGCCGGTGTAAAGCCGTTTTGTATGGCCGAATAGTAAAGGAAAGGCTTCATCGTTGAACCCGGCTGCCGCCTTGCTTGTGTGACGCGGTTGAATGGGCTTTTTTGATAGTCGCGTCCGCCTACAAGGGCAAGAACGCTGCCGTCATAAGGGTCGACCGCGGCAAACCCGATCTGTATGCCTGACTTTGAGTCGATCGTTTTCTTGATTGTGTTTTCGGCGATTTTTTGCAGGCGGGGGTTGAGCGTCGTGTAGACCTTGAAGCCGCCGGTTTCCGCCTCCTCCGGTGTCAGGTGCAGCAGCCGAGCCATTTCTTTTACGGCTTCGTCATAAAAGTATGGGGCTTTCTTTTCCGCTTCCTGCTCCGCTTGTTTTCGATATGTCAAAGGCTCCTTTTTCAAAGTTTCCGCCTGCTTTTTCGTCAGCTTTTGTTCTTTGGCCATCATCGTCAGGATCATTTCCTGCCGCTCTTTTGCTTTTTTTTCATTCACTAAAGGAGAATAAACAGACGGCCCCTTGGGGATGCCGGCGAGCATGGCGGCTTCCGCCGTGTTTAAATCTTTGGCCCGCTTGCCGAAATACAAGCGGGAAGCGGCCTCAATCCCGTAAGCTCCGTGTCCGTAATAAATGGTATTTAAATAGCCTTCCAGGATTTCTTTTTTTGAATAGTTTTGCTCGAGGCGTATCGTATAAAAAGCTTCATTCCACTTTCTTTTCCACGTTTTATCATGGCCGAGATAAAGGTTTCTTGCGTACTGCTGGGTAATGGTGCTCGCTCCCTGAACCTTGGACATCGCTTTCAGATCGGCGATGACGGCTCCGGCCATTCGCACAAAGTCAAAACCGTGATGTCGGAAGAAATTCCGGTCTTCAACAGTAAGCGTCGCATCAATGACTGCTGGATTTATATTGTCGAGTGAAACCCAATACCGTTTTTGCCCATAATGGGTTTCGCCCATCTGTTTTCCATTTCCGTCGTAAAGCACAGTGGATCTTGGCACCTGAACGGAAGGAGCCCCTTGCCATTTAGCGGCCAGTACCACCGTCATGACGATGATTGAAAGGAAGATCAGCAACAATGCTCCCATGAACAAAAAAGCCCGTATCGTCTTGATGGTTAAACGGACCCGCTTGTCCGTCATCATGTCCATGCCTAAATCTCCTCCCGGAAAAATAAAATGTTCTTATCATTATGAGGAAAAAGAGGAGGATTTAAACAAACGAAAAAAGAAAAAACGCATGAAATACATGCGTCTCAGCGTTCCCAGGCAGAAACTACGGTTTTAGTGCACGGCCGTCCTGTTTCCGCGCGCAATGACCGCGTATAATAGGCACCACAAGATCAAAACCGCGCCTTCATTTACTGACGTGATCAAGAAAGGCGAAGCCCCGTTTGCATGGACGGACAGCAGCATGCCTTCCGCAGGCAGCAGCCCTTTGAAGGAGATGTTGAATGTAGACAGGACGATTAAGCCGATCGTCCAGATCAGCGGCAGCCATACAAAGGCTCGGCTTTTTTTGACGGCCGCTGCCGCCGCCAGTCCCAGAAAGATCAGAAAACAAAGCGACCACCAGTCAATAAACAAGCGCGCAGCAACAAATAAAGAAGGAGAGTCTGCCAGTTCAAAAAAGGGATGAATATGTTCCGGACCATATCCGTTAAATTTAAACCAGCCGATGATCACGCTCCACAGCAAGATGCTGACCATAACAAAAGCGGCGACGGCCGTTCCGAGGATGATATAAGCAAAAAAGACGCCGCGCTCAGGAAGCGCAAACCCGGATGTCGACAGCCATTGGATGGCGCCAAAACATAAAAACATCGCAGCTGAAACGGCAATCACATGGTTCAAAAAGAGAGAGCCGCTGACTTCCAGCAGCCAATCGGGCAATGACGGGGCAGCTGAATCCCGGATATAGACCGGGCGAAAAAAACAAATGCTTGCGCCGATCAGCAGAAAGGCGATGAAAAACCTTTTGCGCCGGCCGGCTATGTACTGGGTTAACATTCGATTGATCATGAAAGCAATACCTCCAAGGCGCACGCGAATATAAGCTTAGCCATTATAATAGAAATGCCGACCTATGGGAATATTTTTATCTCAGAAACGGCACTTTTAAAATGGATCGATCTGTCTTTACAATTACCCTCAATTCCTCTATACTTTTTCCTTAGGCAAAAGCCGATTTTAACGGGCAGAATAATCGTCGCAACAGGCGAGAAAAATAGATGGGAATACAGCTCATAATGAAAGGAAGATGACGCTTTGAGCGGACTTTGGTATACAGAGAAGCAAACGAAAAATTTCGGCATTACAATGAAAATCAATAAGACTTTACATACAGAGCAGACAGATTTCCAAAAACTAGAAATGGCGGAAACCGAAGAATTCGGCAACATGCTGTTTTTGGACGGCATGGTGATGACATCTGAAAAAGATGAATTCGTTTACCACGAAATGGTGGCGCACGTGCCCCTGTTTACACATCCGAATCCTGAGCGGGTGCTCGTTGTCGGCGGCGGTGACGGCGGCGTCATCAGAGAAATTTTAAAACATCCAAGCGTAAAAAAGGCGACGCTTGTCGATATCGACGGCAAGGTCATTGAATACTCCAAAAAGTATTTGCCTTCCATTGCCGGCAAGCTTGACGATCCGCGCGTCGAAGTGAAGGTTGATGACGGCTTCATGCACATCGCCAAATCGGAAAACGAATACGATGTGATCATGGTTGATTCAACAGAGCCGGTAGGGCCTGCTGTTAACCTGTTTACAAAAGGATTTTACGCGGGGATTGCAAAAGCGCTGAAAGAAGACGGCATTTTCGTCGCTCAGACGGACAACCCTTGGTTTACACCGGAGCTGATCACAAACGTTCAGCGCGATGTAAAGGAAATCTTCCCGATCACCAAGCTGTATTTGGCCAACATTCCGACATACCCAAGCGGACTGTGGACGTTTACGATCGGTTCGAAAAAATACGATCCTCTCGAAGTGGAGGAGAGCCGTTTCTTTGATATCGAGACGAAATACTATACAAAAGAGATTCATAAAGCGGCATTTGTCCTTCCGAAATTCGTCAGCGATTTAATCAAATAAAACAGTTTGGCGCAGGATGAGATTCTGCGCTTTTTTTCAGGGAGGTTTTTGAAGATGAGATTTGATGAAGCATATTCCGGAAAAGTATTTATTGCAAGCCGTCCCGACTGGGAAAAGGCGGACGCCATTCTTTACGGCATGCCGATGGATTGGACGGTCAGCTACCGCCCCGGCTCCCGCTTCGGTCCGGCAAGAATCCGCGAGGTATCCATCGGACTTGAAGAATACAGTCCATATTTGGACAGGGAACTTGACGAGGTTCATTTCTTTGACGCAGGCGACATTCCCCTGCCTTTTGGAAATCCGCAGAAGAGCCTCGATATGATTGAACAATATGTGGACGGCATTTTGGAAAAAGGAAAATTTCCGCTCGGTATGGGTGGAGAGCACCTTGTTTCCTGGCCGGTCATAAAAGCGATGTACAAAAAATATCCGGACCTGGCCATCATCCATATGGATGCGCACACAGATCTGCGCGTCGAATACGAAGGTGAGCCGCTTTCCCATTCAACTCCGATTCGCAAGGCGGCGGAATTGATCGGGCCGGAAAATGTGTTTTCATTCGGAATCCGCTCCGGGATGAAAGAGGAATTTGAATGGGCAAAAGAAAACGGCATGCACATTTCCAAGTTCGAAGTGCTTGAGCCGCTCAAAACAATCCTTCCAAAGCTCGCCGGACGTCCGGTCTATGTAACGATTGACATCGATGTGTTGGATCCGGCCCATGCGCCTGGAACGGGAACGGTGGACGCCGGAGGCATCACTTCCAAAGAGCTGCTTGCTTCGATTCACGAAATCGCCCGTTCGGATGTTAAGGTCGCCGGCGCGGACCTGGTGGAAGTGGCGCCGATCTATGACCATTCGGAGCAAACGGCCAATACGGCAAGCAAGCTGATCCGCGAAATGCTGCTCGGCTGGGTAAAATAAGGCAGGCCCAGCGCGTCGACAAACCCTCGCATTCGTTATCAGGCCTCACCAAAGGCGGAGCTTGCGAATAGAAAAAGGAACGGCGGCTAATGGCTCAGGCGTCCTGCCTGAACGCACGCCTATCACATGGAACGACGGTTAAACGCGACCGGACGTCCTGTCCGAACACCGTCGTCATCACATCCTGTGAAAGTCCGCTGCTCGGCCTTCCCAGACTGCAAGGGGGTTCGGGTCTGCTAAAGGCTGACAAAAAACTTTGTCAACAATCTGAGCTGTCCCATAATGGGACGGCTTTTTTCTTAGAAAAATTGTTTATCTTCCGTGCCGTTCTGTTAAGATGGTATAAAGGGGCTGCGGTTGAACTTTTTTCTTTGAATGATTATACTAATCAAGTCAAATCGGATCAAAAAAGGAAGTGTCGGAATGGATCAGGAGACACCCGTAGACATTCATGTGAAATCTGTAATCCGCGAAGGATCGGAAACCGAAACGATTGAATTCCGGACAACGGGATTTTATTATACGAAAAAAGATAAAATCTATCTTTCCTATCATGAAGAGCATGAGGCGGGAAAGGTGAAAACGATTGTCAAAGCAAGCGACAGCGAAGTTCTGGTCATGCGTTCCGGCGCCATTGAAATGAAGCAGCGCTTCAGGCCGGGCAGACGAACCGTCACCCATTATAAAATGCCTTTCGGAGAGCTCGAGCTGGGTGTTGACACAAAGGATATATCAGTCAATCACGAGTCCCGGGAAGGAAAGATCAGCATAGAGTACGATATGATTGTAAGAGATGATCAAAAGCATTTACATAAGATGTCGATTTCGTATAGAGGAGGACAAGAGTCATGAACATAGTCGAACAGATGAAAGATGTGCTGAAGCAGGAAATCAAAGAGGCCGTCATCAAAGCAGGGCTCGCTGAGGAAAAGGATGTTCCTGAAGTCGTTTTGGAACTGCCGAAAGATAAAGCTCACGGGGACTATTCCACTAACATGGCGATGCAGCTGGCGCGAATCGCGAAAAAGGCGCCGCGCATGATTGCCGAGGATATTGTCTCATCATTCGATAAAGGAAAAGCATCGATTGATAAACTTGATATTGCGGGCCCTGGCTTCATCAATTTTTATATGGATAATCAATATTTAACAAAGCTGATTCCCGCTGTCATTAAAGCGGGGGAGGCTTATGGCGAAACGAATACCGGCGGCGGAGAACGCGTTCAGGTCGAATTCGTCTCTGCAAACCCGACGGGGAACCTCCATCTCGGTCACGCCCGCGGTGCGGCGGTCGGCGACTCGCTTTGCAATGTGCTTGAAAAAGCCGGCTATGAAGTAAGCCGCGAATATTACATTAATGATGCCGGCAATCAAATCAACAACCTTGCCTTATCTGTCGAAGCCCGCTATTTTGAAGCGCTCGGTCAGGAAAAGCCGATGCCTGAAGATGGATACCGCGGCGAGGATATTAAAGAAATCGGCAAAAAGCTCGCCGAAGAGTACGGCGACCGTTTTATCCATGATGAAGAGAGCGAACGCCTTGCATTTTTCCGTGAGTATGGTTTGAAATACGAGCTGGGGAAACTCCGCGAGGATCTGGAAAACTTCCGTGTACCGTTTGATGTATGGTATTCGGAGACATCGCTTTATCAAAACGGCAAAATCGATCAGGCGCTTGAAACCCTCCGAGAAAAAGGGCACATCTATGAAGAGGACGGTGCGACATGGTTCCGTTCGACTGCATTCGGCGATGACAAAGACCGCGTGCTGATCAAAAAAGACGGATCATATACCTATCTTCTGCCTGATATCGCCTATCACAAAGACAAGCTTGACCGCGGCTTTGATAAATTGATCAACGTGTGGGGAGCCGATCACCACGGCTATATCCCGCGGATGAAAGCGGCCATTGAAGCGCTCGGCTATGACAAGGAAACGCTTGAGGTCGAGATCATCCAGCTCGTCCATCTTTATAAAAACGGCGAAAAAATGAAGATGAGCAAACGTACCGGAAAAGCCGTCACCATGCGCGATCTCATTGATGAGGTCGGCCTTGACGCGGTTCGCTATTTCTTTGCGATGCGCAGCGCCGACACACACATGGACTTTGACCTTGACCTTGCCGTTTCGACATCAAATGAAAACCCGGTTTACTACGCGCAATACGCCCATGCGAGAATTTGCAGCATGCTCCGCCAAGGCGAAGAAAAAGGCATGTCATTTGAAGGCAGCCTTGATCTGACGAAAATCGGATCTGAGAAAGAGTATGACCTGCTGAAAGTGATCGGCGCGTTCCCTGAAGCTGTCGCCGATGCTGCGGAGAAGCGGATTCCGCACCGCATCACAAACTATATCTTCGAGCTGGCATCCGTGCTCCACAGCTTTTACAATGCTGAGAAAGTTCTCGACCCGGCGGATGAAGAAAAAAGCCGCGCGCGTTTATCATTGATGAAGGCAACACAAATTACGCTAAATAACGCGCTGAAGCTGATCGGTGTTTCCGCCCCTGAAAAAATGTAAAAAGCAAAATCCCTCATCCAAGATGGGGGATTTTTGTTTTTTTCGGGGGAGACTGAATGGCTTATGGTTGGATATGAGTCTCCGAGAGAATCGACTTTGCTTTCTTGATCAGCGCTTGCGCTTCTTTTCCCTCGATGACAACAAGGCATTCTTTTTCTCTGTTGGCCATTCTGAACATTTCCAGTTCGATCAAATCTTTCATTGTGCACATCGTTTTTTTCGTGCAGATATAAAGCTGATGTCTTGCTGAGCGGCAGAGGCGGTACAGTTCAATCAGGTTTTTCAAGGTTAAGGACTGCGCGCTCAGTTTGATGGATTCTGCTTGATTCATATGGCATCCCCTCCGATATGTAAATATTCATTTTGATGAATTGTTACCCCAGATGTTGATCCAGTAAACGCGAATTCACAAAAAATAGGCGACCGATTTTGCCAGCCATTCCAAGGGGCGCTGGATCACAGGCCGCTTCGCGTACCGTTCCTTCGTCAGCAGCTCTGACTGTTCAATGCTTTCTTGAACAACGGAGAGAAACTGTTTGGACCATTCTTTATCATGGATGACGACACTGACTTCATCATTGAAAAACAAGCTGCGAAAATCAAAATTTGCTGTCCCGATCATGACGTGCTTGTTATCCACAATCACTGCTTTGGCATGGTAAAACCCCTTGTAATATCTGTAAATGAAGCAGCCGGCCTCCAAAAGCGCGGAAAAATGCACAAAGGCGGCTTCTTTGACCAGCGGGTGATCGGCTTTCATCGGGATGAGAATCGAAACGATCACGCCCCGTTTTCTTGCTGAGAGCACAGCCTGCTCTAAAGCGGGGCTCGGGATGTAATAAGGTGTGCAGATCATGATTCGTTCTTTTGCCTGGTCAATCAGTGACACGTAGCGTTTTTCGAGCGAAAATCCCTTGGTAGCGTGCATCGTATGGGTGACGGCTCCTTTGTGCAGGGCGGGAAATGGATTGCTTTTCAGTTTTATCAAAGGCGCATTTCTTTTTAAGTCTGTTAAAAAAATGTGCTGCAGATCAGCAACGCCTTCTCCCGTCATTCGCAAATGATAATCTTTCCACGGACCGAATTTTTCTTCCTTCCCGAGGTATTCCATTCCGATATTAAAGCCGCCCACATAACCGATTTTTCCGTCAATGATCGTGATTTTCCGGTGATTTCTCGCATTCAGCCGATAAAGGAAAAAAGGAAAAGCCGGGAGATTTGTAAAATGGACATGCGCCCCGCTTTCCTCCAGCATTCGCATCGTTTTTCTCTTCACTTTCATGGAGCCGATCCGGTCGATCAGTAAATATACGGGAACTCCTGCTTCCGCTTTATCCTTCAGCAGCCGGAAAAATTCGAGGCTGATAGCGTCGTGCTTCATCATATAAAACATGACATGGACCGATGATGCAGCTTGCCGTATATCGTGCATCAGCCGCTCGCACAGGTCTTCTCCGTTGTGAATCAGTTCAATGTCGCTTCTTTTCTCCGAAAATACAGGTTCATAAGCCCTTTTTTTCAATGCTTTTCGGCCGAAATAAAAGTCGAACACCGCCAGCAGAATGAGCAGAAACAAAATCATCATGAACGGAATCACGAAAGAGGACACTCCTTTAAGACATGTAGAGAATTAGTGTACCCTTATTTTCCGGATTTATGAAAAAACATTGACTGAACACTCATTCATTATTTAAGATAAAGGTAGTTCGGAAGGGGATTGGGACATGAAAGGGGGAGCTGCAGTTGAATGATTTGTTATGGTTGAATTTCCTTGCATTTTTAGGTGTAACCGCTTACGCCGTTTATCTGTTCATTTATCTGGTTAAAACGAGAGTCAGCTACATCAGGCTCGGGCAAAAAGAGGTTTTTGATAAAAGGATAAAGGAACGGCTTCAAAAGATATGGGTGAATGTGTTCGGCCAAAAAAAACTGCTCAAGGATAAAAAAAGCGGCATCATTCATGTGATGTTTTTTTACGGATTTATTCTCGTCCAGTTTGGCGCGATTGATTTTATTGTGAAAGGGCTTTTGCCGGACAGGGGGCTGCCGCTCGGCAAAGCGTACCCGGCGTTTACTTTCTTTCAGGAAATTGTGACGCTGTTGATTTTGATCGCGGTCGTCTGGGCTTTTTACAGACGGTATATCGAAAAGCTCGTCAGGCTGAAGCGGAATGTAAAGTCCGGGATCGTGCTCATCTTGATCGGCGGTTTAATGTTTACCGTATTGCTCGGAAACGGGATGAACATCATCTGGCACGGTCATTCGCCGTCATGGCATGAACCGATGGCGTCTGCCGCAGCCTTCATTTTCGGCTTTATCGGTGAAACCGCGGCCGCCGTTGTGTTCTATGCTGCCTGGTGGGCCCACCTTTTGATTTTGCTGACGTTTTTGGTCTATGTTCCGCAGTCCAAGCATGCCCACTTGCTGGCCGGTCCGGCGAACGTGTTTTTCAGCCGTCTGACAAATCCGGGCAAGCTTGAAAAAATCGATTTTGAAGATGAATCAAAAGAAACGTTTGGGGTCGGGCGCATTGAGGAATTCAGACAGTCCCAGCTGATCGATCTTTATGCATGTGTGGAATGCGGCCGCTGTACGAATATGTGTCCGGCGACAGGGACCGGGAAAATGCTGTCGCCGATGGATTTGATTTTGCGTCTCAGAGACCATTTGACAGAGAAGGGCGCCGCTGTCACTTCAAAAACCCCGTGGGTTCCCGCGGCGTTTTTTAAACATACAAAGGGCAATCAGCTTGCCATGGCCGCCGGCGGTGAAGGATCGCGGGAAGCCGCTGCAGCAGAGCTTTACAATCCAAGTCTGATCGGCGACATCATCACCGAAGAAGAAATCTGGGCCTGCACAACATGCCGGAACTGTGAAGACCAATGTCCGGTCATGAATGAACATGTCGACAAAATCATCGATCTCCGCCGTTATCTCGTGCTCACAGAAGGCAAGATGGATGCCGATGCCCAGCGGGCCATGACCAGTATTGAAAGGCAGGGCAACCCTTGGGGGCTGAACAGGAAAGAACGGGAAAACTGGCGCGATGCGAGAGAAGACGTTGAGATTCCGACAGTCAAGGAAATGAAGAAAAAAGGAGAGGCGTTTGAATACCTGTTTTGGGTCGGATCGATGGGGTCGTATGACAGGAGAAGCCAAAAGATCGCGCTGGCTTTCGCGCGCCTCCTCAACCAAGCGGGTGTTTCCTTTGCGATATTAGGCAATAAAGAAAAGAATTCCGGCGATACGCCGAGACGGCTCGGCAACGAGTTTTTATTTCAGGAGCTGGCCGTTAAGAATATCGAGGAATTTGCGAAAAACAATGTTCAAAAAATTGTAACCATCGACCCTCATGCATACAATGTTTTTAAAAATGAGTATCCTGATTTCGGCTTGGAAGCAAAGGTTTATCATCATACAGAATTACTCGCCACACTCATTAAGGAAGGCAGGCTCAAGCCGGAGTTCCCGGTCCATGAAACGGTCACCTTCCATGATTCCTGCTATTTGGGCCGTTACAACGAAGTATATGACCCGCCGCGGGAGATTCTGCGCTCGATCTCAGGAATCCGCCTGGTGGAAATGGAACGCAGCCGTGAAAACGGGATGTGCTGCGGAGCCGGGGGCGGCCTCATGTGGATGGAGGAGGAGACGGGCGCGAGAATCAATGTGGCCAGAACAGAGCAGGCTCTCAGCACCTCACCTTCGGTCATCAGTTCGGGATGCCCGTATTGCTTAACAATGCTCGGCGACGGGACGAAGGCAAAGGAAATCGAGGATCAAGTCGGCACATATGATGTTTGTGAGCTGCTCGAACGCGCTGTATTTGGATCAGAAGAGAAAGAACATGCTTCCTAGAAAGGTTGAATAAAAGAAGGTGTGAGCTTTATCTCCGCCTTCTTTTATCGTCAATATTCAAAAGACAAAGCGGGGGGAGTATAAATGGTCAGAACGGTTATTGCAGGCGGTGCGCGGACGCCATTTGGAAAGCTGGGGGGCGCGCTTCAGACAAAAACGGCCGCCGAACTCGGAGGTATTGCCATCAAAGAAGCGTTACAGCGGTCCGGGGTAAGACCGGAGGATATTGATGAAGTCATCATGGGGTCCGTTCTGCAGGGAGGGCAGGGACAGCTGCCGTCAAGGCAGGCGGCCCGGCATGCAGGACTTCCGTGGGAGGTTAAAACAGAAACGGTCAATAAAGTATGCGCATCCGGTTTACGAAGCGTCACCATGGCCGATCAAATCATCCGTGCCGGCGATGCGGAAGTCATTGCCGCCGGCGGGATGGAATCGATGTCAAACGCACCCTATATGCTGGACAAAGCGAGATGGGGCCTGCGGATGGGAAATGGAACTGTTCGGGATTCAATGATCACAGACGGCTTGACATGTTCATTTACGGGTGTGCACATGGGCACATACGGGAATGCCGCGGCAAAAGAATTAGAGATTACAAGGGAAGAACAGGATCGGTGGGCGCTGCGAAGCCATATGCGGGCTGTACGGGCGGCCTCATCAGGTATCTTTGGAGAAGAGATCGTTCCGGTCAGGATTCAAGAAAAGCGGGGAAGGGAAATAACGGTTGACCAGGATGAAGCTCCCCGGGCTGATACATCGCTGGAACGTCTCGGGAAGCTGTCGCCCGTCTTTGATATGGACGGCACGATCACAGCGGGCAATGCGCCAGGTGTAAATGACGGGGCCTGTTCTTTCGTCATGATGAGCGAAGAAAAAGCGAAAGCCTTGAAGCTGTCGCCCGCCGCCGTCATAACTGCGCATACATCGATTGCTGTCGAAGCCAAAGACTTTCCAAAAACGCCGGGCCTTGTCATTCAGGAGCTCTTGAAAAAAACGGGGGCTGAGCTTGCCGACATCAGCCTGTTTGAAATCAATGAGGCCTTTGCCGCGGTCGCTTTGGCCAGCGCACGGATCGCCCGCCTTGATACGGAAAAAATCAATGTCAACGGCGGCGCCATTGCCCTCGGCCATCCGATCGGTGCAAGCGGAGCCAGAATCATTTTGACGCTGATGTACGAATTAAAACGGCGCGGCGGCGGTACGGGCATTGCGGCGATTTGCAGCGGAGGCGGCCAGGGAGATGCCGTTATGATTGAAGTTTAAAAAGGGGGATTTTGATATGAGAAATGACACGGTCATGGTCATCGGCGCAGGTCAGATGGGGTCCGGAATCGCCCAGGTGTGCGCCCAGGCCGGCTACAATGTTGATATGCATGACGTATCAGAAGAACAAATTCAAAAAGGAATGAAGCGAATTTCCGACCAGCTTGTCAAACAGGCGGAAAAGGGGAAAATGCCGCACCGAGATGTGAAACAAATCTATCAGCGTTTATCCCCCGCAGCGTCGCTTGAAGATGCCGCGGACGCTTTCCTTGTCATCGAAGCCGCCGTCGAGCAAATGGACATCAAAAAAGAGATTTTCAAGCGCTTGGACGATATAACCGGAGATTCAGCGATATTGGCCAGCAATACATCGTCCCTGTCGATTACAGAGCTTGCGTCGGTCACGCAAAAACCGCAGAATGTCATCGGCATGCATTTTATGAATCCCGTGCCGATCATGCAGCTCATCGAGGTGATCAGAGGCTTGGAGACGAGTGATGAGACCTATCAAACCGTTGTCACATGCGCAAAGAAGCTGAACAAAGTGCCAATTGAAGTCCATGATTTTCCGGGGTTTATCTCCAACCGGATTTTAATGCCGATGATCAATGAAGCGGTGTTTGCCCTTTATGAGGGAATCGCGGAAAAGGAAAGCATTGACGGAATCATGAAGCTCGGCATGAACCATCCAATGGGGCCGCTGGCCCTTGCCGACCTGATCGGGCTCGACACTTGCCTATATATTATGGAGACGCTGCACAAAGGCTTCGGAGATGATAAATACAGGCCGTGCCCCCTCCTAAAGCAATATGTCAGTGCCGGACGCCTTGGCAAGAAAACGGGCAAAGGCTTTTATACGTACAGAGAAGCCTAAAGGAGGGACGGATATTGAACCTTCGTTTTACAGAGGAACAAAGCCGCATGCAGACATTCATCAGGCAGTTTGTCCAACAGGAGGTCGCTCCCTTTGTGCCGGAAATGGAAAAGGGCCGTTTCCCCGGAGAGATTTTAAGAAAAATGGCGGAACGCGGCTTGATGGGGCTTCCGGTTCCGGAAAAGTACAACGGAGCGGGCAAAGACTTTGTTTCGTACATCATGACGATTCATGAACTGTCAAAGGTAAGCGCCGTTTTGGGCGCGGTTTTATCTGTCCATACATCGATTGTCACGATTCCCATTCTTTTATACGGCACTGATGAGCAAAAAGGGCAATACGTCAAAAAGCTCGCTTCCGGGCAATATTTGGGGGCATTTTGTTTAACAGAGCCAAGCGCCGGATCTGATGCCGGAAGTTTAAAAACAAGGGCGGAAAAGCGCGGAGACACCTATGTGCTGAACGGATCAAAGGTGTTTATTACCAACGGCGGCCGGGCGGATGTGTACCTCGTATTTGCCTCAACAAATCCGGAGGCGAAAACAAAGGGTATTTCCGCCTTTATCGTAGAAAAAGGCACACCTGGCTTTCAGATCGGAAAAAATGAAGACAAAATGGGCCTGCACGGGTCGCAAACCGTCACTTTGAATTTTGATAACGCTGTCATCCCGGCCCGTCAGCTGCTTGGCGAGGAAGGCAAAGGGTTTAAAATGGCCTTGGCAAATCTGGACACCGGCAGGATCGGCATCGCCGCGCAGGCTCTTGGGATTGCCGAAGGAGCGCTTGCTTATGCCATTGACTTTTTGAAAAAGCGCTATCCGAAAGGAGAGATGCATCAAAAGCGGCAGGGAGCGGCTTTTAAGCTGGCCGATATGGCGACGAGGACGGAGGCCGCGAAGCTTCTCGTTTACCGGGCCGCTTGGCTGAAGGAACAAGGGATGAAAACCGGGCAGGCGGCGTCAATGGCCAAACTGTTCGCCTCAGAAACGGCGCTGTATGTCGCTGATGAAGCGGTGCATCTGCTCGGCGATTATGGCTATACAAAGGATTTCGACGCTGAACGGTATTTCAGAGATGCAAAAGTATGCGAAATCTACGAGGGAACGAGCGAGATTCAGAGAATCGTCATCAGCAAGCATTTATAAGGTGACAGAGGAGGAAAGAGCGATGATCTTTACGCTGTCAGAAGAGCATCAAATGATACAGAAAATGGTGCGTGACTTTGCAAAGCATGAGGTGGAGCCGACAGCAAAGGAGCGGGATGAGGAAGAAAGGTTTGACAGAGGGCTGTTTCAAAAGATGGCAGAACTGGGGCTGACAGGCATTCCGTGGCCTGAGGAATACGGGGGAATCGGCAGTGATTATTTGGCATATGTTATGGCGGTTGAAGAGCTTTCCAAAGTCTGTGCATCAACCGGCGTCACTTTGTCCGCTCATACGTCGCTTGCCGGCTGGCCTATCTATGCTTTTGGAACGGAAGAGCAAAAGCAGGCGTACTTAAAACCGATGGCGCGCGGCGAAAAGATCGGGGCATATGGATTGACGGAGCCCGGTTCAGGATCCGATGCCGGCGCGATGAAAACGACCGCCTTCAAAAACGGTGATGAATACATTTTAAACGGGACGAAGATTTTTATCACCAACGGGGGAATCGCCGACTGCTACATTGTGTTTGCTGCGCTGGATCCGGAAGCTAAGCACAAAGGGACCACCGCTTTTATCGTTGAAAAGGATTTTCCGGGTTTTTCTGTCGGGAAAAAAGAAAAGAAGCTTGGGATTCGTTCCTCTCCGACAACGGAAATTATCTTTGAGGACTGCCGCGTTCCTTTAAAAAACCGCCTCGGTGAAGAGGGAGAAGGCTTTAAAATTGCGATGATGACGCTTGACGGAGGCAGAAATGGAATCGCGGCCCAGGCCGTCGGCATTGCACAAGGTGCGTTAGAGGCGGCTAAAGCGTATGCGAAGGAACGAAAGCAGTTTGGCCGGCCGATTGCCGAACAGCAGGGCATCGCCTTTAAGCTCGCTGATATGGCGACGGCGATCGAGGCTTCGAGGCTCCTAACCTATCAGGCGGCCTGGCTGGAATCGGAAGGACTTCCTTACGGGAAAGCATCCGCGATGTCAAAGCTTTTTGCCGGGGATACGGCGATGAAAGCGGCGACGGAGGCCGTGCAGATTTTCGGCGGGTACGGATACACAAAGGATTATCCGGTTGAACGCTATATGCGGGATGCGAAAATCACGCAAATTTATGAAGGGACGCAGGAAATTCAGAGAATCGTGATTTCGAGGATGCTGATGAAATGAATCCTCTCTAAACCGTGCCGGCGGACATGCTGCCGGCATGGTTTTTTCAACGAGCTTTCGCGCTCTCGCGGCCGCCCTGTTTCCAGGCTTCGTCTCCCCGGTCTTCCTTTTCCCGCCCGTACGGTAAAAATTAATGAATTAACGGGAATAAAGGTGGCATAAAGTGTTTTCTTTTGTTTATAATGAGAGGTATGGTTTGTCGTAAAGACAGAAATTACATGCTTATTTTCTATGACAAAGATAGTAGATACATACATGAAGCTAGAAAGGGAGTGTCCTGCGATGAGTTTGAAACAATACTCAGAAGAGCAGCTAAAGGAAATGGCTTTAGTTGAAATCGCATACGAAATTTTCTCTGAACAAAAGAAACCAATGACTTTCCAGGAGCTTACAGACCAAGTGGTTTCATTGCTTGGATTGGGGAAAGAAGAACTGGAAAACCGCATTGCCCAGTTTTACACGGATTTAAATATTGACGGCCGCTTTTTGGCGCTGTCAGACCAAACGTGGGGTCTGCGCAGCTGGTATCCGTATGATCAGCTCGATGAAGAAACACAGCCGACCGTAAAAGCGAAGAAGAAAAAAGCGAAAAAAGCTGTTGAAGAGGACCTCGCTCTTGATGAATTCGAAGAAATTGACGAGGATGATATCATCCTTGACGATGTTGAAGAAGATCTTGACCTTGACGACGAGGAATACGACGATATCGATGAGGCGGATGATGACGAGCTTGATGATCTTGAAGACGAGATCTTGGATGACGATTATGATGACGAGGATGACGAAGATTAATGATATGTCTTAAACGGCATATACATTTTTAAATCGATCTTGACTTTCACAGGCGAACTATGTAGTATGTATTTTGGGCTCTTCAAAAAGAAGAGATTCAAGTGATACGAACTAACAGCTCCCTTTCAAGAAATTGAAAGGGAGCTTTCTTGTTTTTCCGCCTCCTAATCATTTAAATCATTTAGAAAAGATCTAAATGATTTTCCATAAACGGAGCATTTTAAGGAATAAGCGTTAATTGAAGAGAGGGGTACAGAAATGACAAAATATATCTTTGTAACCGGAGGAGTTGTATCCTCGCTTGGAAAAGGAATCACAGCATCTTCACTCGGGCGCCTTCTGAAAAACAGAGGCTTGAACGTCACCATTCAAAAGTTTGATCCGTATATCAACGTGGATCCCGGCACGATGAGTCCGTATCAGCACGGAGAAGTATTTGTAACCGATGACGGTGCGGAAACCGACCTTGACCTGGGACACTATGAGCGCTTCATCGACATCAATTTAAATAAATACAGCAATGTGACAACGGGAAAAATCTATTCCACAGTGCTGAAAAAGGAACGCAGAGGAGACTACCTGGGCGGCACCGTTCAGGTCATTCCCCATATCACAAATGAAATCAAGGACCGCGTGTTCCGCGCAGGGAAAGAAACGAACGCTGACGTCGTGATTACAGAAATCGGCGGCACCGTCGGGGATATCGAGTCACTCCCGTTTCTCGAAGCGATCCGCCAAATCAAGAGCGATGTCGGCCGCGATAATGTGATGTACATTCACTGTACGCTTGTTCCATATCTGAAAGCGGCGGGAGAAATGAAAACAAAACCGACACAGCACAGTGTAAAAGAACTGCGCAGCCTCGGCATTCAGCCAAACGTGATCGTCGTCAGAACGGAAATGCCGATTTCTCAAGATATGAAAGATAAAATTGCGCTGTTTTGCGACATCGATCCTAAAGCGGTGATTGAAGCCGGGGATGCCGAAACATTGTATTCCATTCCGCTTGATCTGCAAAATCAAGGGCTTGACGACCTTGTCTGCAGCCATTTGAAGCTGGAATGCAAAGAAGCTGATATGGAAGAATGGAAAGAGCTTGTCAATAGAGTGCAAAACCTTTCTAAATCGGCGACAATCGCTTTAGTCGGCAAATACGTCGAGCTGCCGGACGCCTACATTTCAGTCGTTGAATCGCTTCGCCACGCTGGATATGCGTTCGACTCCGACATTCAGATTAAATGGATCAACGCCGAAGAAGTAACGGAAGAAAACGTGGCCGGACTGGTCCATGATGTAGACGGAATTCTTGTTCCGGGCGGATTCGGGGACCGCGGTGTCGAAGGGAAAATCGCCGCCGTCAAATACGCGCGCGAGCAAAAGATTCCGTTCTTGGGAATTTGCCTCGGCATGCAAGTGGCATCGATCGAATATGCAAGAAACGTTCTCGGCCTTGAAGGTGCGCATTCGGCTGAAATTGATCCTTCTACACCACATCCGATCATCGATCTGCTTCCTGAACAAAAGGATATTGAAGATCTCGGCGGAACACTTCGCCTCGGCCTTTATCCGTGTAAGCTCCAGGAAGGTTCAAAAGCTTATGAGGCTTATCGGAATGAAGTGGTTTACGAACGCCACCGCCATCGCTACGAATTTAACAATGAGTACAGACAGCAGATGGAAGAAGCCGGATTTGTCTTCTCAGGGACAAGCCCTGACGGCCGCCTCGTAGAGATTGTCGAGCTGAAAGACCATCCGTGGTTTGTCGCGTCACAGTTCCATCCGGAATTCACTTCAAGACCGACAAGACCGCAAGCATTGTTCAGAGACTTCGTTCAAGCTTCATTAAAAGCGTCAGAAAAGCTGTAAACATCATAAAAAGCCTGTCAGCGGTTCAACTGCTGGCAGGCTTTTTTTCCTTGCGGCGAGGCCGGACCGGTATGAAATTCATAAGGCGGGCCTCATCCGCAACTTATTTCCTTCAGGCAAGCTTTTTTTATTGGTATTCCTGAAGAATTTCCTTTAATGTAAAGGACAGGGCATGATAAATATAGAGGCTGACCATAAGCGACGGAAAGCCGAATCTCGTCCCGTCATCATCGGGAAGAAGCGGCATTTTAAGCTTTGAATCAATGTGTACATCGGCCGATGCTGCAATCGGGGCGCCTTCCTTGCCGACAGGGGACACGACAACGAGATCGATTCCTTTTTCTTTCAGATTTTCCGCCATTTTCAGCTCTTCATCGTCTGAGGAATGCGCGCAGAACATCAGCACTTTGTCCGCCGGTTGAAAATCCGGCCAGTCTTCCTCATACCGCGGCAGCGGTTTGGCGGAAGGAAACGGCTCAGAACTATAGAGCGCTTCTTTCAGAATGCCCTCCAATTCATTTTTTCCATATACATAAACCGAGTGATCGCTGATAACCGCCTGGGCCAACAGACGGGCGCCGTCTTCGATCGGCTCGGATTCACCGTCCTGAATCCGGTTGAAGATTCCCGACAATTGTGTGGTAAAGATTTTAAGCAAGCTGACTCCTCCTTTTTTACTGACTATCATTATATAACAAAAGAGAATCTTGGGAAAAATCCTCTAAATATGTCGCAAACTTAAATATTTTAATTAAAGGAAAAGAGAAAATCAAAACAGAATAGATAAACTACTGCTTAATTTTGGCGAAAATTATAATTATAGAGGTGTAGAAAAATGAATGAGAAGATTTTAATCGTAGATGATCAGTACGGTATCCGGGTTTTGCTGAATGAAGTTTTCAATAAAGAAGGGTACAAAACCTTCCAGGCCGCCAACGGCATTCAAGCGCTCGACATTGTCAAAAAGGAACGGCCCGACCTTGTTTTGCTTGATATGAAAATCCCTGGAATGGATGGAATCGAAATTTTAAAAAGGATGAAAGTCATAGATGAGGAGATCCGCGTCATTATCATGACCGCCTACGGCGAACTGGACATGATCCAGGAGTCGAAGGAGCTTGGCGCCCTGACTCACTTTGCCAAGCCTTTTGATATCGATGAAATCCGCGAGGCGGTCAAAACATACCTCCCGATCAAGTCAAACGGTTAGCGGATCCAAAAAGTTTTTGATGTTGTCACAAGCGATGATGTTGCCGATTTGTCGATAAATTGTTATTCTATATAAGTAGAGAAAAGCTATCTAAAGTTTAATAAACAAAACATTTTACATATGGCAGGTTTTTCTGGTCATGCTAGGTAGGTGTGGAGAGCTTTTTTCGCAAAAGAGCAAATCAGGCTACATAAGGAGGACTTTCGACATGCCTTTAGTATCAATGACGGAAATGTTGAATAACGCAAAAGAAAACGGATATGCTGTCGGACAATTTAACTTAAACAACCTTGAGTTTACTCAAGCGATTTTACAGGCTGCTGAAGAAGAAAAATCTCCAGTGATCCTCGGTGTTTCTGAAGGTGCGGGACGCTACATGGGCGGCTTCAAAACAGTCGTTGCCATGGTAAAAGCACTGATGGAAGAATACAATGTGACAGTTCCTGTCGCCATTCACTTAGATCACGGTTCAAGCTTCGAATCTTGCGCGAAAGCGATTCATGCAGGCTTCACATCTGTGATGATCGACGCTTCCCACCATCCATTTGAAGAAAACGTCGCAACAACTTCCAAAGTTGTTGAGCTCGCTCACTTCCATGGAGTATCAGTAGAAGCAGAGCTTGGAACAGTCGGCGGACAGGAAGACGATGTTATCGCTGAAGGCGTCATCTACGCTGACCCTAAAGAGTGTCAGGAGCTTGTTGAGCGCACAGGCATCGATTGCCTTGCACCAGCACTAGGTTCTGTTCACGGCCCTTACAAAGGGGAACCAAATCTTGGCTTCAAAGAGATGGAGGAAATCGGAAAAACAACCGGTCTTCCGCTTGTTCTTCACGGCGGTACTGGTATCCCGACTGCTGACATCCAAAAAGCGATCTCTCTTGGAACAGCTAAAATCAATGTTAACACTGAAAACCAGATTTCATCTGCGAAAGCTGTTCGTGAAACATTGGCAGCCAAGCCTGATGAATACGATCCTCGTAAATACCTCGGACCTGCTCGCGAAGCGATCAAAGCAACAGTTATCGGCAAAATGCGCGAATTCGGTTCTTCAAACAAAGCTTAATGACGGTTGGAAAAACACGCCTGTTTCCCTTTCGGGGGAAATAGGATGTTTTTTCCGGCGTTTTTGGGAAGCGCTGTTCACACATGCTGTATTGGCATGAGGCTCTTTTGCTTCCCGTTCAGTCAAAAAAGCCGCCTGATAGAAGACAGGCGGTTTTATCCATATCATCTCGGAAAGCGCAAACAAGTTCCATAGTTCAGACATTTTTCATGACAGGAGGTTTTATCAATATGTTGTTTTTTATTGATACTGCAAATATAGACGAGATTAAAGAGGCTCATTCTCTGGGGGTTCTTGCGGGAGTAACGACAAATCCCAGCTTAGTTGCAAAAGAAAACATTTCGTTTCATGATCGTCTGCGCGAGATTACAGAGGTGGTTTCAGGGTCTGTCAGCGCCGAGGTTATTTCTCTAAAGGCGGAAGAGATGATTGAAGAAGGAAAAGAGCTTGCGAAAATCGCGCCAAACATCACCGTGAAAATTCCGATGACCTCTGACGGTCTGAAAGCTGTTAAAGCGCTGACTGATCTCGGTATCAAGACGAATGTCACGCTCATCTTCAACGCAAACCAGGCGCTTTTGGCAGCGAGAGCCGGAGCGACATATGTTTCCCCGTTCTTGGGACGCCTGGATGATATCGGCCATAACGGCCTGGAATTGATCAGCGAAGTGAGGCAGATTTTTGATGTTCATGGTTTGGATACGCAAATCATCGCCGCATCAATCCGCCATCCGCAGCATGTCACAGAAGCTGCTCTGAGAGGGGCTCATATCGGTACAATGCCGCTGAAAGTCATTCACCAGCTGACGAAGCACCCGCTGACTGATAAAGGCATTGAACAGTTTTTAGCAGACTGGAACAAATAAGGCGAAAAGGCTAATTGTGAGTGGCAAGTGGAGGCGCCCCCTCTGTTTGTCACCATTTTGTCTTGTGAAGAGAAATGAATGTTTTGGAAATGCCGCAGACAGCTTCGCTATTTTCTTCCTGATAAATTTTGAAATGTGTTGTATTCTTTCTCTTTTAATTGGATAGATTTTGATATGAACCGTTTATTTTGAGTTCTCTTTTTTTACGCTCCATTAGCTATCTTCTTTAAGGAAGGAGACGATCATGGAAAAGTTAAATATAGCTGGCGGCGATCCTCTCAACGGGACAGTACATATAAGCGGAGCTAAAAACAGTGCTGTCGCTTTGATACCTGCAACGATTTTGGCTGAATCGACGGTTACTCTTGAAGGTCTTCCCGATATTTCGGACATTTTGACGCTGCGCGACCTGCTGAGGGAGATCGGCGGAAATGTTCATTTTGAAAATGGAGAAATGGTCGTTGATCCTGCGCCGATGATCAGCATGCCTTTGCCGAATGGAAAAGTGAAGCAGCTCCGGGCTTCTTACTATTTAATGGGAGCCATGCTCGGCCGCTTTAAAAAAGCGGTTATTGGACTTCCAGGCGGCTGCCACCTCGGTCCGAGACCGATTGACCAGCATATCAAAGGTTTTGAAGCGCTGGGAGCCGAAGTGACAAATGAACAGGGTGCGATTTATCTGCGTGCAGAGGAATTAAAAGGGGCACGCATTTATCTTGATGTCGTCAGTGTTGGAGCAACGATCAACATTATGCTTGCCGCCGTACTCGCAAAAGGCAGAACCGTAATTGAAAACGCTGCGAAGGAACCGGAAATCATCGATGTCGCCACACTTTTAACGAGCATGGGTGCGAAAATCAAAGGCGCGGGCACTGACGTCATCCGCATCGAAGGCGTTGAGTCCCTGCACGGCTGCAGACACTCGATTATTCCAGACCGGATTGAAGCCGGAACCTTCATGATCGCAGCGGCCTCCATGGGTCAGGAAGTCCTGATCGACAACGTGATACCGACACACTTAGAATCGCTGATAGCCAAGCTGCGCGAGATGGGAATTCGGATCGAAGAAAGCAGCGACCAAATTTTGATGATCGGCGGACAGAAGGAGCTGAAGCCGGTCGACCTCAAGACGCTTGTATATCCGGGTTTTCCAACTGATCTGCAGCAGCCGATGACCTCGCTTCTCACAAAGGCAAACGGGACGAGCGTTGTCACGGACACGATCTATTCCGCCCGCTTTAAACATATCGATGAGCTGCGGCGCATGGGTGCATCGATGAAAGTCGAAGGGAGATCGGCAATCATCACCGGACCTGTTCAACTTCAAGGCGCCAAAGTGAAAGCGAGCGATTTGAGAGCGGGAGCCTGCCTCGTTGTTGCCGGGCTCATGGCGGAAGGAGTTACGGAAATTACCGGTCTTGAACATCTTGACAGAGGATACAGCAAGCTTGAAGACAAGCTCACAAACCTCGGCGCCACCGTCTGGCGTGAAAAATTGACAGACCAGGAAATGGAACAGCTGCAAAATTCCTAGTGAACAAGCTTTTCAATATCAATCATAAAACCGATTTGCAAATGGGGAGAGGAGATTAGGATAGGAATGGAAAGAAGTTTATCAATGGAACTCGTACGTGTGACAGAGGCGGCTGCGCTTAAGTCGGCACGCTGGATGGGAAGAGGAAAAAAAGACGAAGCGGATGACGCGGCGACAAGCGCTATGCGGGATGTGTTCGACACCATACCGATGAAGGGAACAGTTGTGATCGGGGAAGGTGAGATGGATGAAGCTCCGATGCTCTATATCGGAGAAAAGCTTGGAAACGGTTATGGTCCGCGGGTAGATGTGGCAGTCGATCCTCTTGAAGGTACAAACATCGTCGCAAGCGGCGGCTGGAATGCACTTGCCGTTATCGCTGTGGCGGATCACGGAAACCTGCTGAATGCGCCTGACATGTATATGGATAAAATCGCCGTCGGTCCGGAAGCTGTCGGATGCATCGATATTGAGGCGCCTGTGATCGACAACTTGAAAGCCGTGGCCAAAGCAAAAAATAAAGATGTCGAAGATGTCGTCGCAACCGTTTTGAACCGTTCCAGACATGAGCGCATCATCCACGAACTCCGGGAAGCGGGCGCAAGGATCAAGCTGATCAATGATGGTGATGTAGCCGGAGCAATCAATACAGCCTTCGACCACACAGGAGTCGATATTTTATTCGGATCAGGCGGAGCCCCGGAGGGTGTTTTGTCCGCTGTGGCGCTGAAAGCGCTTGGGGGGGAAATTCATGGCAAGCTGCTTCCGCAGAGCGAAGAAGAGTTGAAGCGCTGTGAAAAAATGGGTCTTGATACCGGGAAAGTGCTGCGGATGGAAGACCTCGTCAAAGGGGACGACGCGATTTTCGCCGCCACCGGTGTGACGGACGGAGAACTGCTTCGCGGCGTTCAATTTAAAGGTTCTGTCGGGACAACACACAGTATTGTCATGAGGGCGAAGTCCGGTACGGTCCGATTTGTTGACGGAAGACACAGCCTTAAGAAAAAACCAAACTTAGTGATTCGGCCTTAAAGGAAAGAAAAAGCGGGGATGACCCGCTTTTCCCCTGTATGTAACAGCCTTATGAATTGAACAGATGGCATGACTCTGGTACAATTGCAGACGGCTTGCTTCTCCATGACATGCTCCAGGCGCGCTTTTCAAAACAAAGTCATCTCTATCAATTTTATGTCAAATCACAAATGAAGTTGAATATGAATGTCAAATGAGGTAAAAATAAAGAGTGCTGCGAAATTTTTCAGCTCAATCCCGGTTTCTTAAAGGAGAGCCTGAATTCCTGCCGCATCCATCAGATATGCGATTATCTTCTCTTGTTAAGTCCTCGCTTCTTTCTCGACTTGCTTATAATCCTTTTCAATACGTCGATATATATTGGGTGGAAGCGTAGCCGATAAAAGCTGAATCGGCGGTACCAATCCGTTTACATTATTTGATTAGAAAAGAGTGGTGTTCTTAGTGAAAGATGTATCCATTTCATCTTTGGAAAATATGAAATTAAAAGAGCTGTATGAGCTTGCACGTCACTATAAAGTCTCGTATTACAGCAAACTGACAAAAAAGGAACTGATCTTTGCCATTCTGAAAGCGAATGCCGAACAAGAGGATCTTCTCTTTATGGAAGGTGTTTTGGAAATCATCCAGTCCGAAGGATTCGGCTTTCTTAGACCGATTAACTATTCCCCAAGTTCAGAGGATATCTATATTTCTGCTTCCCAAATCCGCCGTTTTGATTTGAGAAACGGTGATAAAGTTTCCGGAAAGGTCCGGCCTCCAAAGGAAAACGAACGGTATTACGGTCTGCTTCATGTGGAAGCAGTGAACGGAGATGACCCGGAATCGGCAAAAGAACGTGTGCACTTTCCGGCTTTAACGCCTCTTTATCCAGACCGCCAAATGGTGCTTGAAACGAAGCCAAATTACTTGTCGACACGGATCATGGACATGATGGCGCCGGTTGGCTTTGGACAGCGCGGTTTGATTGTCGCCCCTCCAAAAGCAGGTAAAACGATGCTTCTCAAAGAGATCGCCAACAGCATTACAGCCAATCACCCGGAAGCGGAGCTGATCGTCCTTCTGATCGATGAGCGTCCTGAAGAAGTGACGGACATCGAACGATCTGTAGCTGGAGACGTCGTCAGCTCGACTTTTGATGAAGTGCCTGAGAACCATATAAAAGTGGCCGAGCTTGTGCTGGAGCGGGCGATGAGGCTCGTCGAGCATAAAAAAGACGTCATCATTTTAATGGACAGCATCACAAGGCTGGCCCGCGCCTATAACCTGGTCATTCCGCCAAGCGGCAGAACATTGTCCGGAGGGATCGATCCCGGCGCATTCCACCGTCCGAAACGGTTCTTTGGAGCGGCCCGAAACATTGAAGAGGGCGGAAGTTTGACGATATTGGCAACCGCTCTTGTCGATACGGGGTCCCGCATGGACGATGTAATCTATGAAGAGTTTAAAGGAACCGGCAACATGGAGCTGCATCTTGACCGTTCTCTTGCGGAAAGAAGAATTTTTCCTGCCATTGATATTCGCCGTTCGGGTACGAGAAAAGAAGAGCTCCTTGTTCCGAAAGAACATCTTGACCGCCTCTGGTCCATCCGCAAAACAATGTCCGACACACCGGATTTTGTTGAGAAATTTATGAGAAAGATGAAGAAGACGAAAACAAATCAGGAATTCTTCGATATGTTGATCCAGGAATGGAAGCAGTCCAACGTGTCGGCTGCGAGACGGTAATTTAACTTTGGTTTGCAAAACGTCCGGATCACTGTTATAATTCTATCATGTGCGTTCCGGAGGTTTTGTCCCGGAATAATAACTCTGTTTCCGAAACGGATTCAGGGCGGAAGGAGATGACAGACATGAAAACAGGAATTCATCCTGAGTTCAAAAAAGCAACAGTCAAATGCGCTTGTGGAAACGAATTTGAAACAGGCTCAGTCAAAGAAGAGGTACGCGTTGAGATTTGCTCTGAATGCCATCCGTTCTACACTGGACGCCAAAAATTCGCTTCTGCTGATGGTCGTGTTGATCGCTTTAACAAAAAATACGGTCTTAAGTAATAATAGATATGATAAACAGGCAGGAATCGTTCTTGCCTGTTTTTTACATGCAATCAATTGCTGGAGAGGGGTTATAGATGATGTACGTCATGAAGCAAAGCGGCTGGCTTGAACTCATATGCGGGAGCATGTTTTCGGGAAAATCGGAAGAGCTGATCCGCCGGGTGAAAAGGGCGACATTCGCCAAACAGGAAGTCAAAGTGTTTAAGCCGGCCATAGATAATCGTTACAGCAATGATTCTGTCGTATCCCATAATGGGACATCCATTGTGTGCCATGCGATCACATCTCCGGCTGAAATTTATCAGTACATAAGCGTTAACACGGATGTGATCGGCGTTGATGAAGTGCAGTTTTTTGACGAAACGATCGTCCGCACGCTAACCGCTCTGGCTGATCAGGGATATCGGGTCATTGCCGCAGGGCTTGACCAGGATTTTCGCGGGGAACCGTTCGGCGTCGTTCCGGATCTGATGGCTTTAGCGGAAACGGTGACCAAGCTGCAAGCGGTATGTTCTGTCTGCGGTTCCCCGGCCAGCCGGACGCAGAGGCTGATCAACGGAAAACCGGCCTCATATGATGATCCGGTCATTTTGGTAGGCGCATCAGAAACGTATGAAGCACGCTGCCGTCATCACCATGAGGTGCCTGGAAAACCTGAATAAAATGAAGCAAAAACACTTGGTAAAAACAAGTGTTTTTTTTATTGGATTCTTTTTGTAGAAATAATTGTAATTAAAAAACTTAATTAAGGATACGAAAAAATTATCTAATTTTCATTGCTTGAATTTTGGCAAGAGCAGGCATAAAATGACTTACTGTAGTCAGAAAAAATGTAAATAGGTTTTGGGTATTGTTCAGATTTTTGTCAAAAACGCGCGTACATATTTGACAAAGTTAAAAGAAAGAAAACAATGTTTCATCATTAATCGTAATTATTTCACCTTATTAACATTTTAGAAAGAAGGTAATTAGTGTGAATAACATGAAAAAAACGAAGGAAGGATATCTGGAAACTTCTTTAAGAGGAAAAGATGTTTTATCGATTCCTGCTTTAAATAAAGGGGTGGCATTTTCTCTTGAAGAGAGAAAGAATCTCGGACTTGAAGGGCTTCTGCCGCCGACCGTTTTAAGCCTCGATCAGCAGGCAGAACGTGCATATGAACAATTTTCCGCCCAGCCTGACCGTCTTCGTCAAAACGTATATTTAAACGATCTGCAAAACAGAAACGAAGTGCTTTTTTATAAATTGCTGCAAAATCATCTTCGTGAAATGCTTCCTGTTGTTTACACGCCGACTGTCGGTGAAGCGATTCAGGAATACAGCCACGAGTACCGCAGACCGCATGGGATCTACTTATCTATTGATGATATCGCGGGAATCGAAACAGCGTTTCAAAATCTCCAGGCATCAGCAGACGACATTGATCTGATCGTTGCTACCGATTCCGAAAGCATTCTGGGAATCGGTGACTGGGGTGTCGGGGGCATCAACATCGCGATTGGAAAGCTGGCAGTTTATACGGCCGCAGCAGGCATTGACCCAAGCCGCGTGATTCCGGTTGTCCTGGATGTCGGAACAAACAATGAAAAGCTTCTGAATGATCCGCTTTACATCGGAAACCGTCATCCTCGTGTTCAAGGCGAGCGCTATGATGCATTCATCGACGCTTATGTTGAGACGGCATTGAAATATTTCCCTAAAGCGCTTCTTCACTGGGAGGATTTTGGGAATAAAAACGCCCGTAACATTATGGGTAAATATAACCATAAAATTGCAACGTTTAATGATGATATCCAAGGAACAGGAGCGATCACGCTTGCGGCGATTTTAGCAGCTGTTAAAAAGACAGGAACATCGTTAAAAGATCACCGCGTCGTTATCTTCGGCCCTGGTTCAGCGGGAATTGGCATCGCCGATCAAATCCGCGACACGATGGTTCTTGAAGGGCTGTCTGAAGAAGAAGCAAACAAAGCGTTCTGGACAGTCGATTACAGAGGTTTGCTGATGGAAGGCATGGACAATATTCTCGATTTCCAAACACCTTATCTGCGCGGTACAGAAGAAGTGAAAGACTGGAACCGCAATGAAAAAGGGGAGATTTCTTTCGAAGAAGTCGTCCGCCAAGTGAAACCTTCTATTTTAATCGGAACATCAGGTGTCTCCGGCGCCTTTACAGAAGAAATCGTCAAAGAGATGGCGGCTCACACGGAACGCCCGGTTATTTTACCGATGTCCAACCCGACTACATTAGCTGAAGCCGTCCCTGAAGACTTGTTTAAATGGACGGATGGAAAAGCCTTAGTCGCGACGGGAAGTCCGTTCGAACCTGTTGTCTACAATGGAGTAGAGCATGAAATCGGACAATCCAACAACGCTTTCGTCTTCCCGGGATTGGGACTTGGCACAATCGTTTCACAAGCAAAAGTGATCACAAACGGAATGTTTGCTGCCTCTGCAAACGCGGTTGCCGATATGGTTGACCATGATCAGCCGGGTGCAGGGCTCCTTCCGAAAATCGATGATCTTCAAGCCGTGTCTGTACAAGTCGCAATTGATGTAGTCAAAGCAGCGATTAAAGACGGTGTCGCCCGCGTTCAGCCGGATAATGTCGAAAAAGCGGTGCGTGAAGCGATGTGGCGTCCGGAATACCAAACCGTTGTCGCAAAACGCGACTAATCTTGAAGACTGGGAAAATAATAAAAAAACGTCTGTGGCCGCACTCAGAGGCGGCCGTCACTAACCGGAATTTTGGGATCGGCGGCTTGATTTGAACGATCCGTCAAAGCCGCCGTTATTATGTCCTGAAAATAGGACGACATAGAGGAGGAAACAGCTTTGAGCTTTTTAAATATTTTAATCCTCCTTGCGCCAATATTTTTTGTTATTGCGCTGGGATGGTTTGCAGGTCATTTTGGTAGTTATGATGCTAAATCAGCAAAAGGGGTAAGCACACTCGTTACAAAATACGCGCTTCCGGCTCACTTTGTGTCCAGCATCTTGTCAACACCCAAGGATAAGTTTTATAGTCAAATTCCGCTAATGGTATCGTTGATTCTCGGAATTGTAGGGTTTTACGTTATTATTTTACTTCTTTTAAGATTTTTATTTAAATACGATCTAACAAATGCATCCATGTTTTCATTAAACTCTGCACAGCCGACTTTTGCGTTTATGGGGATTCCGGTGCTCGGAAGCTTGTTCGGTGCCCAGGAAATTGCGATTCCGATTGCGATTACAGGAATCGTCGTCAATGCGATGCTCGATCCTTTGGCCATCATTGTAGGTACTGTCGGCCGCTCATCTAAAAAGGAATCCGAAAACAGCGACAGCCTGTGGAAAGTAACGGGAAAATCCATTTTACACGGCTTGTCTGAGCCGCTTGCTTTTGCGCCGCTCGCAAGTATTATCCTTGTGCTATTCGGTTTGCAAATCCCTGAACTTCCGCAGAAAATGCTTGATATGATTGGTAACACGACATCTGGAATCGCTCTTTTCGCGGTCGGGGTGACCGTCGGAATCCGCCAAATCAAATTCAGCATGCCGGCTTTAAGCATCGCCCTTCTCAAGGTTGCGGCACAGCCAGCATTAATGTTTGTGATCGCCATGGCGGTCGGCCTGTCTTCTGCCGACTTGACAATAGCGGTTCTGCTTGTTGCCTTCCCAGGCTCTGCAGTGGCGGCCATGATCGCTACGAACTTTGAAAGCCAGGAAGCGGAAACGGCGTCTGCGTTTGTCATCAGTGCGGTGCTGTCCATCGTGACACTGCCGATATTAATTGCCATCACCGCATAGAAAAAAAGCTTGCAAGTGCTCATTCGTGCACCTTGCAAGCTTTTTTCATTTAAAAAGAAAAGATCGATTTAAATTTTCTTTTCGGTTTTTCTTCCCTTCTGACCGTTGACTCTGTGTCGCTTTTTCTGCTTTCCAACTCGCTGATTTTTTGCTCAAGGTGTTTAATTTGCTGCCGTTCTTCTTCCAGTTCGCGTCTTTGCTGAAGGAGCTGGTAGGAGACGACTTCGTCCGCTTTTTGTTCGAGCTTCCTTTCCAGATCGGCAATTTTTTTCTGAAGCAGCTCGCGTTCCAGCTGTTCATGGTGCAGCAGCTGCTGCACTCTTTTCTCAATCCATGCGTTCAAATGGTCCGGCGCTTTCGGTTGAACCGTTTCGTTTTTCTTGATCACATAGGCTTTTTTCTGCCGTTCAACCGTGACCTCTTTTATAGGTGTTCCGTTTTGCAGCTGTTCCTTGACTTCTTTTAAAATGGCGAAGTCGTCATCTGTGAAAAAGTAGTGGCCGAGTTCGTTCCGGGAAGCGGGCAATTGCAGCTGCTTCACCCAGCGCTGCACCGTTTTAGTGGAGACGCCGAGCTTGTTTGCTGCATCAGTTGTATTCATTTTAGCTACCTCCTTTTAACGATTATCAGATCATGTAAAAGGGATATTCGACCCGGATCAAAAGCTTCCTTCCTGTTAGACAAAAGAAGAAGGGATTCGCCAAAGAAAGCGATATTTCTCCAGGCTATCCTTCATACAGCTCCAAAGGCAGGCCGTCGGGATCAAAGAAAAAGGTAAAGCGTTTTCCGGTGCCGGGATCGATGCGAACCGGCTCCAGCCGGATGCCTTTTTCCTGAAGCTTGCCGACGGTTTGCTCCAGGTTGTTAACTTTAAAAGCCAAATGGCGGAGGCCGGCTGCTTCCGGCCTTGTGACGCGCTTCAGCGGGTTTGGGAACGAAAACAGCTCAATGACGTAGCGGCCGTGAAGCGAGAGATCGAGTTTATACGAATCCCGGTCTTCCCTGTAGGTTTCGGAGATGATCTCAAGGCCGAGCTTGTCGACATAGAATGTTTTGGATGCTTTATAATCTGAACAGATGATCGCAATGTGGTGGATCGCTTCAAGCATGGCGGCAGACTCCTTTTTTCTTAAAAGTATACCAAAAATCGCCATCTCTCAAGTTGTTTTGACTGGGAACAGTCCCTATACTATAATTAGAATGTTACGCACAGCAAACAGAGGTGAAGACCGTGTTAGACCGTTTAAAATCGATAGAAGATCGGTACGAAAAATTAAATGAGCTTTTAAGTGATCCTGAGGTGGTCAACGATCCGAAAAAGCTCAGAGAATATTCCAAAGAGCAATCTGATATACAGGAAACAGTTGAAGTATATAGACGTTACCGGAGCGCTTCGGAGCAGTTGAATGATGCAAAGGCGATGCTGGATGAAAAGCTTGATGCCGATATGCGCGAAATGGTCAAAGAGGAGATTTCTGAACTGCAGGAAGAAATCGAGTCGCTGACAGAGCAGCTGAAGATCTTGCTGATACCAAAAGATCCGAACGACGATAAAAACGTCATTATGGAAATCCGCGGGGCTGCCGGCGGTGAAGAGGCGGCTTTGTTCGCCGGAAACCTTTACCGGATGTACAGCCGCTATGCTGAGCTGCAGGGCTGGAAAACAGAAGTGATGGAAGCCAGTACAACGGGTACGGGCGGCTATAAAGAGATCATTTTTATGATCACTGGAAACGGTGCATATTCAAGGATGAAATACGAGAACGGTGCGCACCGCGTGCAGCGCGTGCCTGAGACGGAATCAGGCGGGCGCATCCATACGTCGACGGCGACGGTCGCCTGTCTTCCTGAAGCCGAAGAAGTCGAAATCGACATCCATGAGAAAGATATTCGCGTCGATACGTTCGCCTCAAGCGGTCCGGGGGGGCAAAGCGTCAACACGACGATGTCCGCCGTACGTCTGACTCACCTTCCGACAGGTGTTGTCGTGTCATGCCAGGATGAGAAATCGCAGATTAAAAACAAAGAAAAAGCCATGAAGGTTTTGCGGGCGAGGATTTATGATAAGTTTCAGCAGGAAGCACAGGCTGAATATGATCAAAACCGGAAATCAGCCGTCGGTACAGGTGACCGCTCTGAACGAATCCGGACGTATAACTTTCCGCAAAACCGCGTGACAGATCACCGGATCGGCTTAACGATCCAAAAGCTCGACCAAATACTTGAGGGCAAGCTTGACGAGGTCATTGACGCGCTGATTGTCGAAGATCAGGCAAGCAAGCTTCAGCAGGCGGAGAGCTAAAATGAAAACGATTTTCGAAGCCCTTCACTGGGCTTCTTCTTATTTAGCCGAAGCGGGAAGAGACCGAAACGCCGCTGAAATCTTGCTGATGAACCAGCTTAAAATCGAACGGAGCAAGCTGTTGGCAAGCTTCCATGATCCGATGTCCGACACCGATTTTCAAGCATTTAAAAACTCTGTTGAGCGGCATCATTCCGGTGTTCCTGTTCAATATATCACAGGAAAAGAATGGTTTTACGGACGGGAATTTTCGGTTAATGAACATGTGCTGATTCCGCGCCCTGAAACCGAAGAAGTCGTGGAAACCGTCCTGGTCATGGCGAATGACGTCTTTCCCGGAAAGAACAGCCTTGAAGCGGTCGATGTCGGTACGGGGAGCGGAGCGATCGCCGTCACCCTTGCGCTTGAGAGTGAGCGGTTTTCCGTTACGGCCACAGATATTTCTGAACAAGCGTTGAAAACAGCGGCGAATAATGCAGACAAGCTTGGAGCGAAAGTGGATTTCATCAGCGGTGATTTGCTGAAACCGCTGATTGCGCAAAACAAAAAAGCCGATGTTATTGTTTCGAATCCTCCTTATATATCAGAAGAAGAAATGCGGACGCTGTCTGAAGTTGTCCGGCTAAACGAGCCTGTCGGCGCCTTGACGGACGGAGCTGACGGCTTGCGGTTTTATCATCGTTTTATGAAGGAGCTGCCAGAGGTGATGGCGGATAAAGCGCTGATTGTGTTCGAAATCGGCTGGTCTCAAGGGAACGCCGTCCTGGATATGTTTCATCAGTTTTTTCCGCAAGCGGAGGTTCAGGTCAAGAAGGATCTGAATGGAAAAGACCGCATCGTCTCCGCAGTTGTCGAATATGGCGGCCGGTAAGAACAGCCTTGGTTTCAGGCTGTTCTTTTTGTTTATCCGTTTAGATTAAAAGCTTAATAGATTTTTTTGCATGAATCCGTTTAAACCGTTTCGTCTTTGACCATAATGTGGCTAGAAAAGGATGAAGAACGGAGAGGAACGGTGGGAAAAATGAAGAAATCATCTATGGCTTGTTTATATATATTTCTGTTAATGATAGGCGCGATTGCCAACCTGACGACAGAGGAGACGGCTAAATCGTCCAACGGTGAGCCGGCGGTTATTCCGGATGAAGCAATTCGCTTGCGGATCTTGGCGAACAGCGACAGCGAGAGCGACCAAAACCTCAAACGGCAAATCAGAGACGAGGTCAATCAAGAAATCACAAACTGGGTGGAAGATCTGACTTCAATTCAGCAAGCGAGACAAGTGATTCGATCAAAACTCCCTGAAATTAAAGACATCGCAAACGATGTCATGAAACGGGAGAATGCCGAACAGTCCGTAGCCGTCCGTTTTGACAAAGTCTCCTTCCCGACAAAGCTTTACGGAAACATGGTGTATCCAGCTGGAGAATATGAGGCTGTGTTGATTACATTGGGAGATGGAGAGGGAGCCAATTGGTGGTGTGTTCTGTTTCCGCCGCTTTGCTTTTTGGACTTTTCGAACGGGGAAGCCGTTCAATCGCCTGAAGAAGACGAGCAGACAAAGGAAAAACCAGCTGAAACCGATGAAGTCGCTTCTTCAGACGAACAAAAAGAAGAAGACAAAGAAGTGAAATTCTTTCTCGTAGAATGGTTTACAGGACTGTTCTCATGAGCGGCCAAGCGGGTATTTGCAATGCTGCTCGTCATCCGATGTTTTAATAGGTTTGGCGGGTGGTTATTCATGTGTGTGCAATATGATATAATTTTCCAAAACGGCGGGTAGCACCATTTGTAAGACGCGACAGAAGCGTATGAACGAATGCTAGAAAAATATGAACAACAGCGGATATCTTGATGTGGATATTCCGATGGTTCTGCTAATCGAAATGGAAATAGGGGTAGCCGGGTTTCTTCCAAATCAAAAGGTATATTTTACTGTCGCCCTCATAGATTGAAGAGAGAAGCTAAAAACGGGGTGAAAAGATGTTCTACCAATTGAGGTTAGCGGAAGCAAAAGACATACATGCCATTGAAGCGTTTTTAAGAGAAGCTGGGACAAGCCATAAAGGAATTGACGAAAAGAAAAGTCAGTTTATTATGATGGAGAATCCTCCAAATAAAATCGTCGCCTGCCTTGGGATGGAGGAAATGGAAAATGAAAAAGGGCTTTTGCGTTCGCTCGTCGTATCTGACAAGCTCAATCAAGGCCATATCGTCTCTCTGTTTCAGGGCATGCAGGTGTTGTGTGAAAAACGGGGGATTCATACATTATATTTAGTCGCTAACAATCGAAAATCGATGGATTTTCTTGAAGTCATGGGATTCAAGCAAGCAGAAGTCGTCCCGGAAGAACTTTGTCAATCGGAACACATCTCAGATTCACTCAAAGTAAATGGAGCCGTTTTAATGGTGAAAACGCCGATTTCTTAATTGATTTATACACAGAGATATCCACGTTTTCAAAAGCGTTATCCACAAAATGTGGACAACGCTTGTTTTCTTTTCTCTCATCTTTTATACTTTCAACAGGATTTACATGTATTTTTAACGTTTTTAGTGTTTTGTTAAGGGAGTTTTGATGTTGATGAATACAATGTTATGGACTGTGGATGCAAAAGGGGATTTGTCCACAAACTATCCACAAATTACACAAGCTGCCCGGCTGCTCCAGCAGAATGAAACGGTCGCTTTTCCGACGGAGACCGTTTACGGGCTTGGCGCAAACGCGAAAAGCACCGAGGCTGTCGCTAAAATATATGAAGCAAAAGGGCGTCCGAGCGACAATCCCCTTATTGTCCACATTGCGGATATCCAGCAGCTTGAAGAATTTGCAGAGGTGGATTCTTCTCAGGCTTCAGCCCTTATGGAGCGTTTTTGGCCTGGTCCGCTGACGCTCGTTTTGCCATGCAAACAAGGCGTGTTATCCACAAGGGTGACAGCAGGGCTTGACACGGTGGCGGTCAGAATGCCCGATCATCCGGTGGCGCTTGCGTTGATTAAAGAAGCGGGCGTTCCTGTCGCTGCTCCGAGTGCGAATGTATCCGGCAAACCGAGTCCGACGAAAGCCGCGCATGTCATCCACGATTTGAACGGACGGATTGCGGGGATTGTCGACGGCGGGCCCACCGGTGTAGGGGTGGAATCAACCGTCGTGTCCTGTACAGGAGACATTCCGGTTATTTTAAGACCGGGCGGTGTAACAAAAGAACAGCTCGAAGCCGCGGCCGGCACCGTACTCATTGATCAGGGGATCACAGATGAAGAAAAGGCACCATTGTCTCCCGGGATGAAGTACACTCATTATGCTCCGGAAGCACCGCTTGCGATCGTAAACGGCACTCCGGAAGAGATCCAGCGGCTGATCGGGCAATATCAGAAAGACGGAATGAAGGTCGGGGTTCTCACCACAGAAGAACGGGCAGGCGCTTACCGGGCGGATGCCGTCCGCATCTGCGGCAGAAGAGACCGCTTGGAAACCGTTGCTGCCGGTCTGTATGATGCTCTCCGAAGCTTCGATGAAGAAAAACTCGATTACATTTTCGCGGAGTCTTTTCCTGAGGAAGGCGTGGGACGAGCGGTGATGAATCGACTGCTAAAAGCGGCGGGACATCGCGTGATCGAGGTGTAAGAAGCCCTTTCTAAACTGTTCTATCCCGCTTTGGACGTGCATAAGCTAGAAAAGCTGGCTTTGTCCAAGGGGGAATCTCATGAATGTAGACGTGTTGATCGGCGAAATCCTGACGCTGAGTATCATGGCCTTTGCACTTGGCATGGATGCTTTTTCAGTGGGACTTGGAATGGGGATGGCCAAGCTGAGAAGAAGTCAAATTTTCCAAATAGGCGTGATCATTGGGCTGTTTCATGTCATTATGCCGCTTGGCGGAATGATTGCAGGGCAGTTTCTGTCCGATGCGCTAGGTGTGCTTGCGGGATATATCGGCGGAGCGCTTTTATTGGTGCTCGGCATTCAGATGATTGCTGCCTCCTTTCATAAAGACGGGGGGCAGATGATGTCTCCGCAAGGTTTCGGCTTATTCATTTTTGCCGTCGGCGTCAGTCTTGACAGCTTTTCGGTCGGCCTCAGCCTCGGACTCTACGGGTCAAAACCGTTTTTAACCATTTGCTTGTTTGGGTTGTTCAGCATGGTTTTAACATGGGCGGGGCTTATGCTCGGAAAAAAAGTTCAATCATGGCTCGGTGCTTACAGCGAAGCGCTTGGCGGCGCGATTTTACTTAGTTTTGGGCTGAAACTGATCCTGCCCATTTAAGTCGGAGATGTGCAAGGTGTCTTTCGTGATGCCATAGAATAATGAAAACACGGAAAAAAAGAGGGGGTATCCCCTCTTTTTGATTTCTGAAGCGGATTTTATTATTTTTCGGGCAAATCCTTTATAATAAAAGAAAGGAGTGAACGACATTGAATATTTTATTTGTCTGTACAGGAAACACATGCCGCAGTCCGATGGCTGAAGCGCTCTTTAAATCTGCGGCTTCCCAAAAAAACCTGGACGTCTCCGTCAAATCTGCCGGACTGTTTGCTCCTGAAAACGGAAAAGCTTCTTTATATGCAGTCGAAGCCCTGTTTGAAAAGAATATCGCCCTGAACCATTCATCGGCTAGGCTGTCGCGGGAAAAGGTCGAATGGGCTGATCTTGTGCTGACGATGACAGAGCAGCATAAGCTTTTGGCAAGGCAGGAATATTCCGGGAGCAAAGATAAAATCTTTACGCTGAAGGAGTATATAAAAGGGGAAACCGGCGATATCGCCGATCCGTTTGGCGGCTCGCTCAGCGACTATCAAAAAACAAGGGATGAACTAGAGGGGTTATTGAAAAAACTGGCGGAAAAGCTGTCCGCAGGAGAACAGTAGAAAGCTGCTGAAGCGGTTGCAATCGAAGCGGCAGCGGGTACAATAGACTTAACCTGAAAAAGTAGTCAGAGATGCTATCAAAAAGACTCTTGGCGACACACAATACAAGGAGGAGTCATTCCATGAAAGTAATCATTGCTTCAGATCACGGCGGAGTCAACATCAGACAGGAAATTATCTCTTTAATGGACGAATTGAACATTGAATATGAAGATTTAGGGTGTGAATGCGGTTCAGGATCTGTGGATTATCCGGATTATGCTTTTCCGGTCGCGCAAAAAGTCGCAAACGGGGAAGCGGACAGAGGCATTCTAATTTGCGGAACCGGAATCGGCATGAGCATTTCAGCCAATAAAGTGAAAGGGATTCGCTGCGCTCTTGTGCACGATGTGTTCAGTGCGAAAATGACGAGAGAGCACAATGACGCAAATGTTTTGGCGATGGGTGAAAGGGTGATCGGACCGGGATTGGCCCGCGAGATTGCGAAGGTTTGGCTGACGACGGAGTTTTCGGCGGGGCGCCATGCCGTTCGCATCGGGAAAATCGCCGACTATGAAAACACACATGAATAAAGGAAGTCATGTATCATGAAAAATCTTGAACAGACGTGGCGTTCTATGTTGGAAGAGTTTCATCAAGAAGCGGGTTTGCATGACGGCCAAATAGTCGTCATCGGATGCAGCACAAGCGAGGTGGCCGGCAGACATATCGGCACTTCCGGAAGCGAGGACATCGCTAGGGTGATTTACAATGGCCTTGAAGAGCTAAAGAAAAAAACGGGCGCGGTGCTCGCTTTTCAGTGCTGTGAACATTTGAACAGGGCATTGGTCGTTGAAGAAGAGACCGCCGCCGCCCATCGCCTGCCGATTGTTTTTGCCGTACCTGTTCCGAAAGCGGGAGGCTCGATGGCTTCATATGCTTATAAACATATGAAGGCTCCGGTGCTCGTTGAACAAATAGAGGCTGACGCGGGGATCGATATAGGAGACACGTTCATCGGCATGCATTTAAAGCCTGTGGCCGTTCCCGTCCGCGTCTCGGAGAAGCAGCTCGGCGAGGCGCATGTGACGCTTGCGCGAACAAGGCCAAAATTGATTGGCGGAGTGCGGGCCGTGTATGAAGCAGATTAAAGGAGAAAGCCGGCAATCCGGCTTTTTCTTTTTTGAAATAATATTTTCAAAAAGTGATATATCGAATAATACGAATCGATTAATCTTTTAATATTCGGATTTGGTAAAAATAAAAAACGATTTTTAAAAATAATCCCTTACATTTGCATGAAAAACCGTGTACAATGAGATGGTATAATTAACGAAATGGAAACAGATAGGAGAGGATCTCGCTGATGAAACATTTACCTGCGCAAGATGAACAAGTTTTTCGCGCCATTCAAGATGAGCGGAAACGTCAACAGTCGAAGATTGAGCTGATTGCTTCCGAAAACTTTGTAAGCGAAGCTGTGATGGAAGCGCAAGGCTCCGTCTTAACAAATAAATATGCAGAAGGTTATCCCGGAAAACGCTACTATGGCGGCTGCGAATATGTAGATGTCGCCGAGGACATCGCAAGAGACCGTGCAAAGCAAATTTTCGGCGCAGAGCATGTGAATGTTCAGCCTCATTCCGGTGCGCAAGCGAACATGGCCGTGTATTTCACCATTTTGGAGCACGGAGACACCGTGCTGGGAATGAACCTTGCCCACGGCGGACATTTGACGCACGGAAGCCCTGTTAACTTCAGCGGTGTTCAATACAACTTTGTGGAATACGGCGTTGATAGAGAAACGCAATATATCGACTATGAAGATGTCCGCGAAAAAGCGCTTAAACATAAGCCGAAGCTCATCGTAGCCGGAGCGAGCGCATACCCGCGCACAATCGATTTTAAAAAGTTCCGTGAAATCGCTGACGAAGTCGGCGCGTATGTGATGGTCGACATGGCGCATATCGCCGGTCTTGTGGCTGCAGGTCTTCACCCGAATCCTGTTCCTTATTCTGACTTTGTGACAACGACTACCCATAAAACTCTGCGCGGACCGCGCGGCGGTATGATTCTTTGCCGTGAAGAGTTTGCGAAGAAAATCGATAAATCGATCTTCCCGGGTATTCAAGGAGGCCCGCTGATGCACGTCATCGCGGCAAAAGCTGTTTCCTTCGGTGAAGCTTTAAAAGACGAGTTCAAGACATATGCACAAAACGTGATCGACAACGCGAAACGCCTGGCTGAAACGCTGGCTAAAGAAGGCATTCAGCTTGTCTCAGGCGGAACAGACAACCACCTTGTACTTGTTGATTTGCGCTCTCTCGGCATCACTGGAAAAATCGCCGAAAATGTACTTGACGAAGTCGGAATCACCGTCAACAAAAACGCGATTCCGTATGATCCGGAAAAACCGTTCGTAACAAGCGGAATCCGCGTTGGTACAGCGGCGGTCACAAGCCGGGGCTTTGATCTGGAAGCGATCGAAGAAGTAGGAGCGATCATCGCGCTTGCTCTGAAAAACCATGAAGATCAGGCGAAGCTTGAAGAAGCGAAACAGCGCGTAGAAGCTTTGACAGACCGATTCCCTCTATATACTGAATTGGATTACTAAGATAAACCAGGCCGCTCCTCTGAAGGGAGCGGTTTTTTGTCATTAATTTGTAGCGGGATTTTTGTTGAAACCTGTTGAGATTTTATGTAGAATCAATAGAAGTGTGAAAAAAAGACCGTCTAAAAGGAGCTGAAACCGGATATGGGAAAAGTGTATGTGTTTGACCACCCTCTTATACAGCATAAGCTTACATATATCAGGGACGTAAAGACCGGAACGAAGGAGTTCAGGGAGCTTGTCGACGAGGTTGCAACGCTGATGGCTTTTGAAATCACGCGCGATCTTCCGCTTATGGAAGTCGATGTGGAAACGCCTGTTCAAATGGCGAAATCAAGCGTGATCGCCGGTAAAAAACTGGGGGTCGTTCCGATTCTCAGAGCAGGGCTTGGCATGGTGGACGGCATTTTGAAGCTGATCCCTGCGGCAAAAGTCGGCCATGTCGGACTTTACCGTGATCCTGAAACACTGAAGCCTGTTGAGTACTATGTCAAGCTGCCGTCCGATGTGGAAGAACGCGAATTTATCGTTGTCGATCCGATGCTGGCAACAGGGGGTTCGGCGGTTGAGGCGCTGAACAGCTTGAAGAAGCGCGGTGCGAGGAATATCCGTTTCATGTGCCTGATTGCCGCTCCGGAAGGCGTTGACGAAGTTCAGAAGCACCATCCGGACGTTGACATTTACATCGCAGCATTAGATGAAAAACTAAATGAAAAGGGATATATCGTTCCCGGTTTGGGTGATGCCGGTGACCGGATGTTCGGCACGAAATAATCAAAAGAAAATCCTTGAAAAGGGTTTTCTTTTTTTGTGATTTATTCCATAATTAAACATGTGCGTGTCTTAAATAAGGCATAATTGTGAACATTTTGTGAGAAGCTTCCTGATTATGAATAGTTTTTTAACTTTAAACAGATTGACACCTAAAGGGGGCTATTGTATGCTAAAATAGGCTATTATGATAAGGTTTTCATAGCGGTTATCATAATGACCAGTCCTCTGTTAAAATCCTTTGAAAACCCCATGTTGGCAGGCGAAAGACGGAAAACATCCCGCGTGTTTCGGGATGTGTGAAGTCTTGAGCAGAACACATTGTTCTGTGAACTGGTCAAGCCGCCTAGTTTACCGTAATCGTAAGATAGATTTCAAAATTTTTACATCAGGAGAGTATTTGATGACCGATGCGAGTCTTTCATTCCGTAGGCAACAAAAATATATGCTGTATATTTTAGCAGTCTGCGTGTTAGGCTACGGATTTTTGCCATATCAGGCGATTTTTTTAGGCTTGATTACCGGCACTGTGTTCAGCTATCTCAATCTCTGGCTGCTGACAAGAAGAATGCAGGCCTTTGACAAAGCGGTCGCGAAAGGCAAGATGATCCGCTCTCTCGGGACTGCCTCCAGATTGTGCAACGCCATCATCGCGGCGGCCATTGCTTATAAATTTCCTGAATATATTCATTTGGCAGGCGTCATTGTGGGGTTGATGACAATTTACCCTGTCATTATGATAGATTCCTTTATCCAACTAAAACGTTCATCAATGGAAGAGAGGTGAAGACCCTTTGAATCACGAATCTAGAATTGTAGAATTTTTAGGCCTCAATTTTGATTTAACAAGTATTCTAATGATTACTGTGACATGTGTCATCGTCTTTCTGATAGCGGTGCTGACCACAAGAACACTCGCGATCCGTCCGACGAAAGCCCAGAATTTTATGGAATGGATTGTCGATTTTGTTCGCAATATTATCGGCAGCACAATGGACCTTAAGGTTGGCAGAGATTTTCTCGCTCTTGGCGTGACGCTCTTGATGTACATATTTGTCGCAAATATGCTCGGCCTGCCGTTCTCCATTACAGTAGGCCATGAATTATGGTGGAAATCCCCGACAGCCGATCCGGCGGTTACATTAACTCTCGCCGTCATGGTTGTGGCCCTCACTCACTATTACGGAGTGAAAAGAAAAGGGTTGGGGGAGTATACCAAAGATTTCTTCAGACCGATTCCATATCTGGTGCCGCTTAAAATAATAGAAGAGTTTGCGAACACATTGACATTGGGATTGCGTCTTTACGGTAATATTTTCGCCGGCGAAATTTTGCTTGGCCTGCTTGCCGGACTGGCCACAAACTTCTATTCTCAAAATATTTTCCTGGGGCTTGTGGGAACCGTAGGTGCGATTGTGCCGATGATGGTATGGCAGGCGTTCAGCCTGTTCGTAGGTACAATCCAGGCATTCATTTTCACAATGCTGACAATGGTTTACATGTCCCACAAAGTGAGTCATGATCATTAAAAAAAGACATATCCAAATGGATAACAATTAAAGGAGGAACTTTTTCATGAGTTTAATAGCAGCTGCAATCGCAATTGGATTAGGTGCACTTGGTGCAGGTATTGGTAACGGATTGATCGTATCCCGTACGGTGGAAGGAATCGCTCGTCAGCCTGAGGCTGGAAAAGAATTGAGAACCCTTATGTTCATCGGGGTTGCGTTGGTTGAGGCCCTTCCGATTATCGCTGTTGTAATTGCGTTCTTAGCGTTCTTCAGCTAAAAGCGAATATAAAACTGGTAAATGGCGAAGATCACTGCAAGAGGCCTTCGCCATTGCTTTATGATTGCTTGAACTGTCATAATGGCCGGAAGTGCCCCCGTCTGCTTTAGAGGGAAGTGTGCTGCCGGTCCCGGATAGATAATCTGCAAGAAGGGAGTTGGCGTATTCGATGTCTTTTATTCCACAGGTTTTGGGAGCAGGAGTCGGTTTTAACGCGGGAACGATGCTGTTCCAGCTTGTTGCCATGTTGATTTTATTAGCGCTCTTGAAGAAATACGCTTTAGGACCGCTGTTAAATATAATGAAAGAACGTGAAGACTACATCACAGGGGAAATCTCCTCTGCCGAGAAAAAGAATGAAGAAGCGAAAAAGCTCATTGAAGAGCAGCAGGCGCTTTTGAAAGAAGCACGCGAAGAATCCCATTCGCTGATTGAAAATGCGAAAAAGTTGGGTGAACAGCAAAAAGAAGAAATCATCAAGGCTGCGCGTCAGGAAGCGGAACGTATGAAAGAATCTGCAAGAAGCGAGATCGTCAAGGAAAGAGATCAGGCCGTCAGCGCGCTGCGCGAGCAGGTCGCTTCACTTTCTGTCATGATCGCTTCAAAAGTGATCGAAAAAGAACTGGACGAACAAGCCCAGGAAAAATTGATCCAGGATTACCTTAAAGAAGTAGGAGAAAGCCGATGAGTGAATCAGCTGTCTCAAAACGATACGCAGCCGCTCTGTTTGACATTGCGCTTGAATCCAAGCTGGTCGATGAAATAGAAGAAGAGCTGACCGTCATCAGGAAAATCTTTATCGATCATAAAGAACTGAATGCGGTGCTGAGTCATCCGAAAGTGCCGACGGAAAAGAAAAAGCAGGTTTTAAAAGGTGCATTCGGGTCTGTCTCGACTGCAGTGCTGCATACACTTTATCTTCTGGTCGACCGGGCGCGGACGAAGATCATCCCCGAACTCGCGGATGAGTATGTTAAAATGGCAAACCGTTCACGCCAGACGGAAGATGCCATCGTGTATTCTGTAAAACCGCTCAGTGAAGAGGAGATTGCCTCTTTTTCTGAAGTGTTTGCAAAGAAAGCCGGAGCCGCTTCATTGCGCGTCAGAAATGAAGTGAACCCGGATTTGATAGGCGGAGTGAAAATCCGCATTGGAAACCGCATTTTTGACGGCAGTGTAAGCGGAAAGCTTGCCCGGATCGAGCGTCAATTAGCGGGTGAAAATCGAAAGAAGGGGTGAAACCTAAGTGAGCATCAAAGCTGAAGAAATTAGCACTCTTATTAAACAGCAAATTGAAAATTATCAGTCTGAAATAGAAGTTCACGACGTAGGTACGGTGATTCAGGTTGGTGACGGTATCGCACGCGTACACGGCCTTGATAACTGTATGGCAGGTGAGCTTGTTGAATTTTCAAACGGTGTTCTGGGCCTTGCCCAAAACCTGGAAGAATCAAACGTGGGTATCGTTATTTTAGGGCCTTTCAAAGACATCCGCGAAGGCGATGAAGTAAAAAGAACGGGCCGGATCATGGAAGTCCCCGTCGGAGAAGAGCTGCTTGGACGCGTTGTCAATCCGCTCGGCCAGCCTGTCGACGGACTCGGCCCTGTATTAACAAGCAAAACCCGTCCGATCGAAAGTCCGGCACCTGGGGTTATGGATCGTAAATCCGTTCACGAGCCGCTGCAAACGGGAATTAAACCGATCGATGCCTTGATTCCGATCGGCCGCGGCCAGCGTGAGCTGATCATCGGCGACCGTCAAACGGGGAAAACGTCGATTGCGATCGACACGATCCTGAATCAAAAAGATCAGGATATGATTTGTATTTATGTTGCGATCGGTCAGAAAGAATCAACGGTCCGCGGTGTTGTTGAGACGCTTCGCAAACACGGCGCCCTTGACTATACGATCGTTGTGACGGCTTCCGCTTCACAGCCTGCTCCTTTATTGTATCTTGCGCCATATGCAGGGGTTTCGATGGGAGAAGAATTCATGTACAACGGAAAGCACGTTTTGGTTGTATATGATGACCTTTCAAAACAGGCTACGGCATATCGTGAACTGTCCTTGCTTCTTCGCCGCCCTCCAGGCCGTGAAGCATTCCCTGGAGATGTATTCTATCTTCACTCCCGTCTGCTTGAACGCGCCGCAAAACTGAGCGACGCCAAAGGCGGAGGCTCTTTAACGGCATTGCCGTTCGTAGAAACGCAAGCGGGCGACATTTCGGCGTACATTCCGACAAACGTCATCTCGATCACGGACGGTCAAATCTTCCTGCAGTCTGATCTGTTCTTCTCAGGCGTGCGTCCGGCGGTCAACCCAGGATTGTCTGTATCCCGTGTCGGAGGATCTGCGCAGATCAAAGCGATGAAGAAAGTATCAGGTACGCTTCGTCTTGATCTGGCTTCATACCGCGAGCTGGAAGCATTCGCACAGTTCGGATCGGATTTGGATAAAGCGACACAGGCGAAGCTGAACCGCGGAGCCCGTACAGTTGAAGTTCTGAAGCAGGATCTGCATAAACCGCTTCGCGTTGAAAAGCAGGTTGCGATTCTTTATGCCCTCACGAGAGGATTCCTTGATGATATTCCTGTTGAGGACATCAGACGCTTTGAAGAAGAGTTCTTTATGTACCTTGACCAAAACCATAAAGACCTTCTCGATTCAATCGCACAGTCAGGCAACCTTCCTGCAGACGAGGACATGAAGGCTGCAATCGAAGGCTTTAAACGCACGTTTGCACCAAGCAATTAAACAATAAAAGGTGAGAAAAAGAGTGTCTTTTTCTCTCTTTTTCACGTATTTCGAAGCGAATTTGAAAACAAAAAGGTGGTGAAACCTTTTGGCCTCATTACGGGATATTAAATCCAGGATTACTTCAAATAAAAAGACGAGTCAAATCACCAAAGCCCAGCAAATGGTTTCCGCTTCAAAGCTGAACCGGGCTGAGAACAATGCAAAATCGTTCGTTCCTTACATGGAGAAAATGCAGGAAGTCGTTGCGGACATTGCGCTTGGCTACTCCGGGACGCATCCGATGATGACCAGCCGTCCTGTGAAGCGGACCGGCTATCTGGTCATTACATCTGACAGGGGCTTGGCAGGAGCTTTTAATGCAAACGTTCTTCGCAAAGTGTACCAAAGGATTCAGGAGCACCATCAGTCAAAAGATGAGTATGCCGTCATCGCCATCGGCAGGATGGGACGCGATTTCTTTAAAAAACGCGGAATCCCCGTCATCTCTGAAACGACAGGGGTCAAGGATGAAGTTACATTTCCGGAAATCAGGGATTTGGCGAACAGCACGGTACAAATGTTTATCGACGAAACCTTTGATGAACTTTATATGTTCTACAATCACTATGTCAGCGCCATCTCTCAGGAGGTAACAGAGAAGAAGCTGCTGCCTTTAACAGATATTGCGCCAAACAAGAAAAGGACGTCGTTTGAATTTGAACCGGACGAAGAAGAGATTTTGGAAGTGCTCCTTCCTCAATACGCTGAAAGCTTGATTTTTGGTGCGATTCTTGACAGTAAAGCGAGTGAGCATGCCGCAAGAATGACGGCGATGAAAAATGCGACCGACAATGCGAAGGAGCTTATCGCTGATCTTGAACTGTCATACAACCGTGCCCGTCAGGCCGCGATCACACAGGAAATCACGGAAATTGTCGGCGGTGCTGCTGCCTTAGAATAGAAAAAGTTTGTCAGGAGGGATAAAGATGAAAAAAGGACGCGTTAGCCAAGTATTGGGACCGGTCGTAGACGTTCGTTTTGAAGACGGTCACTTACCTGAGATTTATAATGCGATTAAAGTTTCACATAAAGCGCAGAACGAAAATGAAGTAGATATCGAGCTCACCCTTGAAGTTGCGCTTCATTTGGGTGATGATTCCGTTCGGACGATTGCAATGGCTTCTACAGATGGTGTGACCCGCGGGATGGAAGCCATCGATCTGGGAGAGCCGATCTCTGTTCCAGTCGGAAACGCAACACTCGGACGCGTGTTTAACGTACTCGGAGAAAAGATTGATTTGGATGAGCCGATGGCGCCTGATACTCCGAAGGATCCGATTCATAGAGAGGCTCCTAAATTTGACCAGCTGTCAACAGAAGTCGAGATTTTGGAAACGGGTATCAAAGTTGTCGACTTGCTTGCACCATATATTAAAGGCGGAAAGATCGGTCTTTTTGGAGGTGCGGGAGTTGGTAAAACCGTATTGATTCAGGAGCTTATTAACAACATCGCTCAAGAGCACGGCGGTATCTCAGTGTTCGCGGGTGTTGGAGAGCGTACGCGTGAAGGTAATGACCTTTACTATGAAATGAAAGATTCCGGTGTTATCGGGAAAACAGCGATGGTATTCGGACAGATGAACGAGCCGCCTGGCGCGCGGATGCGTGTCGCGCTGACAGGTCTTACAATGGCTGAGCATTTCCGTGATAAAGAAGGCCAGGACGTATTGTTCTTTATCGATAATATCTTCCGGTTCACTCAAGCCGGTTCTGAAGTATCCGCCCTGCTTGGCCGCATGCCGTCAGCGGTTGGTTATCAGCCGACACTGGCGACAGAAATGGGTCAGCTTCAGGAACGGATTACATCAACAAATGTCGGATCTGTTACATCGATTCAGGCGATTTACGTTCCTGCGGATGACTATACTGACCCGGCTCCGGCTACAACGTTCGCTCACTTGGATGCGACGACAAACCTCGAGCGTAAGCTGTCAGAAATGGGGATTTATCCAGCGGTTGACCCGTTGGCTTCGACTTCCCGTGCGCTTGCTCCTGAAATCGTCGGAGAAGAACATTATGAAGTGGCTCGAAGCGTACAGCAAATTTTGCAGCGCTATAAAGAGCTTCAGGATATCATCGCGATTCTCGGAATGGATGAGCTTTCAGACGAGGATAAACTTGTCGTAAGCCGTGCGCGCCGCGTACAATTCTTCCTTTCGCAAAACTTCCACGTAGCTGAACAGTTTACGGGCCAAAAAGGTTCTTACGTTCCTGTCAAGGAAACGGTAAAAGGCTTTAAAGAAATCCTTGAAGGTAAGTATGATCACCTTCCAGAGGACGCTTTCCGTCTTGTCGGCCGAATTGAAGAAGTTGTCGAAAAAGCGAAAGAAATGGGTGTAGAAGTCTAATCTGGTCCTAGGAGGGTAAAAGCATGAAGACCTTAAAAGTCAATATCGTTACTCCCGACGGCCCAGTGTACGATGCGGATATCGAAATGGTAAGCGTTCGAGCAGAGAGCGGTGAGCTTGGTATTTTGCCCGGCCATATTCCGACGGTTGCTCCGCTAAAAATTGCTGCAGTCCGTCTTAAAAAAGACGGTCAAACTGAGCTGGTTGCCGTCAGCGGAGGGATAGTGGAAGTTCGCCCTGACCATGTCACCATTCTGGCCCAGACGGCAGAAACATCTGAACACATTGATAAAGAACGTGCCTTGGCTGCAAAACGGCGTGCCGAGGAACGCTTGCAAAAACAATCTCCAGATGTTGACATTCTTCGGGCAGAGCTAGCTTTAAAACGCGCGATTAATCGGTTGGAAGTAGCAAAATAAAATCCGGACCCTTCCCATATTGAAGTGTGGGACGGGTCCTTTTTTTGCTCAGGAAGCCAGAATAAATGTTGAAAAAAGTTCACAAATTGTTCATCTTTTTGGTTCGAATCTCTCTATAATCAAAATAGTAAGCTATTTTCTCTTCCAGCAAATGAGGAAGTGAGATGCATCCACTGAATCTATTCACTCCTAAAACAAACACCTCAGGCAATAGGGGATCACTACATCTGTGGAAAAAAGTACTATGCACCACCGTATTAACATCAAACATGAAAATTGGTAAAATGATTTGAAATGATCAGCATGATTCCTTATCCTTAAGCAGAAGAGACTAGGATGTGCCGGACGATTTCACCCGGCCCTCAACACAAGGAGGCGTCACCGATAATGGAAGGGATTGGACAACAGGCTGCTGTCAGTATTTTCGTTCATCTTGTTTTTATTGCGCTGACATGGTGGGCTCTTCTTTCGGTCAACATCGATCCGCTCATCAGGAAAGGGAAAATCATTCAGGCAAGGCTGTTCATGATCCTGATTACGATAGCCATCGGCTCCACTGTCAGCAACTTTTTCTTGGATTATCTTTATTATTCCAGACAGCTGCAAAATTTATTTTCCTAATCCGAACTTTTTAGGAATGGACAAAATGCGGGCTAAACCTTGAGCCTGGTCGTCCGCAATTCGTGCGGGTTGACCTTGTTTTTCCACGTATGCTTTTCCTGCGATCCGTCAACAATGGAGAGTAGGAGAGGATGATGGAAAATGAAGAAAAAACAAACGGTTTATGCCCTCATTTTTATTATGGTTTTATTTCTGATGGTTCATGTATTTCAATCGCTTCAAGCGGCGGGGAATTCGACGCTTGAGCAGCTGGCGGAAGGTTTAAACCGCCATGACGTTGTGCTTGAAGAATGGACGCTTCACACCAAAAAACAGCTGTCTTTGACTGAAGATGATTTTTTTGCAAAAGTGAAACATTTCAAACAACAATATCGACAGTATGAATGGACTGTAACAAAAGAAAGCAACACATTAAAAGCGACAGGTATTCATACCGACAGGAAAAACCGAATCAGATCGAAAATATATTTGACGGCTACCCACACAAAACAAAGACTAGTTTCGTATTTATTATATGAGCAAAAAGGCGCGGGATCACGGGAAAACTGGAATCATACATATAAGCAGTTTGAACGGAATGCATTCGACATAATGCGAGAAAAGACCGCAATTTTTACTTGTCTAAAGGGCTATTTAAATGGTATGATGAATGTTGTTTTGCAAAAAAAAGCAAAAGAACTTGTCAATGAATTTAACGCAAAGTCAGTTGAAGATTTAATTGAACCAAATTTCGTATCTGTTTCTGCCTATACTAACGAGTGGAAAGAATCCATCCAGACAGAAAAACATCAAATGAACTTGCAAGTCTCGCTTAGAAATGCGGGAATGGGCGAAAAACTTACCGTCACGGTTGGCACACCAATCGTCACGACTGAATATTAATATAGAGAAATTGGGACGCGGAGGGGAATACCTTGGAAAAAATCATCGTCCGCGGCGGTCGAAAGTTAAACGGCACAGTCAAAGTTGAAGGAGCAAAAAATGCCGTTTTACCTGTTATCGCTGCATCTTTATTAGCCAGTGAAGAAAAAAGCGTAATATGTGATGTGCCTACGCTCTCCGATGTATATACGATTAACGAAGTGTTACGTCATCTAGGCGCAGATGTACATTTTGAGAATAATACAGTAACGGTTGATGCATCTCGCACATTGTCAACTGAGGCTCCGTTTGAATATGTCCGAAAAATGCGCGCATCTGTATTGGTGATGGGCCCGCTGCTTGCTCGTACCGGCCATTCAAGAGTAGCTCTGCCGGGAGGATGTGCGATCGGCTCGAGACCGATTGATCAGCATCTCAAAGGCTTTGAGGCAATGGGGGCAAAAATCAAGGTCGGCAACGGCTTTATTGAAGCGATTGTGGAAGGACGTCTTCAAGGAGGGAAGATTTATCTTGATTTCCCTAGTGTCGGAGCGACTGAAAACTTGATTATGGCAGCGGCTCTGGCGGAAGGTACGACAACGCTGGAAAACGTTGCGAAAGAGCCGGAAATCGTTGATTTGGCTAATTATATCAACGCAATGGGCGGTAAAATTCGGGGTGCCGGTACAGGCACCATTAAAATTGAAGGTGTTAAAACGCTTCACGGCGCCAAACATACCATTATTCCTGACCGGATTGAGGCGGGAACTTTTATGGTTGCGGCGGCGATTACCCAAGGGAACGTATTGGTGCAAGGGGCTGTTCCCGAGCATTTAACATCTTTAATTGCCAAAATGGAAGAAATGGGCGTTCAAATTTTGGAAGAAGCAGACGGTCTGCGGATTATCGGCCCTGCTAAATTAAAAGCGATCGATTTAAAAACGATGCCTCATCCAGGTTTCCCGACTGATATGCAGTCACAGATGATGGCACTTTTAATGCGCGCAAATGGAACCAGCATGATCACAGAAACCGTATTCGAAAACCGTTTCATGCATGCGGAGGAGTTTCGCCGTATGAATGGAGACATTAAAATTGAAGGGCGTTCTGTCATCATTAACGGTCCTGTGCAGCTTCAAGGCGCTGAAGTGGCCGCAACCGACCTGCGGGCTGGTGCAGCTCTGATTTTGGCTGGCCTTGTCGCAGACGGTCATACAAGGGTGACAGAATTAAAGCACTTGGATCGCGGATATGTCAACTTCCATCAAAAACTTGCAAGCCTTGGCGCTGATATCGAACGCGTAAACGATGAAGAAGCAGCCCGCCTTGAAAGCAAAGAAGTTGTATCAGATTTAAACGCATAAACGTAACGAAATCAGTATGTCATACGACATGCTGATTTTTTATTTATCAAGCATTCTATACCAAGTTGTCTTTCATATCTATCATTGTGCACAAAAACAGCTTGAAATATACTTGTGTTCTGTTAAAAAGTACAGTCATAATAGCTTGTCTGCGCCCATAAAATGAAAGGGACAAAACAGAAATGGGGGCAGCTAATTTGAAACAGCTATTGATTGTACTAGCAGGCATATGCATGCTGATTTTACTCGTACCAACCCTGCTTGTTCTTCCTTTTAAAGGAGAGTCCGGGACGCAAATCTCAGAGAGGCAGACTGAACAAAAAGAGGAAAAGAAGACAGCAATATTAAAAGAGTCTCCCGTTTCGATTCCGGTCTATAGAACGGCTGACCGGAAAGTAGAAGACATTCCGTTAGAAGAGTATGTCATGGGGGTTGTCGCCTCAGAAATGCCGGCTGATTTTAACATCGAAGCTTTAAAAGCACAGGCGCTTGCAGCCCGCACTTACATCGTCAGACAGATGGTATCGGATCAGGCTGTGCAGCCGCCTAAAGGCTCGCTTGTCGATGATAGCCAGATGTTCCAGGTGTATAAAAGCAAATCAGAGCTTCGGCAAATTTGGAAAGAGGATTATGACTGGAAGATAAAGAAGGTGACCGAAGCCGTTGCCAGCACACAAGGCAAAATTTTAACCTACAATCATAAGCCGATTGACGCATCGTTTTTTTCCACAAGCAATGGCTATACTGAAAATGCCGAAGCCTATTGGACAAGTGATATTCCGTATCTGAAAAGCGTAAAAAGTGCCTGGGACCGCAAATCCCCTAAGTTTTTAAACCATAAGACCTTTACGGTGGCGGAGTTCGAACAAAAGCTCGGTGTCCAGCTCTCGGATTCCAACAGCATCGGGGAAATCACCGGTCGGACGCCCGGAAAACGCGTGGCAAACGTCGTGATCAACGGGAAGAAAATAGAGGGAAGAGACGTTAGGGAAAAACTTGGGCTTCAGTCGGCCGATTTTGAATGGAAGCGCAAAGGGAACCAGATCATCGTGACAACGCGGGGCTATGGCCACGGAGTGGGGATGAGCCAATACGGAGCCCATTATATGGCGCAGGAAGGAAAGAAAGCGGAAGACATCGTCAAATATTATTACCAAGGCACGGCTATTTCCAACGCTGACAAGTTTTTAAATAAATACATGGCGAAAAAATAAAAGGCGCTTCCCCTGGGAGCGTTTTTTTAGTTGGCATATATGTCATCATCATGAACGCTTTTGACATGGGCAGCTTCATACAAATATTTCAAAATAATATGCCGAAGGGGCTGATAAACAGTGTCCAAAGACCGTTAATCTGCCGTCTGCTTGTGCTCAATCAGGTGTTAATAACCATTTCAAGAAATTGTTGTGTGCGGAAATGAATGACAAGGAAAAGGAGACATGCCCTATTTATTTCTGTCCAGTGTTCTTCTACGATAATAATGTGTTGACGACTTTATCATGAAAGGGGAAAGGGAGAATGAAGAAGAAACTGACAATTGGTATTTTGACAGCCATGGTGTTAAGCTTGGGAACACCTGCTTTCGCTGCGGAAAAGAAGCAGGAAGCAAGTGCTCCAAACATTGCGATCATGCTTGATGCGAGCGGCAGCATGGCGAAAAAAATCAACGGGGTTTCAAAATATGAGCTTGCCAAAAATGAAGCGTTCAGCTTCGGCTCAAAGCTTGAAAACGCAAATGTGCTCATGCGGGTTTTCGGTTCAGAGGGAAACAATAAAAACTCTGGCAAAGTGCAGTCCTGCAATGCCATCAGAGGTGTGTACGGCTTCCAAACATATGATGAGCAAAGCTTCCGCAATTCGTTAAACGGAATCGGACCAACGGGCTGGACACCGATTGCAAATGCCCTTCAAGATGCGAAAAATGCTTTTGACCAGCTGGACAATAACGGCAAAAACGTTGTTTATCTGCTGACAGATGGTGAAGAAACATGCGGCGGAAATCCGGTAAAAGTAGCAACAGAATTGCGCAAATCAGATCGTGACACAGTCGTCAATGTCATCGGCTTCGATTATGAAGGAGATTTCCATGGACAGTTGACAAGCATCGCAAAAGCTGGCGGCGGGGAGTATTTCCAAGCCAAAACCAGAAACGACATTCAAAAGATCTTTACCCAGGAAGCGGCCGAGCTTACTAAATAAAGTGGAAAAAGCTGCGGAAACAAATCCGCAGCCCGCTTTTAAAATGCCGGTGAAGCACGTTACAAATGTTAAGTTATGATGTCAGAACGATGAACCCCTCTGCGTCCTTTGGAGGGGTTATTTGCTGAGCTCTGTGTTTTATTGGGAAGATCATGCCCTTTTTAGCGGACTTTTTTGATAGGACCTAAGGGGAACTGCCGTTCTATCAGCGCACAGAATATGAATAATTTGTGAATTTGAAAGGGAGAGTCGGCCTATTTATTTCTACCATGTCTTCTTTTACGATGTTGGTGGACAGGAACAGCCGGTCCAAAAACAAGAGGGAAAGGAAAGTAATCATGATGAAAAAAAGGTTGACTTTGCTGACGACGTTCACCATGCTTCTGTCATTGACGCCGGCGGCTTTCGCAGCCGAAAACGGCAATACTCAAGATAGCGGCAAAAAGGATGTCAATGTCGCCGTGGTTCTTGATGCAAGCGGAAGTATGGCGCAAAGAATTGAGGGAGAGAAAAAATTCGACATTGCCACAGAATCAGTCACCGACTTCGCTGATCTGCTTCCGAGCGATGCGAATGTCATGCTCAATGTCTTCGGTCATAAAGGCAATAATAAAAACTCCGGAAAAGAAGTGTCATGCGGAACGACTGAAACGATCTATGACTTGCAGCCGTTCTCAGCAAACGCTTTCCAGGATTCTTTAAGCGGCATCAAACCTACCGGATGGTCTCCGATTGCCAAATCCCTTTATGATGTAAAAGCAGACCTTGCGGATAAAGACGGCAAAAATTATGTTTACATCGTGACGGATGGTGAAGAAACTTGCGGGGGAGACCCTGTAAAAGCGGCAAAAGATCTCCGTGAATCAAATATTAAAACAATCGTGAACATCGTCGGTTTAGATGTGAAAACGGTAAAAGAAAAAGAAAAGCTGAAAAATGTAGCGAAAGCCGGAGGCGGCAAACTGATTGAGGCTGAATCAGCAAATGAGTTTAAAAACGTGTGGAAAGAAGAAGGCGTCAAAATGTCCAAGTAATTCCGCATGAAATAAGAGACGGCGCTATACCCGCCGTCTCCCATCTCATTTAATCGGTCGTCATTTCAAGCTCTTCAATCCGCTTCTCTTTATAGCGGCTGTCTTTTCTTGAATGGAAGATTTCCGCCTTTTCAATCATGACCATTGTATTGTACTCCGGAATTTTGGCATTGTTTTCATAAACACCTTTCGGAATCAAGACATTTCCTTCAGGCCAGTAAACCGCTGTATTACCGCGCTTCACGTTGGCAAATTTCGCCCGCCCCTGAAAGGTTCCGAAGCGGTTGAACAGGACGATGGCTTCTCCATTCTGAATAAAGAGATCCTCTGCATCCTTTTCATTGATCATCACATCATAGCGGTCCGCGGCATTGAACGGATCTTTTTCACTATAAATCATCGAATTAAATTGTTTTCCCCGCCTTGTCGTCACTCGAAACTGCCCTTCTGTTCGCCTGTTTTCCGGAAGCTCGACAGGAATCAGCTGTCCTTTTCCGTCGGCTGTCGGACAAATGCCCCCTTCACAAAGCCATGCCCCGCCCCATTGAAAGACATCCCCGCGATGTTTCAGATGCTGTATACCGTCATATTGCCGGTTGGCTTGAGCGATTTCCTCGCGGATGGCCGCGGCGTTTGGAAAATCGATCAGTTCTTTCGCTTCAGGACGGACGCGCTTGGCAAGATCAACATAAATAGCCCATTCCGGCCGGGCTTCAGCGATACGCGGCCCTTTAATCTCAGGACTGAAATAGACCATTCGTTCTGTGCTTGTCGAGGTGCCGCCGCCAGGCTGTTCATACCTCGTCATGGCCGGAAGCACAATGACTTCCTCTTTTGCATCGACAAGTGTTGATGTATTGAAAATGATATCCTGGTGAACCCTCAGTTCGACTTCCTGCAATGCTTTCTCGATAAAATCCGGATTCGGCATCGTTTCTAAAAAATTGCCGCCGCTCGTATAAAAAACCTTTACTTTGTTTCGGCTTTCATCAGGGAGAAGCATGTTTTCAATCGTTTGGCCGATCGTGTCGCCCTGCCATTTCGGAATGTCAAAACCCCAAAGTTTCTCAAGGCGGGCCGCATTCTCTTCATCAAACTCACCGCCGGGAAGAACGAAAGGATCGGCTCCCATTTCACCGGATCCCTGCACACCGCTGTGGCCTCTAATCGGCATGACGCCGCAATGTGTTCTGCCGATGAATCCTTGCAAGAGCGCGAGATTCGCCACTTGGGAAATGTTGTCTGTCGCAAAGCGGTGCTGGGTGAGTCCCATGCTCCAAATCAAGACGCCGGTTTTGGCTTTTGCAAGCAGTACGGCAAACTCTTTCATTCTTTCCTTCGATAAGCCGGACGATGCTTCAAGCTCTTCCCATCGTTGCTTTGCGATATGCTGCTTCAGCTCTCTGAAGCCGTTTGTGTGTGTATCGATGAAGGCGCGGTCTATGGCTGAACCGGGATTTTCCCGCTCCATGTCAAACCAGTGCTTCATCACACCGTTCATAAAGGCAATATCACCGCCGATATTGACCTGATATACGTCATCAGCGATTTTCGTGCCGAAAAGTGCGCTTTCAGCTATCGATGGAATCCAATAATTTTCCATGGCCGGTTCTTTGTACGGGTTGATCATAATGATTTTCGTGCCCGCTTTTTTGGCGGCGTACATATATTTTGTCGATACAGGCTGGTTATTGGCGGCGACAGAACCCCAAAACACGAGGACATCCGTCCCGATCCAGTCGCGGTAGCTGCAGCTGGAGGCGCCGATTCCAAGCGACCTTTTTAATGCCGTTTTGCTTGGTGAGTGGCAAATCCGCGACGCATTGTCAATGTTGTTCGTACCGATAAAGCGGGCCGCTTTTCCCGCTGTGTAATAGACTTCATTCGTGATGCCCCGGGCGGTTAAGTAAAAGGCGAGCTGCCTTTTATCAATCGACTTGATTTTGTCGGCAATTCGGCTGAGCGCGTCATCCCAAGAGATTCTCGTAAATGTGGACGCGCCTTTTTTTCTTGATAATGGATAAGGGATGCGCCCAAGTTTTCTGAGTTCTGTGCTGTCCAGCTTGCGAAGCTGTTCGATATCGGCCGACAGCCATTTCCCCTCAATCTCCGGCATTGTGTTCAGGCGCAGCACATTCAGCCTCGTCGTACAGAGGTGGGGGCCTGTGAGCGTTTGGTCGCGCAAGCCTGAGACGCCGAGCGCACAGCCGTCGCAAACGCCCTCTGTCAAAATTCTGTAGGCATATGTCAAGTTGTCTTTATTATCCCAGGCGGCTTTCATCGTATCTCTGATATGCTTTGGTTTTACCTTGCCGAGACCCATCGGCGCCCAGGATGCCCAGAGTTTTGGCGCCGGTTTTTTATTTAATTTCATTGGACCTTGGTGCTTCGTTTTTCCCATTTACACCGCTCTCCTTTCCGGCTTTATAAGTGCATTATCCCTTTGCTGAACTTGAGATTTGGACCGCTGCTCTTTTTCTCAATTGCTTCATATCCGCCCTGATGAAAAACGAGAGGAGCAGTCCGATGCCGAACAGGACGGAAAAAACCGTCAGACTTTGGCTGTAGCTTCCCGTTACATCGCGAATCCAAGATGAGAACATCGGCCCCACAAGTCCGGCTGCCGCCCACGCTGTTAACATGTATCCGTGGATGGCGCCGAGCTGCTTTGTTCCGAATAAATCGCCGATATATGCCGGAATGGCGGCAAAGCCGCCTCCATAGCACGTATAGATCAGCGCCATCAAGCCAGAGAAGATGACTGGATCTGCAACAAACGGCAGCAGCGGAAAAGCAATAAGCTGAATGGCGAAAAAGACGGTATACGTATTCGGCCGTCCGATATAATCCGATGCGGAAGCCCAGCCGATGCGTCCGAAGCCGTTAAACGCACCCAAAATGCCAACGAGCGCGGCGGCTCCGGCTGCGGAAAAACCCGCGCTTTCCTGGGAGAGCGGAGATGCGATCGAAATGATGGCAATTCCGCACGTGACATTAATGAAAAGCATAAGCCATAAATAATAAAACCGTTTCGTCTTAATGGCCTCGTTTGCCGTCAGCTGCGATAAATCCAGATGACGGACCGTCCTTCCTGCTGCGGGAGAATACCCTTTCGGCACCCAGCCTTCTTCAGGAGGAGCAAGGTAAACGGAAGAGAGCATCATCACCGCAAAATAGCAGATACCGAGAATAAAGAACGTGTTGGAAATCCCGGTATGGCTGATCAAAAGCTGAATAATCGGGCTGCTGATCAAAGCCGCAAAGCCAAATCCCATGATGGCCAGCCCCGTAGCCAGGCCGCGGCGGTCCGGAAACCATTTCACAAGCGAAGAGACAGGCGTAATATAGCCGACACCGAGGCCGATGCCGCCAAAAACGCCATAAAACAAATAGAGCAGCGGAAGGGAGCCGAGCTGAACGGCGACCCCGGAAAAGGTCACACCGATACCGAAGAAAAACGCCGCGAGCATACCGGCTTTTTTGGGGCCGTGTTTTTCAACGAAATGTCCTAAAAATGCGGCTGAAAGGCCGAGAAATAAAATCGCGATGCTGAACGTCAGACTGATTTGGCTCAGGCTCCAGCCGAATTGGTCTGCAAGCGGATTTGTAAACACGCTCCATGCATACACAGACCCGATGGATAAATGGATTCCGACCGCACAAAGAGCGATGAGCCACCTGTTTTTTGTTTTTTTCATGTCAGGTCCTCCTGTGGAAATGAAAAAACTGTTTGTAAAACGGAAGCTGGTTGAGGAGTTTGGGAGCAGTGATTGGCGCATATCGATAGAAAAGTGTCTATTTTGTGAATTTTTAAAAATAATATCATATTTTCAAACTATCAACAAGATGAAGCTTCCAAATTTGACCTGGGAGTTGTGAAGTATCATGATAGACGAGTATAGTAATAAATAATGAAAGATATAAAAGGGGCTGGGTTACCAATGGGGAAAAACATCACAACAAGCCGCAGCGTTTTCCGGTATGATCATGGAGAGCTTGTGCAGCGAGAGGATCAGATGGCGACAGAGTACCCCTTGACTGTAATGGTGAACGGCGAAGAGTTCGTCACACTGGTTTGTTCGCCGGACAGCCTGGAAGAACTTGTGATTGGATTTCTGGCATCCGAAGGGGTTATCCGATTTAAAAAAGAGATTAAAAGGTTTACAATAGACGAAAGTCTTGGTTTCGCATATGTCGATCTTGTCAGCTCAAATCAGCTTCGGCTTCAAGATTACACGAAGCGGGTGATTGGGTCCTGCTGCGGGAAAGGGCGGCATTTTTATTTCCAGCAGGATGTCAAAACGGCGAAAACCGCCCTTCATTATGTAACGATCAAACCTGAAAACTGTTTGGCGCTTATGCGTGACATGCAGAAAAACAGCAAGCTTTTTCAGCATACGGGAGGCGTTCACAACGCCGCTTTGTGCACCCCAGACAAAATGATCGCGACGAGGTCTGATATTGGAAGGCACAATGCGCTGGATAAATTGTACGGATTTTGTTTATTGCATCAGGTTCCGGTCCGGGACAAGCTGATCGTATTCAGCGGCCGAATCTCGTCTGAAGTGCTGCTAAAAGCGGCAAAAATCGGCGTCTCTGCGGTCATTTCCAAGTCCGCACCGACCGAGCTTGCCATTCAGATGGCCGAGGAGCTGAATATCATGATGATTGGTTTTGCGAGGAACCAGTCATTTAATGTATATACACATCACGAGCGAATACGACTCTCGTAAAAGGAGGCAATGCTAATGACCGCCAACAAGAACCCTATTTTGGATCAGAAAGACCGGCCTCTTCGGGATTTGAGAATTTCCGTCACCGATCGCTGCAACTTCCGGTGTACGTATTGCATGCCTGCCGAAATTTTCGGAAAGGATTTTCCGTTTTTGCCGAAGAATGAGCTCCTTTCCTTTGAAGAACTTGAACGTTTGGCGAAGCTGTTTGTCCATTCGTTCGGTGTTGAAAAAATCCGGCTTACAGGCGGAGAACCGCTGATGAGAAAGGATATGCCCGAGCTGGTCGGAAAGCTGTCCCGCATACCGGGGCTTCGCGATATTGCGATGACAACGAACGGCGTCCTGTTGCCCATCTATGCCGAAAAGCTTAAACAAGCCGGTCTGAAGCGGGTCACGATCAGCCTTGATTCACTTGATGATGAACGCTTTAAAACGATAAACGGAAGAGGGGTCTCCGTCGGCAAAGTTCTTGAAGGCATTGAAGCTGCAAAACAAGCCGGGCTCGGTATCAAGATCAATATGGTCGTACAAAAAGGCGTCAATGAAAAAGATATCCTGCCGATGGCCCGCTACTTTAAAGAAAAAGGCCATATTTTGCGATTCATCGAATTTATGGATGTCGGCAATACGAATGAATGGAATCGGCAGTCGGTCGTCACCAAAGCTGATATTATCCATATTCTCAACGAAGACATGCCGATTGAACCGATCGATCCGAATTACAAAGGAGAAGTGGCGAAACGGTACCGTTATCGGGATGGCTCCGGAGAAATCGGGTTTATCTCTTCAGTCTCCGATGCTTTCTGCGCGACATGCAACAGGGCAAGGCTGTCGGCGAAAGGAGAGCTTTTTACATGCCTGTTTGCGTCAAGCGGCTATGATCTAAGAACATTGGTCAGAAGCGGACAAACCGATCAGGAGCTTATCGAGGCGATCCGGTCGGTTTGGCTCAGCCGTGCGGATCAATATTCCCTTGACCGCGCCTTATCAAAAGCGGAGCCGAGGAAAAAGGTTGAAATGTCTTATATCGGCGGGTGAAACCGGTTCAGGAGGAAGCAAACAATGTTTGCTCCTTCAGCGTGTCGACAAACCCTCGCATTCGTTGTCAGGCCTGTTAAGTCGGTGCTCACGAATAATAATAACGAGGATCGACGGCTATTGTGCAGGCGTCCTGCCTGAACGCCGCCGTCATCACATCCTGTGAAAGTCTGCTCCGATGCTCGCCCTTCCTAGACTGCAAGGGTTGAGGGTCACGCTGAAAGGATGACAAAATCGTAAAACTTTAAACCGTTTTACGATTTTGTCACAATCTGGAGGAAGCAAACAATGTTTGCTTCCCAGACTGTCGAGAAAATCTCGACAGTCTTTTATTTTTTCCTTAAATCATCCATTTCTTCATTTTATAATAAAGAAAAGGACTTAAAAGGAAGGTGTTTTGCTAATGTTCTACACCAGAAATTCTTCTCAAAACGAAGCCGAATTCGTATTGCTTGATCAACTTGTTGAAGAGGATCATCTGCTACGCAAAATTGACAAATACATAGATTTCTCGTTCATTATTGAAAAGGTTAAGCCTTACTACAGTGAGAATAATGGCCGGCCATCTCTCGATCCATTGATTTTATTCAAAATGATGTTTATCGGATACCTGTACGGTATCCGTTCAGAAAGACAGCTCGAAAAAGAAATTTACTACAATATGGCCTACAGATGGTTTTTAGGATTAAATATCAATGATCCAGTTCCTCATCATTCAACGATCAGTTGGAACCGACGCACTCGTTTCAAAGATACAACCATTTTCCAAGATATTTTTGATGAAATTGTCCTTCAAGCCATCAATCACGAAATGGTTGGCGGGCGTGTCCTTTTTACCGATTCAACCCATCTCAAAGCCAACGCCAACAAGCATAAATATACGAGGAAAACAATTGAACAGGATACACAAAACTATATAAAGGACTTGGATGAAGCCGTGCAAGAAGATCGAGAGGCGCACGGAAAAAAGTCTTTAAAAGCCAAAGAGGAGGTGAAAGCTAAAAAAGAAATTCGCCACAGTACCACCGATCCCGAAAGCGGCTATCTTTACCGTGAAAATAAACCTGAAGGTTTTTTCTATTTGGATCATCGAACAACGGATATGAAATACAATATCATCACCGATGTCTATGTAACACCTGGCAATGTCCATGATTCTGCACCTTATCTTGATCGTTTAGATCACCAAATCGGACGATTTGGTTTTCAAGTTGAAGCCGTCGCTCTGGATTCCGGCTATTTAACAACACCAATCTGTAAAGGGCTTTCCGACCGCCATATTTTTGGCGTCATTGCCCACAGACGCTTTCATCCTAAAAAAGGTTTGTTTCCTAAATGGAAGTTTCAATACGACAATGAAAAAGATCAGTACATTTGTCCAAACGGACAAACACTTTTTTACTCCACAACCGATCGAAAAGGCTACAGGTTTTATAAATCAAATCCTGAAAAATGCGCTTCATGTCCTCTGCTTGAGAGCTGTACACGATCTAAAAACCATCAGAAGGTCGTTTCAAGACACATATGGGAGGATCATAAAGAAAAGGTCAGGGAAAATCGTTTGACTGCCTCAGGAAAAAACCTCTACAAAAAAAGAAAAGAAAAAATAGAGCGAAGCTTTGCAGATTCAAAACAGCTGCATGGGCTTCGCTACTGCCGGTTGAGGGGAAAACGGAATGTGACGGAACAAGTTCTCCTCACAGCTACCTGCCAGAATATGAAGAAGATTGCCACACACCTAGCGAAGCTAGGCTAGGAGTGTGGGAGGCCTTTTTCTGTTTCTTTGTAAGAAGAAAAACATATCAAAACCTATTTAAAACAAAAAGCTTGTAGAAAAACATGGGTTTCTCTACAAGCTGGGAAGCAAACAATGTTTGCTTCCTTTTCTGTGTGTATCCCGAGGTTTAAAAAAAGAAGCGGGAGGAAAAGTTTAAAAAACATTTGCAGAAGAAAGGGTGGTTTGATGTTTGGATTTCGCGATATCATCACATTCTTTTGGTCTTTTTTGCTCGTCTTTCCCGCTGTCTCTGTCCTTCACGCCCTTGGCCACAGTTTTATGGTGCTGATTTTTGGAGGCAAGCCTGATCTGGAGGTCGGGATGGGAAAGAAGCTGATCAAGATAGGGGTGATTCAGATCAGGAGCATTTATTTTATGGATTCATTTTGCAATTACAGTGATTTAAAATATGATAACCGGTATACACATGCGCTGATTTATGCGGGAGGGGCCATATTTAATTTGGCGTCTATCTTTATTGTGAATTCGCTGATCATACATGATATTTTGGCAGAAAGTATTTTTCTCTATCAGTTTGTTTATTTTTCAACCTATTACTTAGTGTTTGCTCTGATTCCTGTGAGATATTCAGAAAATCATCTTTCAGACGGCATGGCGATTTATCAAGTGCTGAAGTATGGGGAAAAGTATGAAACCAACCATTAGCGTTGTCCAGATGGAAGCGGAAAGTCGGGGAGGAAAGCCCCCGACGGCTTTAAACGTGCATGATATGTTGGGGAAGCCGGTCCAACTTTTGTACGGCTTTGATAAACGTGTCTAAATGATCACACCCGTTAAAATATTGAAAAGCTTCCCGTTCTCCGGCGTTCATCACCACAATATGCTCTCCGCGTGTCACAAGCCCTTTCTCACGGCGGAAAGATGAAATCGCATCATAGCGGATGTCAAGGAAAAATGGCGACCCAAACAGGGAAGAGTAAAACAGCAGCCGTTTGTCCGTCGCCGCAAGAATGCCTCTGTAAGGCGAGGCATGAGCGTACATTTTCGCATTATAAGTGCAAAGAATGGATGCCTTCACTTCTTCATCCGGTTCAAGCCGGCTTTGGATGGCCGCTTTTCCTTCCTGGATATCTTTCATTGGAAAACACTCCCTTCTAGTATAGGTACGAATGGTGAGACGAATAGGTTTCAAAAGAAAATAACTGTTTATTCTAGAAAAAAGAAAGTATAAGATAGGAGTTGACAAAAAATATACCTGTAACTATAATTATTACATCGGTGGTGAAATCATATGGTAAACACCCGTCTTTCAGTGGCCATTCATATTTTGTCCTTGATCGCAGCGAATCCGCGGGAATCTTCAGAAATGATCGCAGCCAGCGTCAATACAAATCCGGTTGTGATCAGGCGCATGATCAGTCAGCTGAAAAAAGCTGATATTCTTTCGTCGCGGCCCGGAGTAGCCGGAGCAAGCTTGAAAAGAGATCCCGCAGAAATTTCGCTCCTGGATATTTATCGGGCGGTTCAACCGCAGGAAGAGCTATTTGCGATTCATGAAAAACCGAATCCAAACTGCCCGGTCGGCAAGCAAATTCAAGCAACGCTTGACCAAACATTTCACAGCGTCCAGCAGGCGATGGAGAATGAATTGGCGAGCAAGTCTCTTAAAGACGTATTAACTCATCTCTTTTAAACAAGAGATGATTTTTCACCGCTTACATGTAACAAAATAAGTTACAAAAGAAAAATGGAGGTATTTATCATGAAAATCGGTATTATCGGAGCAAGCGGCAAAGCGGGCAGCCTGATTTTAAAAGAAGCGGCGGAAAGGGGACATGACGTGACGGCAATTGTCAGAAACGCATCCAAGATCGCACAAAGCGGAGCAGCCGTCATTGAAAAAGACGTTTTTGCTCTGACACCTGACGATATCAGAGACCTTGATGTTGTCGTCAACGCATTTGGAGCGGCCCCGGGGCAGGAGCATCTACATGTTGAAGCGGGAAGAAAGCTGATCGAACTGTTTCAGCACGTTCCTGAAACGAGATTAATCGTCGTTGGAGGAGCGGGCAGCCTTTATGTCGATGAAGAAAAAACAACCCGGCTTTATGAGACGCCTGACTTCCCTAAAGAATACTGGCCAACGGCAAAAAATCAAGGTCAAAATCTTGAGGATTTAAAAGAAGCGAACGGGTTGAAATGGACATTCATCAGTCCGGCGGCCTTCTTCAATCCGGAAGGAAAACGGACGGGGGCATACAAAAAAGGCCGGGAAAACTTGATTGTCAACACCGCCGGCGAAAGCTATGTCAGTTATGCAGACTACGCCATTGCAGTTGTCGATGAAGCTGAAAAAGGCGAACATATCAATGAACGTTTCACTGTTGTCGGTGAAGCGGAATAATAAAACGGCCTGACTAAAGGCCGTTTTATCTTATAGCTGTGTCCTGAAGTGAAGCTCAGTCATGACCCCCATCACCACAAGAATCAGAAAAGCGAAAATGATCAATAGAATGATTACAATGGCTGCGATGAGGTGGAACAACTGCCACTTCAGAAACTTAGCGTAGTGCTCCAAAAAAGCTTCGCTCATTTCCGCCGCCGGTTTTTCCCTTATTTTCGCAGCGGCGTCCGCGGATTTAAACAAAAAGGTTCCCGAAACAATTAACAAAATTCCGGGGACTGAGCCGATGACATATAAAGGCAGGCCGAATAATGCAAAAAGGCCGCCGGCGATGATCATCAAGACGCCCGTCGGTTTTCCCCACTTAGCGATTGTCTGAAGATATTTTTTCATGACTTCCGAAATTTCCAATATGCTGGTTCACACCTTTCAAAAATGGATGATGAATACATTTCTTTTATACACGAGTGAAAAGATGATTGGAATGATAAATATAAATTTTTAAATATATTTTAAAGAACGCCAATGGTCTGCATATGTTATTCCACAAAAAAAAAGATTGTGTTATAGTAAATCGTAAGAAGCAAATTCAGCTATATTTGACTGTGAAAATGCACCTCGCAAACTGGTATTTTGTAGGCTTGTCCGCAACCAATTTACCATATTTTGTTCAGGGGGGCTTTTTTATTTTCAGGATGATATTTGATTGGTTTTTAGAAAGGCGGTTTTCCATGAAATCCTCGTATATCTATCGTCTCGTCCAAATCGAACATATCAAAAAAACCGGCGACCTTCCAAATGAACAGCAGCTTGCTGATTCTTTCGTCTTTATATTTCTTTTAAAGGGAGAAGGAAGAATCGACATTCAAACGGCGGGAAGTCCGCTTCACAAAGAAACGCTTTATATTTGCCCGCCTTATGAAACGTTCGGGATTACGGCTTCATCGGATGAAATCAGTATGTATCTCATCAGGCTGCAGGCGTATGTTTGTGACGAACAGCGGCAAACACTGGTGGCGGACACGAATCCCGACGTCTTTTCCGATCTGCAGATGATGAATGTTCATCCGGTCGGAAATCTTGCTTCCCGTCTTCAGGAACTTCACGCTTTATGGTCGGCCTCTTCGGGGCTTCAGGAGATGAAGTGCCAGGCTGAACTGCAGCTTCTTCTATACGACATCTACTCTGCAAAACTGGTTCATCCCGCAGATACGGCATCAGCAATCGCCAAAACAAAGGAATATATTCAAGCCCATTCAGATGCTCACATCACCCTCGACCAGCTGGCGCAAATGGCCGGAATCAGCGCGAAGCATTACAGCGAAACATTCAAAAAGCTGTACGGGCAAAGCGTGACCGAGTTCATCACGGAAATGAGGATGACCAAAGCGAAACAGCTGATGGCCAAATCCAGTTACAAACTGAGGGAAATTGCAGGTCAAACAGGCTACCAGGATGAATTTTATTTCAGCCGCACATTTAAAAAGCACACCGGTTTATCGCCGACGGTTTACATGAAAAAAAGGCGCAGGAAATTGGCCGCTTACGGACAGAACACGATCGGACAGCTCATTCCGCTCCATCTCATACCTTATGCCGCCCCGCTGCACCCGAAGTGGACATCCTATTATTATAAGCATTATGCCGCGGATATTCCGGTGCATCTCAGCGCATACCGCTACCATGAACCATGGGAGGAAAACTTGAGCACATTGTGCGAGGCCGCCCCGGAGCTGATCATCAGCATGGACAGCGTCTCAAAAGAAGAACGTGAGCAGCTGGATCAGATAACCGATGTCATCTATCTCCCCTCAGAGGAAGACTGGAGGACACATTTCATGCTGACGGCTTCACATCTGAATGAAGAAGCGGAAGCCCGCAAATGGCTGGCGTCCTATGAGCGGCAGACGGAAACGGTGAAAAAGCAGCTTGATCCGCGATGCGGGGGACAGACCTTTTTGTTTTTACGGCTTCATAAGCAGGATATTTACCTCGCTCATAACCGCTCAGTCAGTGATGTGTTCTTTGGCGACTTGGGCTTTCAGCCGGCAGTTTCATTGAAGGAGCCGACAGACCGGGTGATTTCTCTGGAAACGATTGCGGCCTGTCAGCCTGATTTCATCATGATCTTTCTTTTCAAGGAGCCGGAAACACTGGCATTTTACCAGCAGATGCAGCAGTCGGCTCAGTGGCAGGACTTGAAGGCTGTGCGCCAGCAGCAGGTCTATCAAGTAAAATCTGATCCTTGGCGTGAATATTCCGCCTGCAGCCATGGCCGGATTGTTCGCCAGGCTGCCAGCCTGTTGTCCGGAAAAAATTCATTTTAATTGCCGGATATTGTCCATGGTGTTATCGAGAAGGCTTTCCTATAATTTTAATTGATAATAGTTATCAATTAAATCAGGGGGTCTTTAGTAAATGAAAAAAATTTCGTTTTTTATATTGATTCTGCTTTTCGCTTTTGCTGCGGCAGGATGCGGGAACAGCAAAGAAAAGGCGAGCGGTGATGCAAAGAGCTCCGAATCAGCTGAGAAAAGCATCCAATACCTCGATCATACATATAAGGTGAAAGTCCCGGCTGACAAAATCGTCATTACGGGAAGTGTGGAATCGATGGAAGACGCCAAGCTGCTCGATGTTCATCCGGCCGGTGCGATTTCCTTCTCAGGGAAATTCCCGGAGCTGTTTAAAAGCATCACGGATCAAGCAACTGCCATCGGTGAAAAAACCGAACCGAATCTGGAAAAAATCCTTGAGCTGAAGCCGAATGTTATCCTCGCTTCAACAAAGTTTCCCGAAAAAGTGGTGAAAAAGCTTGATAACATCGCTACGACGATTCCTGTGACACACGTTTCATCCAACTGGAAAGACAATTTAAACCTATTGGCTGAACTGACCGGGAAAGAGGATGAAGCAAAACAGATCATTTCAGATTATGAGAAAGACCTAAAAGAAACAAAAACCGAATTTGAGAAAACCGTAAAGGATAAAAAAGTTGTCGTTGTTCGCATCAGACAAGGAAACGTATTTATCTATCCGGAAAACATGTTTTTCAACTCCACCTTATACGGTGAGCTCGGATTCACGGCTCCGGACGAAGTAAAGGCAGCCAAAGCCCAGGAACTGATTTCACTTGAAAAACTAAGCGAGATGAATCCGGATTATATGTTTGTTCAATTTTCCGATGATGAAAACGCGGATAAGCCGAATGCGCTGAAAGATCTGGAGAAAAATCCAATTTGGAAAAGTATCACGGCAGTTAAAGAAGACCATGTATTTGTCAATGCCGTAGATCCGCTCGCACAGGGAGGAACAGCGTGGAGCAAAGTACAATTTTTAAAAGCTGCATCAGAGAAATTGTCGCAAAACTAATATAGAAAAGGTTTTTCAATTATGGATTCTTCAAAGCGAATGACGCGCATCATTATGGTCGCAGCTCCGTTTGCCGCGGTACTGGCTGTTTTTCTGTCGATATGCTGCGGCGCAAAGCAGCTTCAGCCGGAAGTGATTTTTTCGGCACTTCTGCATTTTGACCCGAACAATACAGATCATCAGATCATCTGGCATTCCCGCCTGCCCCGTGCCGCCGGCGCCCTCCTGATCGGAGCGGCGCTGGCCGTATCCGGGGCGCTGATGCAGGGGATCACCCGGAACTATCTGGCTTCTCCTTCGATTATGGGGGTTTCCGATGGTTCAGCCTTCATGATCACGCTCTTGATGGTGTTGATTCCGCAATCATCGTCTCTGGAAATGATGGGATATTCATTTATCGGCTCCGCTGTCGGGGCGGGGCTTGTCTTCGGCCTGGCCGCGGTGATTCCGAACGGTTTTATGCCCGTTCAGCTTGCCATTATCGGTACGGTCACAAGCATGCTGTTGAGCAGTGTGTCAGCGGCGATGTCGATATATTTTCAAATATCCCAGGATATCAGTTTTTGGTACAGTGCAAGGCTGCATCAAATGAGTCCTGATCTTTTGAAATATGCGGTGCCTTTTTTGACGTTCGGCATCATCCTGGCTCTTTTTCTCGGCAGGAAAGTGACGGCTTTATCATTGGGGGACGATATATCCGAAAGCCTTGGACAGCAGAAGAGGGCCGTCAAGCTGGCTGCGATGGCTGCGGTTGTGGTTCTGACGGGAAGTTCCGTCGCCTTGGCCGGGAAAATCGCCTTCGTCGGCCTCGTCGTACCGCACATTACCCGTTTTCTCGTCGGTTCGGACTACAGTCGTCTCATTCCTTGTTCCTGCATCATCGGCGGAATCTTTTTGACAATGGCCGATATTGCCAGCAGGCTGATCAATTACCCATTTGAGACACCGATTGAAGTTGTCACCTCCATTATCGGCGTTCCTTTCTTCCTTTATTTGATTAAGCGAAAAGGAGGGGAGCAGCGTGCCTAAAAAAGTAGCGGCCATCTATGCCGTTTTCATTGTCCTGATTCTTGCGGTTTGTTATTTCAGCATCACAATAGGGGCGTTTTCCGTCCATCCCGTGGAGCTGTTATCGACACTTTTTCAAATCAATCCGAATGAGCAATACAGCATCCTGCTGTTTGACTTAAGGCTTCCGCGGATTGTGACGGCTGCTCTTGTCGGCCTTGGCCTCGGGATTGCCGGGTCCGTGATTCAAGCGATGACCAGAAATGGACTTGCTGACCCAGGCATCATGGGGATAAACGCCGGGGCCGGCGCGGCCATTGTCGGCTATATGCTGCTGTTTCAAGGCCAGACGGAAGCATCTAGCCTTCTGACCGCTATGGGAATGCCGTTGTTCGGCTTGATCGGCGGGATTTTGGCGGCGGTTTTCATTTTTATCTTTGCCTGGCACGGCGGAAATTTGGACTCGGGCCGGATCATTCTTGTCGGGATAGCCATCAATTCAGGTTTCAGCGCTGTCTCGCTGTACCTGTCATTGAAGATGAATCCCAATGATCATGAAATGGCGATGGTTTGGAAAAACGGCAGCATCTGGTCGGCGAACTGGACGTATATACAAGCCGCACTGCCATGGCTTCTGCTGTTGATTCCGTTTCTGATCGCAAAGAGCAACCTTCTCGATACGATTCGGTTTCATGAAGATACCGTTAAAAGCCTTGGCGTATCTGCGAACTTTGAAAAAATCGTGCTGCTTATTGCTTGTGTCGGAATTATTAGCGCGTGTGTGGCGATATCGGGCAGCATGGGTTTTGTCGGTTTAATTGCCCCGCATATTGCCCGGAGGCTGGCGGGGGTTCTGCACCGTCATTCATTGCTGTTAAGCGGACTCGTCGGCATGTTTCTCGTGCTGTGCGCCGATTTTGCCGGCAAATTGCTGTTCCAGCCGTCAGAGGTTCCTGCGGGGATTATTCTCGCCATTTTCGGTGTGCCTTATTTCTTATACTTGCTGTTTAAACAGAAAAAGACGGTTCATTAACTGTCTCTTTTCTCATAGAGGGGGAGGGGAAACCTTTTGGTCCAAGAGAAACATGATCAGACCGGCAAAGCTGCGCCGGTGACGATCCCCGGTACAGAGCAGCGTCTGATGCAGTCAATAGACGGGAAACGCACCTACCGGATTTTGATCGCTAAACCGGTTGGAGAAGCGCCTCCCGAGGGGTTTCCGGTCATCTATCTGCTTGATGCCAATTCAGTGTTCGGAACGATGGTCGAGGCGGTGCGGGTTCAAGCCCGCCGTCCCGACAAAACCGGGGTTGTGCCGGCGGTTATCGTCGGTATCGGCTATGAGACGGATGCTCCATTTGATCCGGGCCGCTATTATGATTTTACGCTGCCGGTTTCAGTGAGAGATCTGCCTCAAAGGCCTGATGGAAAGGGGTGGCCTGAGCCGGGCGGAGCCGAAGCTTTTTTGACGTTCATTGAAGAACGGGTCAAGCCTATGATCGAACACGATTTTTCCGTTGATCGGAAGAGGCAGGCGATTTTCGGCCATTCCCTTGGCGGTCTTTTTGTCCTGCAAGTTCTGTATAAAAAGCCCGATTTATTTCAGACATACATTGCCGGCAGTCCGTCCATTCATTGGAATCCGTCTTTTTTTGACGAAGATTGTGATTTTGTTTCCCGATTGGAAAAGACCGGTGTCAACGTCAATGTCCTGCTTGGAGCGGGAGAACTCGAAAAGACGCATAAAAGCGGGATGAATGACAATGCGGAACGGCTGGCTTCGCGTTTATCGGCCTTTGAAAGCCACGGGGTTCATGCGGAGTTTCATGAATTTGCGGGAGAAGGCCACATATCGGTTTTGCCGGTTCTGATCAATAGAGCATTGCGGTTTGCGTTAAGCCCTGAGGGACAGGGCTGATGCGCAAACCCGGGCGCAGAAGCTGCGCCCGGGTTTTCATCATAAGAAGAATAGACAGATTGAGAAATATACCATAGCAGCCTGCGGAAAAGGATTTGACCGTTAGCATTTACTGGTATATTATATTTTTAAACGATAATGATTATCATTATCATTTATTGCTATGATTCGGATTTCAGAAAGGGAATGATAAGTGTGAAAGGCAAGGTTGCTTTAGTCACCGGGGCTTCCCAGGGAATTGGCGAAGCGGTGGTCCGGACGCTTGCAGAACTAGGAGTCATTGTAGCGGCAGCAGATCAAAATGGGGAAGGGCTTCATGAGCTTGTGAAAGATCTGGAGAGAAAAGGTTTTCATTCTGCCGGTTTTGTCGTTGATGTGGGTGACAGCGCCGCCGTTCAACAGCTTGTGGACAAGGTGGAGCGTGATCTTGGCCCGATCGACATGCTGGTCAATGTGGCGGGAATCTTGAGAACCGGCTTGATCGCATCATTTCGTGATGAAGATTGGGAGAAGACGTTTCATGTCAATGCCACCGGCGTTTTTAACGTCTCCCGTTCAGTTGCCGGCCGTATGATTCCGCGCCGAAACGGTTCAATTGTGACCGTCGGTTCCAATGCAGCGGCTGTACCGAGAATACAGATGTCCGCGTATGCGGCATCCAAGGCGGCGGCTTTAATGTTTACGAAGTGTCTCGCGCTTGAGCTTGCCGAGTACAATATCCGCTGCAATATCGTTTCACCAGGATCGACGGATACGCCGATGCAAAGGGCGCTTTGGCCGGATGAGGACGCCGCTCAGGACGTCATTGCCGGATCGCTTCAAACATTTAAGACAGGGATTCCGCTCGGGAAGTTAGCTTATCCTTCGGATATTGCAAATGCCGTAGTTTTCTTGCTGTCTGACCGGGCTAGCCACATAACGATGCATGATTTGCGTGTTGATGGGGGAGCCACTCTGGGGGCCTGACCTGAAATTAAAGGAGGTTTTGATAATGATGGAACGTGATATTGTCTCTGAAGCGCCTGCTGAAGAGCTTTTAAAGGAATATCGGACAGGGAATTCATTCTTTTTTTCTTCTCCTGAGCGAACCATCCTTGCAGAAGGCGTGTTTGCCGCAGTTTCTGAAGCGGAGGGCTTGAACCAAATGGAAAATCTGGCTCAGCGGGCTGCGGCGCTTCTCAAACAAGCCAAACAGGCGGGACAAAGCCGCCCGCTCTTAGTCGGAGCTGTCCCTTTTGATGAAACAAAGCCTGTGCGGCTTACCGTGCCGGAGGCGGTCCGGTTTGCGGGACCGCTCAGATTTGCCGGAGATGAGCCTGAGTCTGCTGCATTGGCTTATGATTACAAGATTCAGTCTGTTCCTGAACCGGAGGAATATATGAGTGGAGTGAAGCGCGGATTAGCGGGCATAGCCGCAGGCGATTTCAGCAAAATCGTCCTTTCCCGGTCCTTGCATTTGGCATCACCGGAAAAAATCGATATCGAAGATTTGCTGTCAAGTCTTACCCGGCATAATTCCAGCGGATATACCTTTGCCGTCGATGTGTCCACACAGAATACAGAAACACCTAAAACATTGATTGGAGCCAGTCCGGAGCTGCTTGTCACAAAATCCGGCCTTCGTGTTTCTGCCAATCCTCTGGCGGGTTCGAGGCCCCGGAGCAGTGATCCGCGTGAAGATCAAAGGCGGGCAGCCGAATTGCTTTCTTCTGCAAAGGACCGGCATGAACATGCGGTTGTAGCAGAAGCGGTCGCTTCGGGGCTCAGACCGTTCTGCAAAACGCTGAATGTTCCAGAGGAGCCGTCTCTCATCACCACAGAAACGATGTGGCATCTGTCTACAGAAATAACGGGAGAGCTCAGAGACGATTCGATTTCATCGTTGACGCTAGCAGCGGCTCTTCAGCCAACACCGGCGGTCTGCGGCACACCGACAGAGGCAGCGAGAAAGGCCATTCAAGAGATTGAGCCTTTCGAACGGGGCTTTTTCACCGGGATGGTCGGCTGGTGTGATGCCGAAGGAGACGGAGAATGGGTGGTGACGATCCGCTGTGCCGAGGCGGAGGAACGCTCGCTTCGCCTGTTTGCCGGGGCCGGAATTGTCGCCGGGTCAAAGCCGGAAGACGAACTGGCCGAGACATCAGCAAAGTTTCGCACAATGCTTCGTGCAATGGGAATGAACAGTGAATGACAGGGGGAGATCAAATATGCTCAAGGGATGCCCGACATGGCCGAAAGAATTTGCAGAAAAGTACCGGAAGGAGGGGTGCTGGCGGGGCGAAACATTTGGCGGGATGCTGAGGGAGCGGGCTGACAAGCATGGCAGCCGAATCGCCATTACATGTGGTGATTCCCATCTGAGCTATAAAGAGTTGGATGAGAGAGCTGACCTTTTAGCTGCTGGTTTTTTAAAGCTTGGCATTCAAAAGGAAGACCGCGTCGTCGTACAGCTGCCGAATACACCCGAATTTTTTGAGGTTTGTTTTGCCCTCTTTCGAATCGGAGCGCTGCCCGTGTTTGCCCTTCCTTCACACCGTCAAAGTGAGATTACGTATTTTTGCGAGTTTTCAGAAGCGGCCGCATATATCATTCCGGACATTTACTCAGGATTTGACTACCGCAAGCTGGCGAGACAGGTTTCCGATAAGCTTCCCGGACTCAGCCGTGTCATTGTCGCCGGTGATGCGGAAGAATTTCAGGCGCTCAGCGATCTTTATGCAGCTCCCGCCGATCTTCCGGAGGTAAGCCCTGGCGATGTCGCTTTTCTGCAATTGTCAGGGGGAAGTACGGGGCTGTCAAAGCTGATTCCCCGAACACATGATGATTATATTTACAGTCTGAGAATCAGCGCCGATATCTGCCGGCTTGATCAAAAGAGCGTGTATCTAGCCGTGCTCCCGATGGCCCATAACTACCCGCTGAGCTCGCCGGGTGTGCTTGGAACATTATATGCGGGAGGCCGGGTCGTTTTGGCTCAAGGGCCAAGCCCTGATGAAGCCTTTCCATTGATTGAAAAGGAATGCGTCACAATAACCGCGCTTGTTCCGCCGCTGGCTTTGATCTGGCTGGAAGCCGCTTCGGCGCGCCGCCACGACTTCACAAGTCTTCAGGTCCTTCAAGTCGGCGGGGCGAAATTCAGCGCCGAAGCAGCAGGCCGTGTAAAGCCGGTGTTCGGCTGCACATTGCAGCAGGTCTATGGCATGGCAGAAGGTCTGGTCAACTATACCAGACTGGATGATCCGGACGACATCATAATCCATACACAAGGCCGGCCGATGTCGCCGTTTGATGAGATTAAGATCGTTGATGAAAACGGACGCGAAGTCGAGCCGGGGCAGACAGGAGAGCTGCTGACAAGAGGGCCGTATACGATTCGCGGCTATTACAAAGCTGAAGAACACAATGCCAAAGCTTTTACCGCCGCTGGCTTTTACCGGACGGGCGACCTGGTCAAAGTCAATTCATCAGGTTATCTGATTGTTGAAGGGCGTTCCAAAGACCAGATCAACAGAGGCGGAGAAAAGGTCGCGGCGGAAGAGGTGGAAAATCATCTTCTTGCCCATCCAGGTGTGCTTGACGCAGCGGTGGTCTCCATGCCTGATGAGTTTCTTGGGGAAAGGACGTGCGCCTACATCATTCCGCGCAGCACTCCTCCTCTTCCGGCAGAGCTTAAAGCCTTCCTGAGAGAGCGCGGCCTTGCCGCATATAAAATACCTGACCGGGTGGAAATGGTAGAGGCATTTCCACAGACGGGAGTAGGAAAAGTCAGCAAAAAAGCATTGCGCGCGGCCATTGCTGAAAAAATGATGCCAAAAGCGCGAAAATGATCAAAAAGAGAGGATGTGATGTTGATGGCCATTCCTGCCATCTTACCGTACACAATGCCAAAAGCGTCAGATTTGCCGAAGAACAAGGTGTCATGGACACCTGATCCGAAGCGCGCCGCACTTCTTATTCATGACATGCAGCAATATTTTATCGATGCTTACAATTTAGGCGAATCTCCGATGACAGAGCTTTTCGGACATATTAAAATGCTGAAGGATATATGTATTGAGCTTGGGATACCGGTCATTTACACGGCCCAGCCTGGCGGACAAACACCGGAAGAGCGGGGGCTTCTCCAAGACTTTTGGGGTCCGGGAATCGGTCCGGGGCCTGACAAGCAGAAAATCGTTGACGAGCTTGAACCGAATGAGGCCGACATCGTCTTGACGAAGTGGAGATACAACGCCTTTAGAAAAACCGATCTCTTAGGCATCCTGCAAGAGCATGGCCGCGATCAGCTGATCATCACAGGGGTTTACGCACATATCGGCTGTTTAATGACAGCGTGTGACGCCTTTATGCAAGACATTGAAACATTTTTTGTAGGCGATGCTGTCGCAGATTTTTCTTTAAAACATCATGAAATGGCTATCTCTTATGCAGCCGACCGCTGCGCTGTCGCCATCACCACGGAACATCTATTGAACGAGCTGAAAAGCGGGCAGGGTGCTGCAAACGGCAAACAAACCGGGGAGATGCTGACAAAGCAAAAGATCCGCGAACAAATCGCTGCGCTTCTTTATGAATCACCAGATGATATCACGGACAATGAGAATTTGATTTTCAGAGGGCTTGATTCGGTTAGAATGATGAGCCTTGCTGAACGCTGGCGGAGCAATGGTGCAGAGGTGACATTTGTTGAGCTTGCCGAGGAGCCGACGATTGAAAACTGGTGGAGACTGCTGTCTTCCTCTAAAGAAGCACCACTGCCAAATGCAGACTATCAATGAAGGAGGTCGACATCATGTCTGAATATCAAGAAAACCGCAGGCCGCTAACCGGAGCACAGGCCGGCATTTGGTATGCACAGCAGCTTGATCCGCAAAATCCGATCTATAATACCGCTGAATATGTAGAAATCAGCGGTCCGATTGACCAGCAGCTCTTTGAGAAAGCCCTTCGGCAAGTGATCGGAGAAGCTGATACATTGCACCTTCGATTTGGAGAAGATGAGGAAGGGCCTTGGCAGGTGATCGCTCCGCCTTCAGATTTTCACATCCACTTCATTGATGTCAGTTCAAAGCCGGATCCGCGGCAGGCCGCTCAAGAATGGATGAACAGCGACCTTGCCCGGCCGGTCGATCTGAGCAGCGGCCCGCTTTTTACAGAAGCGCTTTTTAAAGCGGCGCCGGATCTTTTTTTCTGGTATCACCGGGCACATCACATCGCAACCGATGGATTCAGTTTTGCCCTTATAGCCGAGCGGCTGTCAAAATTGTATACCGCATTGGTTCAAGGGCGACCGCTTGATCATGATCGGCCCTTCGGCTCCTTTGACTCGATTCTTAAGGAAGAGTCGGTGTATCGTTCGTCAGATCAATATCAAAAGGACCGCCGATTTTGGCTGGATCGCTTCCGTGATGAACCGGACGTACCCAGCCTTGCCGGCCGGGCGCCGAGAACATCTTCCAGTTTTCTGCGGAAATCTGTTCATCTGCCTGCAGAAAGCGCAGATCGGCTCTTGTCTGCAGCCAGCTCGCTGGGAACAAGCTGGCATGAAGCAGTCATTGCCGCGGCCGCCATTTATCTCCATCGTCTCACAGGGGCGCGTGATGTCGTGCTCGGACTGCCGATGATGTGCCGATTAGGATCGGCTTCGTTGAATATTCCCGGCATGGTCATGAATCTTTTGCCGCTTCGTATATCTGTGCAGCCGGAAATGGGAATGGCCCGCCTGATGAAGCAGATTTCTGAGGAAATCGTAAAGTTGCGCCGTCATCAGCATTATCGTCATGAAGAGCTGCGGCGCGATCTTAAACTGCTTGGGGAAAACCAGCGTCTGTTCGGTCCGCAGATTAATTTGCTGCCATTTACCGGCGGTTTGAGCTTTGCCGGACATCCCGGAGTTGTTCACAATCTTGCGACAGGGCCTGTCGACGACATTTCGATCAACATTTACGGAAGGCCTGGCGGAAGCGGCATGAAGGTAAATATGGATGCAAATCCCGCCGTATATCATGATGATGATCTGAAGCAGCATCTGAATCGTTTTCTGTCTATTCTGAAAACATTCGCCGACGCAAGACAGGACATGCCTGTTGGCAAAATAGAGTTTCTGCTGCCTGAAGAGCGCCATCAGGCGCTTAGCAAATGGAATGAAACAGATCACGCACTTCCGGATGACACTCTTCCTGAATTATTTGAGATGCAGGCGAAAGAAAATCCGAACTCGCCTGCGGTGGTCTTCCAGGATGATGTACTCAGCTATTCCGAATTGAATGAACGGGCGAACCGGCTGGCCCATCTGTTGATCGAAAGAGGAGCCGGACCGGAGCGGTTTGTTGCACTGGCGCTGCCGCGTTCAACGGAAATGGTGATCTCCATGCTTGCCGTTCTTAAGGCTGGAGCGGCATATTTGCCGATCGACCCGGAATATCCGTCTGAGCGGATCGCTTATATGCTCAGCGATGCTCAACCGATGCTTGTCTTGACGAGCAAAGAGACCGCAGCAAACATACCAGAGCATATAAAGGCCGAGAGCATGATGATTGACGACATTGACGTCATCGATGAACTCAGCCGCTATTCCGCCGCCAATCCGGCTGTTTATGATCGACACGGCACATCGCCTCAGCATCCCGCATATATGATCTATACGTCGGGTTCTACCGGAAGGCCTAAGGGTGTTATCGTATCGGTTGAAAACTTATGCAATTTTCTTCTATCGATGCGGGAGACGTTTGCACTGCAGCGGTATGACCGGCTTTTGGCGGTTACTACGATTGCTTTTGACATATCGGCGCTGGAAATTTATTTGCCCCTTATCAGCGGAGCCTGTTTCGTTATCGCGAAGAAGGAAACTGTACAAGATCCGAGCGCTTTGGGGAACGTGCTTGATAAGCAAAACATTACGATCATGCAGGCAACACCGACACTGTGGCATGCATTAGTGTCAAGCGTCCCGGAAAAGCTCCGCGGACTCAAGGTGCTTGTTGGAGGAGAGGCTCTTTCAAGCACCCTTGCTCAGCAATTGCAAGAGCTGGACTGTCAGGTTACAAACCTTTATGGTCCGACTGAGACGACGATTTGGTCAACCTCTGCCGCATTGGAAAATGGGCGGAAGGAAGCACCTTCAATCGGCCGCCCGATTTGGAACACACAAGTATATGTACTGGATGCTGCCCTCCAGCCTGTTCCAGCGGGAGTGGAAGGTGAGCTTTATGTGGCCGGTACAGGGGTGGCGCGCGGTTATTTGGGCCGACCTGATCTTACGGCTGAGCGTTTCATTGCCAATCCTTTCGGCCCGCCGGGATCCCGCATGTATCGGACAGGCGATCTCGTGCGGCAGCGCTCTGACGGTTCTTTGGACTATATCGGAAGGGTAGACCATCAAGTTAAGATCCGCGGATTCCGTATCGAAACGGGGGAAATCGATGCCGTGATCGCCAGCCATTGTGATGTTCACCAAGCTGCTGTTATCGTGCGTGAAGACCGGCCGGGCGACCCGCGCCTGACCGCATATATCGTTCCCGTACCTGGAGCGGACCCTCATCCGGCTGAACTTCGCCGCCATGTCAGTGATGCTCTTCCTGATTATATGGTGCCGTCCGCATTCGTCATTTTAGACGAGCTTCCGTTGACACCGAATGGAAAGCTGGATCGCAAGGCGCTGCCCGCTCCCGAGGTGAGCGCCCAGGGTGCAGGACGTGAGCCGCGAACGCCGCAGGAAGAGATTTTATGCGATTTGTTTGCTGAGGTACTCGGATTGTCCCACGTCAGCATAGATGACAGCTTTTTTGATCTTGGCGGACATTCGCTTCTCGCCGGCAGACTCATGAGCCGTATTCGCGATGTTCTGGGTGCCGAGCTTGGCATCGGCCGTTTATTTGATAAGCCGACTCCTGCAGGACTTGCCAGACAGCTTGATCAGGCGGCGGGCGCCCGTCCGGCTCTCAGGAAGGTTGAGCGGCGCCAAGAAATTCCGCTTTCCTTTGCCCAGAGCCGGCTATGGTTTTTACACTGTTTGGAAGGGCCGAGTCCAACATACAATATTCCGGTCGTCGTCAACTTGTCGGGCAAGCTGAATCAGGAAGCGCTTGAGAGGGCTTTATGCGATATTGCAGAACGACATGAACCGCTGAGAACGATTTTTCCGGAGAGGCAAGGAACATCGTACCAGCATATTTTAGAACCTGCTAAAGCCCGTCCTGAACTGCATGTTTCTTCCATTAACGAAAATGAGCTGGAGGAAGCGATCAATGAAGCTGTCAGATACAGCTTTAACCTTGCACAAGAGCCATCGTTCCGTACTCGGCTTTTCGTGCTTGGAGAGAACAAATATGTTCTGCTGCTGCTTCTGCACCATATGATTGGTGACGGCTGGTCTTTAACACCGCTGACCCGTGATTTGGCGGAGGCTTACAACGCCCGCTGCAAAGGGACAGCTCCGGAGTGGCAGCCGCTTGCCGTACAATATGCCGACTATTGTTTCTGGCAAAAACGTCTCCTTGGAAGCGAGGACAATTCGGAAAGTCTGATTGCAAAGCAACTGAAATTTTGGACAAATACGCTACAGAATGTGCCGGACCAGCTTGAGATTCCAGCTGATTTTCCGCGGCCGGCTGAATCAAGCTATCGCGGAGACACGATTCAGCTCAGCATTGATGAGGAGCTGCACAGCCGGCTGCTCGGCTTGGCCCGCACAAGCGGAGTCAGTCTGTTTATGATTTTGCAGGCGGGGCTTGCCACACTGCTGTCAAGAATGGGGGCTGGAAGCGATATTCCGATCGGCAGCCCGATCGCGGGAAGAAGCGATGACTCGCTCGGCGAGCTGATCGGATTATTCATCAATACGCTTGTGCTCCGGACTGACACATCTGGTGATCCAAGCTTTCGCGAGCTCCTTTCCAGGGTTCGAAAAGTAAATCTTGATGCATATGAAAATCAAGATCTTCCTTTTGAACGCCTTGTTGAAGTTCTCAATCCAGCCCGGTCACGTGCGAGACATCCGCTCTTTCAAATCATGCTGGCGTTTCAAAACACGTCTGAACCGACGCTTGACTTTTCAGACCTCGAATCTCAGCTTGAAGTCAGAAGTGTCGGCGCCGCCAAGTTTGATTTGACGATCGAGCTTCGCGAACATCGTCATTCAGACGGAACACCGGCAGGGATTGCCGGATTCCTTGAATACAGTACAGATCTGTTTAAGCGCGATACGGCTGAAGCGCTGGCTGCAAGGCTTGTCAGACTGCTCGGATCCGCCGCGGCTGACCCCGATCAGCCGGTTGGCCGCCTGGAAATCCTCCTGCCGGAAGAACGGAGAACGATGCTGGCCGCATGGAATAAAGCCCCGCTTCAGATGCATGAGGCCTGTTTACCGACACTGTTTGAGAAGCAAGCCGCTCTTCATCCTGAAGCGATTGCCGTCACCTATGAGGATCGGGTGCTCACCTATGATGAACTCAACAAGCGGGCGAACCGGCTGGCTCACTTGCTGATTGCCAAAGGGATCGGCCCTGAACAATTTGCAGCGTTGGCGCTTCCGCGGTCGCTTGAAATGGTCATCGGTCTGCTGGCTGTGCTTAAAGCAGGTGCGGCATACGTTCCCCTTGATCCGGATTATCCGGCTGAACGAATCGCTTTTATGCTAAAAAGTTCCGAACCTGCTTGTATCATTACAAATTTAGAGACTGCTTCTCATCTTGATGCAGGAGCTGTTTTACAAATCACACTCGATGATCGCCACACGATGGAGCAATTGAAAAACTGTCCTGACACGAATCCAAGTGACGCGGATCGTCTTGAGCCTTTACAGCCGCTCCACCCGGCATATGTCATTTATACATCCGGTTCAACCGGTACGCCAAAAGGAGTCGTCATTCCGCATCAGAATGTTGTCCGGCTGTTCGGAGCGACAGAGCAATGGTTCCATTTTGGTGCAGACGATGTTTGGACGATGTTCCATTCCTATGCGTTTGATTTTTCGGTTTGGGAAATGTGGGGCCCGCTGCTGCAAGGGGGGAGGCTTGTTGTCGTTCCTCACGCCATCAGCCGCTCGCCGCGTGAGTTTTTGCGCCTGCTTGTCAATGAAGGTGTAACAGTGCTCAACCAGACGCCGTCGGCATTTTATCAATTGATGCAGGCAGATCGCGACAATCCTGAGATTGGCAAGCTATTGACTTTGCGTTTTGTCATCTTCGGGGGAGAAGCACTCGAGCTGAGCCGGCTGGAAGACTGGTATGAGCGTCATCCGGAACATTTCCCTTCACTGATCAATATGTACGGAATCACGGAGACCACGGTACATGTCAGCTACATTTCCCTTGATCGGAAGCTTGCTTCTCTAAAAGCCAACAGTCTGATCGGCTGCGGGATACCCGATCTTGGCGTATATGTGCTTGATTCATGCCTTGAGCCTGTTCCGCCCGGTGTAGCCGGGGAGCTTTACGTATCGGGAAGCGGGCTCGCGCGCGGTTATTTGGGAAGACCGGACTTGACGGCTGAACGGTTTGTCGCCGATCCGTATGGGCCTCCGGGGACGCGGATGTATCGGACGGGTGATCTGGCCCGCTGGCGTCCGGATGGTTCTCTAGATTATATGGGGCGCGCGGATCAGCAGATTAAAATTCGCGGTTTCCGGATTGAACTGGGTGAAATTGAAGCTGTGCTTGTTCAGCATGATGATGTGGATCAAGCGGCTGTCGTGGTTCGGGAAGATCAGCCGGGAGACAAGCGTCTGATCGCCTATATTGTTCCTGCGTCAGATGCAGGGGCAGATCCGGCAGAACTGCGCCGGTATACCGCCGGAACACTGCCTGACTACATGGTGCCTTCAGCCTTTGTTGATATTGCTGACCTGCCACTTACCCCAAATGGCAAGCTCGACCGCAAAGCCTTGCCAGAACCTGACTTTACAGCGGCGGTCAAAGGAAGAGGACCGCGCACACCACAGGAAGAGATACTGTGCGATCTTTTTGCGGACATTTTGAATTTGCCACGGGTCGGCATCGATGACGGTTTCTTTGAGCTTGGCGGACATTCCCTGCTCGCCGTTCAGCTGATGAGCCGCATTCGCGACGCGCTCGGCGTCGAACTGGGCATCGGTGATTTGTTGGCAGCTCCTACTGTCAGCGGTCTTGCCGAACGGATTGAAGCCGGCGGCAGCCACAATGCGTTAGATGTTCTGCTTCCGCTGAGAGCGGGCGGCAGCGAGCCGCCTCTGTTCTGTGTGCACCCTGCCGGAGGATTGAGCTGGTGCTACGCCGGTTTGATGACGTCTCTAAACAAAGAATATCCGATTTACGGCCTTCAGGCCCGAGGTATTGCAAGAGAGGAAACATTGCCGCAGACATTGGATGAAATGGCTGCAGATTATATTCGTCATATTCGTACGATTCAGCCTGCCGGCCCTTACCGCCTTCTCGGCTGGTCTCTCGGAGGCAATGTTGTGCACGCCATCGCCACACAGCTTCAAAAGCAAGGAGAAACCGTTTCTCTTCTAGTCATGCTTGATGCTTATCCGAATCATTTTCTGCCGATTAAAGATGCCCCAGATGAGCAGGAAGCGCTTGTTGCTCTCTTAGCATTGGGCGGATACGATCCGGACAGTCTTGACGGGGAGCCGCTTGAGCTTTCCAGCGCGATCGACATCCTGCGCCGCGACGGCAGTGCGCTTGCCAGTCTTGATGAATCGGCGATTTTGAACCTGAAAGAAACTTATGTGAATTCGGTTCGCATTTTAAGCGAATATAAGCCGCAAACCTATCAAGGGGATCTTTTATTCTTCAGATCAACCGTTATTCCGGAATGGTTTGATCCGATTGAACCGGAATCATGGCGTCCATATCTTCAAGGTGAAATTGAACAGCATGATATTGACTGCCGGCATAAAGATTTGTGCCAGCCGGGTCCTCTTGCCGAAATTGGCCGAGTCCTTGCGGAAAAATTGGCTGCGATGATGAAATAAAGTTCGAGGATAAGAAGGGAGAGAAAAAGATGACGAATCCTTTTGAGAATGAAAACGGCGCATATGTCGTCTTAAGGAATCATGAAGGCCAGTACTCGCTCTGGCCGGCCTTTCTTGATGTGCCGGCCGGCTGGACGACGGTCTTTGGAGAAGACAGCCGAAGCGCTTGTCAGGAATACATCAGTTCGAATTGGGCCGATTTGCGCCCGAACAGTCTGAAGCCTGCTCTCGGAGTTCACGGCGGTGAGGAGTGAACATGAGACCGTTCAATCAAAGGACGGTTGTCAGTGTCGTATATGTGACGGCGATGTTTATGGCCGCAATGGATGCGAGCGTCGTCAATGTGGCGCTTCCGGCCATCATCAATGAATTCCAGACACCTCCGTCGGCAGCCGCCATCGTCAATATCGGCTATTTAATCAGCCTCGCCGTTTGCCTTCCGGTTGCCGGCTGGCTCGGCGACCGCTGGGGGACAAAACGGATATTTCTGATCGCGCTTGGTCTGTTTACGGCGTCATCTGCATTATGCGGGCTTGCCGATCATCTTGCGGCTTTAAATTTGTTTCGCGTCATCCAGGGGGCAGGTGGAGGACTGATGACGCCGGTGGGAATGGCGATCCTGTTCAGAACGTTTCCGCCGCATGAGCGGCCTAAAGTTTCCCGCCTTCTTGTTCTTCCGGTCGCCGTTGCTCCGGCACTCGGGCCGATCATCAGCGGATTTTTGACTGATCAGCTGTCATGGCGCTGGATTTTTTATATCAATATTCCGATCGGGATCATCATTTTGCTCTTCGGGATGCTGTTCCTTGACGAGCATATTGAATCAAAGGCGGAACGGTTCGATCTGCCGGGATTTCTTCTCTCAGCGCCGGGAATGGCGCTGGCGATTTTTGCTCTTAGCCAGGCCCCTGTGCGGGGATTCGCTTCACCTGCTGTACTTGCTGCCGCGATCGGAGGACTGATTCTTTTGACAGCGCTCGTATTTGTCGAACTTCAGGTTCAGCAGCCGCTTCTCAATCTGCGATTGCTGTCTGAGCGGGTGTTTGGAACGATGAGCATGATCTCGCTGTTGTCCGCCGCGGGACTGCTCGGTATGCTTTATGTGTTTCCGCTGATGTATCAGGAAGTGCTCCATTATTCGGCCTTGGATACGGCGCTGATCACATTTCCTGAAGCGCTGGGGCTGATGCTTGCTTCCCAGGTGATGCCCCGGACGCTTGCAAAATTCGGTCCGCGCCGGCTGATTTCTGCCGCATTGGTATGCGCCGCCGTGATGTTTGCGCTGATCAGCTTGACCGGCCCGGGATCAAATCCATGGTTTTTGAGGATGCTGCTGTTTTTGGCTGGATTTTTCTTGGGTCAAGCGGTCGGTGCGGTGCAGATCACTTCTTTCGCCAACATTTCATCAGCTTCAATGGGGCGGGCGACGACATTGTTTCATGTGCAAAATCGGCTCGGTTCGGCTTTGGGGGTTGCGGCCTTGAGCTGCCTGCTTGCCCTCATGAGCCGGCATTCGGGGGATTTTGCGCCGGATTTTGCGGCTTACCGGGCGGCTTTGCTCGGTGCGGCGGGGTTCCTAGCAGCCGCTTTTTGCTTCGCGCTTAGCATCCGTGATGCCGACATCGCCCCCAGCACCGGCAAACGCTCTTCGCCGGCAGCCCATGATGCCCCGGCGGCAGGAGAATAACAGACCCGGAAAAAATCCCCCTGGATACACCCAGGGGGATTTGCTTTTGCCATTCTATAAAATCGGTGACAGCAAAATGGAAATGGCCTCTTTGAAACGGACGTTTCTGCTTCGGTTTTGATATTCTTCAATCGTCAGCTCCTTCGATACTCGCAGGTCTTTTTCGAATGATAGAACAAGGCTTTTGGCAATTTCCTCGTCATATAAAAAGGCGTTGACTTCAAAGTTCAGCTTGAAGCTGCGCATGTCAATATTGGCCGTTCCGACTGATGAAATCTCTTCATCCACGATAATCGTTTTCGCATGAATAAAGCCGTTATCGTAAATGAATACTGTTGCACCTGCTTTCAGAAGCTCGCCGATATAAGAAAAAGTCGCCCAGTACACAAAAGGATGGTCGGGCTTGTTCGGGATCATGATTCTGACGTCAACTCCCGACAAACAAGCGATCCTGAGCGCGTCGAGCAGGCTTGCATCAGGGATGAAGTAAGGCGTTTGAATCAGAATGGACCGTTTGGCCGTCGAGATCATTTTAATGTAGCCGTTTTTGATCTGTTCCCATTCCGAATCCGGTCCGCTTGTGACAATCTGCATGCCGATGTTTCCGCAAGAGTCGATTTCAGGGAAGTGGTTTGGCATATAAGTAATGTCATGGTGATGTGAGGCCTGATTCCAGTCAAGGATGAACCGCGTTTGAATGGAGTGGACGGCGGTTCCTTTGATTCTGAGATGCGTATCCCGCCAATAGCCAAACTTGGGGTTCAGGCCGAGGTATTCGTCCCCGACATTAAATCCCCCGACATATCCGATGACACCGTCGATAATGACCAGCTTGCGGTGGTTGCGGTAATTCATGCGCAGGTTGATAAATTTAAACCGCGACGGGAAAAACACTTCGACATAGCCTCCAGCTTTGATCAGCTCTTTAAAAAAGCTCTTTCGCAAGCTTCTCGACCCCAATTCGTCGTACAGAACGCGGACTTCCACACCTTCTTTTGCTTTTTTGACGAGCGCATCGCGCAGCTTTTTTCCGATATCATCGCCTTTATAAATATAATATTGCAGATGAATATGGTCTTTGGCGTTTTCAATATCGCGGAGGAGGCGGTCAAATTTCTGGCGCCCGTCGGTCAGCAATTCAACGGCATTGTCTTCTGTGAAAACGGCGTGATTATTGACAATGTGCATATAAATTAAGTCTTTGCTGTCTGCCGTCGCTTTATTGCGAAATGCAAATTCGCGGCTTTTCAGCTTAGCGAGCTGCTGCTCCAATATTTTTTCCATCCCGATTCTTTTCCGGTCTTCCCATTGAAAGAGATGCTTCCGGCTTAAATTATGGCCGAATAGCAAATAAAGGCCGAATCCGAGGACGGGAATGAAGAAGAGAACGAGAAGCCAGGCCCAGGAGGCGCTTGCATCGCGGCGTTCTCTAAAAATCACAACGATTGCCAAAAGTGTATTTATTACTAATATAAAACCGAGAAATATCGATGTGATGCTAATATTTTTAATAATATCCATGTTGAACCTCGCAAGACGGATTTGTTTTTATACATTCCATTTATATCAGTTACTCCCTTTTCAAGCAACTATCTCATGATATACGGATCAAAAACAGAAAAGTTTCTTTCCGAAAAGGAAGATAAGGCAAAAAACTGTAAAACATGTTGGAACTAAGTTACGATATAAATATAGAAATCGGATTTATTACCGGAATAAGGTCTCTTAACGAATGCAGGAGGGATTTTTATGGATATTGAAACATTTAATCAAATGCCGGCCTTTATGAAGGAAGAATTGGATAATCTCAAGCGGGTCGCTGCCCCGATCTTAAAGAAGAGGCTCGTTTTTCTGTTTGTGGCCATTCCGCTGCTTTTGGCTTCGCTTATTTATCTCTCAACATTCTGGGGCCAGGTATCTTTCGGAACGGAATCGTATATTAAAATCGGCATCGCCGCCATCGGCGCCGCTTTTGGAATGGCTTTGCTCAAAGAGTCGTCCCACCAAAAAAGAAATGTCCAGGAGACGGTGATGACCTATATTTTGGACCGGATGCAAAAAAGCGAAGTGCTTCCTGACGATCGGAAAAACCGCTATGTCCGGGCGGTCAAAGAAGAGCCGTTTACTGTGATGAGAAGCTTTTTGGAGTTTTTAAATGAAGAGGAAAACAGAAGACAGAGATTAGCTGAATAATGAAGGAAAGAGCTGTATCTCAGCTCTTTTTTTGTGTCCCGTCAGCTTTCATTTAGTTCTTTTCCGAGTATTTTCAAGTCGTACCGGTTCCCGTCCATTTCAGCGATCCCGGGGAAATGCCCCCATTCGGCAAACCCGTGCTTTTCGAAAAGCCTGATGCTCGGAGTATTGTGGGCAAAAATAAAAGCCATTAAAGAACGAATTCCCAGCTTAGACGCCGCTTCAAGCGCGATTTGCAATATTTTAGAACCCATCCCTTTTCCGCGGTGGGCTTCATGGAGGTAAATGCTGACTTCGGCGGTTTTGGCATAAGCGGGCCGACCGTAAAACGATTCAAAGCTGATCCAGCCGATCGTTTCCCCCGCTTCGTTTTCGACGATGTAAAGGGGACGTGCTTCGGTGTGGTTTAAAAACCAATTCATTTTTTCTTCCGGTGACACCGGTTCGATATCTGCCGTGACCATTCGAGAAGCGATTGTGGAGTTGTAGATATCGACGATTTCGGCAAGGTCTGATTGCTTGGCGATGCGTAATTTCATGCGCTCTGTCCTTTCTTCGTTTGAATTGATCATGAACATGAAATCGGCTCGTTGTCTATATCACGCCCCAATTTCATGTTCACCTCAGCCTTCGTTTTTGCATCATCATGAGGCTTTCTGAAAATACGAATCAGAAAAAAAGTTTTTTGTAAATGTATATATTTTCTGAAAAGTGTTCAGAATGTTGCTGAGGTGATGAGTTATGAAAGAGGAAGAAAAGAATCGTACTTCCAAAATCACAAAGCTACAACAGTTTTTTCGTAAACGCTGGGTATTTCCAGCCATTTATCTGAGCAGTGCAGTCGTTGTATTAACTGCCGTTCTCTGGTATCAATCTGCATCCAATAACGATGTGAAAGACCAGCTCACAGATGATGGCAACAAATCAGCATATGATAACCGTGATGACGCGGTAGAAGTAGGAAAACCAGTAGAAAATGTCGCGATGCCGGTTGTTGATTCTGAGAATGTTTCTGTCGTTAAAAAGTTTTTTGAAACAGACGCAACTAAAGAAGAGAAAGAAGCAGCACTTGTAAACTATAATAACACGTACAGCATGAGCAAAGGTATCGACTTGGCTGAGAAAGACGGAAAAACATTCGATGTTTCCGCATCTCTCAGCGGTACGGTTATCAAAGCTGCAAAAGACCCTGTACTGGGCTACGTTGTTGAGGTGGAACATGAAGATGGTTTATCAACGGTGTATCAGTCTCTTTCTGAAGTGAGCGTCAAACAAGGCGACAAAATTGAGCAAAATCAAGTCATCGGAAAAGCAGGCAAAAACCTTTACAATGAAGAAGGCGGAAACCACGTTCATTTTGAAATCCGCAAAGACGGAGTGGCATTAAACCCGCTGAACTTCATGGACAAGCCGGTTTCAAGCATTGAAAAAGCAATCGAGAAACAGGCTTCTGAAGAAGTGAAAGAGCCTGCACAGCCTTCTGTTGAAGAAAAAGCAAAAACGGATGAAAAAGCCAAAGAGCAAAAAGATGACAAAGACGGAAAAACGAAACGTGAAGATTCTTCTGAGGGCTCAGAAACCCAAGATGAGACCCAGAAAGAAGATACAAACCAGCAGTAAACCATATGCGGTTTTAGCGCCTATCATCATGATAGGCGTTTTTTTTTGCTACAATATGTTAAAACCCCGTATCAAATCTGCGGAGTCATCCGTTTATTAAAGTAAGAGGCCTCTTTAAGGAGTGTGAATTCATTCATGAATGAGTTAAATCAAAAAGCGCTGATGAAGTACTGTATGAAAATCACCGGCGACAAATGGGATGCCGAAGATTTGGTTCAGGATACATTCCTGAAATTAATGGAAATCAATCAAACAGACGCCTCACATGCTTATCAAAAAACGGTGGCGAAGCATAAATGGATCGACAGGCTCAGAAAAAGAAAGCGGGAGTGCTTTCTCTCGCCTGAGCATCCGTTATCCGAGCCGACAGAAACGATCAAAGCGGCCGATGAGTTCGCGCATTTGCTGAAAAAGCTTTCAGATGTCCTGACTCCGAAGCAGTTAACCATTTTTTTGCTCAAGGATGTCTTTTCCTTTCAGCTGCACGAAATTGCCGAAGCGCTTAATAAACCCGAATCGTCCGTCAAATCGCTTTTATTCAGGTCACGCCAGCGGCTGAAAGGCCTTTCTAAAGATGAAATTCAAAGGGAGGCGGCAGAAGAGGATCACGAATACGGCAGGCTGCTCGTTCAGGCGGTTTTGTTCCACAACCCCGATTTTCTGCTTGAATATGCGAAAAAGACTTGGCTTTCCGGGGCTTCAGAGCCGTCTTGCCAAAGCATGCTGAGGTGTGCTGCCTAGGAGGTAAAGGCAATGAACACCATTCCTTATGTTATTGAAAAAACAGCGGCGGGAGAAAGGTCATACGATATTTTTTCAAGGCTTCTCAAGGATCGCATCATTATGATCGGCTCGGAATTTTCGGATGACCTGGCCAATCGCGTCACCGCCCAGCTGCTGTTTTTGTCAGCGGAGGATGATGAAAAGGATATTTCGATTTACATCAACAGCCCGGGAGGCTCAACATCGGCCGGCTATGCAATATTGGACACGATGGAATATGTGAAGCCGGACATCCGCACCATTTGTGTGGGAATGGCGGCTTCCATGGGAGCGATCCTCTTGGCGGGCGGAACGAAAGGGAAAAGGTATGCCCTTAAAAACAGCGAAATCATGATCCATCAGCCGCTCGGCGGTGTTAAAGGGCAGGCGACCGACATGGAGATTTCGGCAAGGCGGATCATCAAGCTGAAGGAAAAAATACAGCTGTTTTTCCATGAGCGGACGGGTCAGCCTATTGAAAAGTTAAAAGCCGACATGGAACGCGACTATTTTATGGATGCGGATGAAGCGAAGGCATACGGCATCATTGATGACATCCTGTAACACAAGCAAAGCTCCCGGGTCATGTCTCGCCCGGGAGCTTTGCTTTATAAAGCGTCAGGACCTTCTTCGCCTGTACGGATGTTGATGGTGTTTTTGATTTCGTATATGAAGATTTTGCCGTCTCCGGGCTCTCCGGTTTTCAGGACGTTTTGCGCCGTCTCGGCCACTTTTTCGACGGGCACCTTGCTGACGACGATTTCGACTTTTAACCTTTCATATACATTGCTTTCGCGTTTGACGCCGCGGTATAGCTCTGTATGTCCTTTTTGCAGACCGCAGCCGTGGACATTATAAAACGTAATTGAAGTGACTCCGATTTTGGCCAGCTCCGTTTTCAGCTTTTCAAAGTTTGTAGGACGAGTTACAATTTCCACTTTGTACATTTGACCGCTCATACCATCACTCCTTGACAAATTAATCTTGATACGCTTTTTCGCCGTGCATCGTCAGATCAAGGCCGAGCGTCTCCTCATCCTCTGAGGCACGGAGTGTAAAGATGATACCGACTACCTTAATAATAGCGTAAGTCACGATTGCGACAAACAAATATGTTGCACCAATGGCAATCAGTTGTTTCCACAGCAGGCTGACATTTCCGTAGAAAAGTCCGTCGGCTCCCGCCGGATTGACTGAAGTTGTGGCAAACAGGCCTGTCGCAATCCCGCCCCAGGTTCCGCCGATGCCATGAAGCCCGAAGGCGTCAAGTGCGTCATCATAACCGAATTTTTCTTTTAGGAAAAACACACCCCAAAAACAGACGGCTCCGCCGATCAAGCCGATGCAGACGGATGAAAAAGGCGTGACAAACCCTGCACCCGGCGTAATCGCCACAAGTCCGGCGATCGCTCCCGAAACGGCTCCGAGCATTGTCGGTTTTTTATTGATCAGCCATTCCGCCAAAACCCAGCCGATCAAGCCCGCGGCCGCCGCTGTATTGGTGTTGATAAAAGCCGTCATGGCGACCTCATCAATCGTCAATGCGCTTCCGACGTTAAAACCGAACCATCCAAACCAGATCAGCGCAGCGCCCAGCAATGTCAAAAGCAGGTTATGAGGCGCGGTGTCGCTGATATTTTTTCGTTTGCCAAGCGCGATCGCGACGATCAGGCCGGCGACACCTGATGTGATATGAACGACGTTTCCTCCGGCGAAGTCGATCGCTCCGAGCTCGGCAAGCCAGCCGCCGCCCCATACCCAATGGGCGACAGGAGAGTAGACGAACACGACCCACAGCACGGAAAAAAGGATGAAGGCCGGAAAGCGCATCCGTTCAGCGAAGCTTCCGGAAATAATCGCCGTCGTCAGAACGGCAAACGTCAACTGGAACATCATATAGAGCGTATGCGGGATCGTTTCCGAGTAATCTGGATTCGGATCAAATCCGACTCCGTGTAAACCGATCCATTCCAAGCCGCCGATCAAAGGGTTTCCCGGAGCAAAAGCGAGAGAATATCCGAATAGAATCCATATCAGTGAGACGATGGCAATCGATGATAAGCTGTGCATGACAGTGCTCAGCACATTTTTGCTTCTGACCAGGCCTCCGTAAAATAAAGCGATGCCCGGCGTCATCAGCCACACGAGCAGCGCGCAAAAGAACATAAATACTGTATCCCCCATCTGCATGTATCATTCCTCCGTAGTAGTTCAAATTCTTTTATTCTTTCATTATAGTGACTAAAGAAAGATAACATGATGACTATGTTAGATTTCCTCACATGGTTTTTAGGGAGAAAAGCAGATAGGGCGGGGGCGAATAAAATGAATCGCCGGATTCATGCCGCTTTTGTCACTTCAATCCACACGATCCGACGGCCGTCCATTTCTTTCACTTTAAAAAGGTACCCTTCACTTTCGATTTCGGTTCCGGGCCTGCTTTCGATGTTTTGTGTGAGAAACCAGCCGCCGATTGTATCGATTTCATCATCAGTTAAATGAATCCCAAGCAGATCGTTTACATCCTTGACCAGTACCTTGGCGCTCATGATGTAATAATCTTCTTTGAGTTTGCGAATATCGGATACTTCCTCTGTATCAAATTCATCACGAATATCACCGACAATTTCCTCCACAATATCCTCGATGGTCACCAGGCCTGATGTTCCGCCGTATTCATCCAAAAGAACCGCCATGTGGATTTGTTCTTTCTGCATTTTAACGAACAGCTTGTACACGGGAACAGTTTCAATGGCGTAGATGACGGAATGGATATAAGGTTTTAGCTGCTCGGCTTCCATAGTGAACTCGCCTGCAAGCTCCGCCAGAAGCAGTTCTTTTATATTGATCATTCCGACAATGTGGTCTTTGTCCTTTTGCATGATGGGGAAACGGGTATGCTTGGTTTGTTTGATCAGCCGTTTCACGTTTTGTATCCCGTCTTCCAGGGATAAGACGTTCATTTCATTTCTCGGCACCATGATTTCCTTAGCCATTCGCTCATCAAATTTGAAAATATTGTTCACATATCTCCATTCATTTTGGTTGATCTCTCCGCTTTGATAACTCTCTGACAGGAGTGTTCTCAGTTCTTCCTCCGTGTAGGCCAGCTCATGTTCTCCGGCCGGCTTCACTCCGATAATGCCGGTGATCATGCGGGCCGAATGATTGAGCAGCCATATAAACGGAAACATGATTCGATAAAACCAAGTCATTGGTTTAGAAAACAGAAGTGTCACGATCTCGGCTTTTTGAATGGCAACGGTTTTAGGCGCCAGTTCTCCAATGACGACGTTCAAGTAAGTGACGGATAAAAAAGCGAAAAGAAATGAAAGAATATGCGTCGCCGGCTCATTCAAACCGAGTGCAGTCAAAAGGGGATGCAATAAGCTTTGCATCGTCGGCTCACCAAGCCAGCCGAGACCGAGCGCCGTCACTGTGATGCCGAGCTGACAGGCTGACAAATATTCATCAAGGTGTGAGGTGACTTCTTTGGCAGCAAGCGCGCCCCTTTTTTTCTGGATGACCAATTGGTCGATCTTTGTTCGTCTGACCTTAACGATGGCAAATTCAACCGCCACGAAAAATCCCGTCAAAGCAATTAAAACGGCTACAGCGATCAGCTTCAAAACTTCCAATGCCAGGCCTTCTGAAAAAAAGAAGGCGCACACCTCCTTTTCTATGAAAACATCATACTCGCTACATTCCACCTCCTCACACATGGCAAACATGTTTATTTGTGCAAAAGGCGGGCAAAGACATATAAAGCAAATGGGCTGGATTTAAGAGGAGGGGATCAGAAGATGAGAGTATTTCAGGGAGATGGCTGGACATGGTATCAGCTTGGCCCTCACGAAAAGGCAGAGGCACAAGGGCTGATTCGATCCGATCACTGGCCGGGATGCCGGAAATGGTTTCAAGGCGTTCCTTCAACCAATATCAATTGCTTGGATCTCAATGTTGCAGCCAAAGACAGGGAAGCCCTTTACGGTTCTTATATTTATGATCAGGAACCAGAAGAGGAGCAGGACCGCTCAGCTTTTCATTTTTATTTAACAAAAAACTATTTTTTCACGATGAATTTAGATTTCTCCGTTTTCGCAGAGGTCAGCCTCCAGCGATTGCATGAACAATTGATGAGATGTCATGATGCAGCAGAAGCGTTTTTAGTGTTACTGGGGGAATTAATGAGAGTGTATTTGCATGAGCTTGAGCACTTTGAAGTGCAGCTTGAAAAATTAAGATGGGGATTTCACCATGATAATAACAAAAGCATCATTGAACTCATTCATCAGCGGCGCCATGAGCTGTTGATCATGAGAAGCTTGATTTTATCTATGAAAAAAATCGGAATGGGCATCAAAGAAGCATTTTTATCAAAGGATTTCGCTGCCATTGAACAACGCCGCACCTTTTGCAGGATCGACAGAGGCATTGATTTGATCAAAGAATATGCAAATGAAATCAATTATTTGCTTCATTCCGAAGAAGTGGTGACTTCCCATCGTGGGAATGAGATCTTTAAAGCTCTGACAATCTTTACGACGATCTTTACACCGATGACGGCATTCGGCGCTCTTTGGGGGATGAACTTTGAAGTCATGCCTGAACTATCATTAAAATACGGCTACTTGTTTTCGCTGATTCTGATTTTTTTATCGACCGTTCTTGTCTATTTATATTTGAAAAAGAAGGGCTGGACAGGTGATTTATTAAAAGACAAAAAAAGAAAGGACGGCTTTTAATATGTTTAATCTCCGTTTTTAGCGGATAAGCACATACTAAACCGCTGATAAAGGAGGAAGCCGAAATGAAACTGAAGGATATCATGACAACCGCTGTTGAATGCTGTGAACCATCTGCATCCGTAACAGAAATCGCAGGCAAAATGCGTGATCAAGAGGTTGGTTCAATCCCTGTTTGCGAAAATGAAACATTGTTGGGGATCGTTTCAGACCGTGATATTGTGATCAGATGTGTAGCAGAAAACGCCATCGATGCATCGGCCGAAGATGTGATGAGCACTGAAATGGTCACAGGCCATTCTGACATGTCGGCTGAGGAAGCCAGTGATCTGATGGCAAAACACCAAATTCGCAGACTGCCCATTGTTGAAGAGGGACGCTTGGAAGGGATTGTCGCGTTGGGCGATCTTTCCGTAACAAATGCTGCGGATGAGAAAGCCGGGAAGGCATTAAGCGACATTTCAAAGCCCGCTTGAGCCGTAAGGAAGCAGTCTAGGAAGGCCGAGCATCGGAGCAAACTTTCACAGGATGTGATGACGGCGGCGTTCAGGCAGGACGCCTGCGCAATTAGCCGCCGAACCTCGTTATCATACGTGAGCACCGACTTAGCAGGCCTGACAATGAATGCCAGGGTTTGTCGATACGCTGAAGGAAGAGTATTTTACTCTTCCTTTTGTAATAAATGCAAGATCGGCATTCATCTGGAGGTTTTTTGTTAGTCATGAATCAATAAATAATTTGCCTGTCTTCTGCGTTATTTTTTATGTAGAATTTAGTGTTTCTTTTAACCCCTCTTGATATGGAGTAGCTGGTATTTCACTATTCGGCTTTCTTTTCAATCCCATCACTAAACCCCTTGAAGCGCCCAAAATAAGACGTGCTGCTTTTTAGCGTAATGAAGGAGCGGGGCGGTATGAGGCAATACGAGATCGCTCGCTGCCGCCGCTGTATTTTGGTGAAATTCTGCTTCGGCCTCTTGAAGCGTCCATTGTGAATGGTGGATGTCTTCATAGTAGATCCGGCGATTGTGTGCAGTGTACAGCCGGTATCTTTCCGTCAGCCAGTATTCGAGCGTTCCTTTTTGGGCGCTGAAGGGATCTGACAGCGGACCATAGCTGGTGTGAAAGACCGCTTTTGCATCAGACCTTCTGCTGAAGAATCGAATCCGGCTGTCTTCTTTGTTAAAGGCAATGTCTGCGTGAAAATACGGCAAATGGAAAAAATGCCTCGCGCTCAAGGCGGCTAAGCGTGATCCGGCATCAAGACTGAAAAAATAAACGCCTGGTACACCTTGATATGTGACATATGTTCGGACATTCACCTCAGGAAATCTGCTGATGCCAGGGATGGGCGGCAAAAAGCGGGCCCGCAGATCTGTCAGCAGAAAAGGCAGAATGCCGATCCAAGCCTTTCCGTTAAACGTCTCCAGCTCCAAGGCCGCCGGTACTTTCCCGCGAATGGCCGCAGGTTCAACAGGCCAATGAGCGAACAATACATCGTTCCACGTCTGTGCCATTATCCAGGACCCTTTCGGGAGCGGAAAGGGCCGATGTGAAGTAGTTGTGATCGTCATCTAAAAAACGCTCCTTTTTCTTTTATTATGCTTAAAACATCCATCTGCAACACATTCACGGCATACTGTAACGTTTGATGATCAGCCTCTCCGGTTAAATCAAAAACAGCCGCATAAATAAGGGGAGTGATTCATTTGTTCAAACATACGAAGGTTCTGCAATACCCGGCTAAGCCTGAAAGGCCGGACCCTGTCTTTGCAAAGAAAATGCAGGAGATTCTCGGCGGCCAATACGGCGAAATTTCCGTTGCGATGCAGTATTTGTTCCAGGGCTGGAATACGAGGGGAAATGAAAAATACAAAGACTTAATCATGGATACCGCTGCTGAAGAAATCGGGCATGTCGAAATGATTGCGACGATGATTGCACGCCTGCTTGAAGATGCCCCCGTTTATGAACAGGAGGAAGCGGCCGAAGATCCTGTGATCGGTTCAATCATGAGCGGCATGAACCCGCATCATGCGATCGTTTCGGGTCTCGGGGCCATGCCGGAAAACAGCACGGGCGTTCCATGGAATGCAGGGTATATTGTGGCGAGCGGCAATCTTCTTGCCGACCTCCGTGCAAATGTCAATGCAGAATCACAAGGCCGCCTGCAGGTCGCCAGGCTCTATGAGATGACGGATGACAAGGGTGTAAAAGATATGCTCGGCTTTCTTTTGGCAAGAGATACAATGCACCAAAATCAATGGCTGGCTGCGATCAGGGAATTGGAAGAAAAAGAAGGTGTCATTGTGCCGGGCACGGTTCCAACAGAATATGAGAAGGAAGAATTTGCACACACTTTATACAATTTTTCAGATGGAGAAAAAAGCGCACAGTTTGATTGGCTGAAAGAGAATGCACCGGACGGGAGGAAATTTCAATATGAGAGCGCTCCGGTCGCTTACGGAGATCAACCGGACCTGAAACCTGCTCCAAAACAAAGCCACAATACGCCTGACTATGGAGAATAAAAGAGCCGAGGGCTCTTTTTTTATTTTTTAAAATGACAAAACACTTCGTAAATATTAAAATAAATGACAGGTTTGCAGATTTTTTTATTGTCAGGTAAGCTTACTATAAAAACAAAAGTAAGGAGTTATCAAATGAGTAAAGTACTTATTTTCGGGCACAAAAATCCGGATACGGATACGATTTGTTCAGCGATTGCATACGCGGAATTGAAAAAAGAGCTCGGCTTGGACGCAGAACCTGTCCGCCTGGGCGAAATCAACGGTGAAACCGAATATGCGCTTGAGAAATTCAATGCGGAAGTTCCCCGCCTTGTCGAAACTGTTGCAAATGAAACAGACAGTGTCATTTTGGTTGACCATAACGAACGCCAGCAGAGCGCAGATGACCTCGATAAGGTTCGCGTGCTTGAAGTCATTGACCATCACCGGATTGCCAATTTTGAAACAAGCGATCCGTTATATTATCGTGCAGAGCCTGTTGGATGTACGGCGACGATCTTGAAAAAGCTGTACAAAGAAAACGGTGTGGAGATCAAAAAGGATATTGCCGGCCTCATGCTGTCAGCGATCATTTCAGACTCCCTCTTATTTAAATCTCCGACTTGCACAGATGAAGATGTCCAAGCGGCAAAAGAACTGGCTGAAATCGCCGGCGTTGAGGCTGAAAGCTATGGACTGGACATGCTGAAAGCGGGCGCCGATCTGAGCGCCAAAACGATTCCTCAGCTTCTATCGCTTGATGCGAAGGAATTTACGATGGGAAGCCATAAAGTGGAGATTGCCCAAGTCAATACCGTCGACACAAACGATGTCCTTTCCCGTAAAGAGGAAGTGGATGCAGAGCTTTCAAAAGTGGTTGCGGAAAAAGGGCTGGATTTATTTGTATTCGTCGTGACAGACATTTTGACAAACGACTCTGTCGTCGTCGCTTCAGGACAAGCTGCACAAGCAGTAGAAAAAGCGTTTAATGTCACATTGACAGACAACACAGCGACGCTGAAAGGCGTTGTATCACGTAAAAAACAAATTGTTCCGCCGCTTACGGATGCATTGAAATAATAAAAAAAGCCCTGGCAGCCGGATCCGCAATCCGCTGCCAGGGCTTTTTGTTTTCGCACACTATCTGAAGATCGCTTTTCTTAATTGCTGCACGATCGTATTGTAGAAGGAAATGATCCAATGGAAAAGCGGATTTAAATGTTTGGAAAATTTGAGTACAATCAGTGAGACGAATATAGCTACCAATATGCTTCCTAAAACATCAAGCGGATAATGGTGCCCCACCCAGATGCGGGAGAAGCCCGTCAATAAACCAAAAGCGATCATCAAGCTCCCGATTTTACGGTGAATGAGCCAGAATGCGATCGAAATCGCCAATGCTCCCGTCGTATGGTCACTCGGGAAGGACGCATCAGCAGCGTGGTGGATCAATACGTTGACATGGTGAGCGACGAAAGGTCGCGGCTCAAAATATATCAAGGTGATCAGGTAATTGGCTGCCAAGCCTAAAACGCCTGTAAATCCCGCCTGAAGAACGCTTTTTTTATAAGCGCGGCCTCCGAAAAGCCAAATCGCCAACAGCGCCAGCGCGTACAGGTAAATCGCTTTTTCCGTAATGAAAATCATCAGATTGTCGAGAATATTGCTGTGGTGTGATAGATTATGGATTGCGTTGAATAATTCGTAGTTCACAAAATCACCTTTTTAATATTTTAGAATTCTATTTTTGTCAGACAGTAAGGGGACGAGATGACGTCTAAAAAGGTTTCATTTTCAATAAAGACTCTTTGAAAGATTTTTGTTGATATTGGATACCTGACCAAACGGAAGGTATCGTTGAAATAGCCGAGACCTATTTCTTCTATCCTTAAAAAGGACAACGCGTCATTACTAAGCATGGCAACCCTACCATGCAACCGTACTTTGAGAGGAGAATGATGTGATGGTTGAACTAAAATATTTTGAGTATTCCGATTTCAGTCAACTGATGAAATGGATTGATTCACCGGAATTTTTACTTCAATGGGGAGGACCGGCGTTTGATTATCCCTTGAATGATGCTCAACTAGGAAAATATATCGAAAATGCAAACAGTGATCACTCAGAAACATTAGCTTATAAAGTAATTGATGGTGACACCGGTGATGTGATTGGGCATATCTCTTTAGGGAAAATTGACCGAAAAAACAAATCTGCAAGGGTGGGAAAAGTATTAGTCGGTGATCAAAATGCAAGAGGCAAAGGAATAGGTCAGCAAATGATCAAGAAAATCCTTCGTATTGCATTTGATGAACTTCATTTACACAGAGTCAGTCTAGGGGTATTTGACTTCAATGTTTCAGCTATCGCCTGTTACGAAAAAGCGGGATTTATGAAAGAGGGTTTGCTAAGAGATTCAGCAAAAAATGGTGATGAATACTGGAGTGCTTGGGAAATGAGCATTTTAAAACATGAGTGGTTGAAAAAGAAAAATGAATAGGACAACAAATGTAAGAGCCGGGCTTATATGCCCGGCTAAATAATCAAGAATCAATCCGCAATGGATACATTTCTTTTTTCCTTCAGTAACGCAGGCTTTCGGCTCCAAGTATAGAGGAACAGGTTGACGAGCACGAAAACCCCCGAGAATAAATAGATGCTTGAAAATTCGGTTTGTGTAACAACAAGGCCGAACACGAAGGAGCCGACTGCGATCCCTGAATCGAAAAGGGTGAAGTATGTGGCCGTCGCATAGCCGCTTCTATGCTTCGGAGAAGCCTGGATGGCAAGCGTCTGCAGGCAGGGGGTGATGGAACCATAGCCCATGCCGATAACAGCACCGGAAACCAAAAGCATCGCACTGCTGTTTGTAAAAGCCAGCAGGCAAAGCCCGATGCTGAACATGATGATGGACGGGTAAATGACGACCCCGGGGCCGACCTTATCATACAATTTTCCGGTGAAGGGACGCGTCGCCATCATGGCCACGGCAAATACGATAAAGAAATAGCTGCTCGCTTCAATCAGCCCGAGGGATTTTGCATAAACAGAGATAAACGAGATCACGCTCGAATAGCAAAAAGAGACGAACAACCCGACCGTAGCGATCCGCAGTGCGCCTTTTTCAAACATATTGGAAAAAGACAATTTGAAAACGGCGGAGGTTCTGTCATTTCCTTTAGGAATCCGGATGAGCGCGGTACAGACGATTCCGATGGTGACGATGATTGAAAACAAAGCAAACAGTGCAGTGAAGCTTATCTTATCAAGCAGGTTCAGGGCGATAAACGGACCGATGACGACCGCCATGTTCATGGACATCGCAAAGTAGCCGAGCCCTTCCCCGCGGCGCGCCGCCGGAATCAAATCCGCCGCGATTGCACTCGTGACCGTGGTGATGATGCTGAACCAGATCCCCTGGAAAAAACGGAGTCCCAGCAATACGTAAATATCTTGAATGACGATGTAGAGGAAAGAAGAGAGCGTGAATAATATCACGCTGACAAGCGCCATTCTTTTTTTCCCGAACCGCTCGATCACCGCGCCCGAAAACGGCCTGGCAAAAATCGCTGACAGCATAAATCCGCTGATCAAGAGGCCTCCTTCCGACTCGCTGCCGCCGAGCTCCTGCATTGCATAGACGGGCAGCACTGTCATGAGTGCATAAAAATAGACAAATATAAATAAATTGATCAGGACAACCATGATGAAATCTCTCGTCCAAATCGCTTCAGTTTGTTTCACAGGCTACATCTCCTTCTTGTTTCCATCTATAAATCGCTTTAATAAACGCTGGAATGTTTCTTTATCTTGATCATCAAATACGGACAGCATATCCTCTTCGAAATCCTTCATTTTCGCTTGTATGCCATCGTATTGAATGATGGCTTCTTCCGTCATTTTGACGACTTTTTCCCTTTTATCCTCGCCCTGTAGTCTTTGCACCCAGCCGTTTTGCTCAAGGCGTTTGACGGTCCTGGTCACAGTCGGCGCCTCTACATGCAGATACGTCCATATGTCTTTTTGCGTCATCGGGCCGAAGGTATGAAGGCAATACAGTATTGACCATTGAGCGCCATAGAGGCCGCATGATTCAAGCTGTTCATTCGTTTTTTTGGAAATCATCCGTGCGCTTTGATTTAACTGGTGAATGATCATTCGATTGATATGCTCCATACGACGAATACCTCCGAAAATATTTACCTAGGTAAATAATAAACTTTATTCATTTTACTGAATGTCCGGAATGCTGTAAAGCGAAATTTTTGAAGGGCGAAATAAATTTGCCGGATAAACCCCTTGTCCTCCTTGAGTTTTTAGCATAATCCCATGTAAGTGCTAATACACTGATACAAACCTAACAAAGAGAGTGTTTGAGGTGAGGGATCGTGGGAGTATTTCAAAGTTCTACTTGGAAAAGCATAAAACGGAGAAGTTGCGCAAATAATGGTTTCTTTCAAAAAACGGATCTCATTTCACACTTCTCACATCCATTTTAGGGAGGTCGAGTGGTGTGCACGATTACATCAAAGAGCGAACAATCAAGATAGGGAAGTACATCGTGGAGACGAAAAAAACGGTTCGTGTGATAGCGAAGGAGTTTGGTGTTTCCAAAAGTACCGTTCACAAGGATTTGACAGAAAGGCTGCCTGAAATTAATCCTGATTTAGCCAATGAAGTAAAAGAAATTCTTGATTATCATAAATCAATCAGACATTTGCGGGGCGGAGAAGCGACGAAACTGAAATATAAAAAAGAGGAAATCCTTGAAAGGGAGCCTGTCCAGTAAGGAAGATTGGATCAAAAATAAGCTTTGTTTTTCAAAATTTCCCGGTATCCTCCGTAAAAAGCCACAAAAATTTTGTGAAGAATGTTAACAAGAACGCTTTTTTTTCTAATATTTATGATAAAATATATAATTAGGGCAGAATGTGGATATTGCTGTGAAACAGATTTTGAGGAGGATATAGATAGATGTTTGCAAGGGATATTGGTATTGACCTTGGTACAGCAAATGTGCTGATCCATGTCAAAGGAAAAGGGATTGTCTTAAATGAACCATCAGTCGTTGCTCTTGACAAAAACACTGGGAAAGTGCTCGCTGTCGGTGAAGAAGCAAGAAGAATGGTAGGACGTACACCTGGGAATATTGTTGCGATACGTCCATTAAAAGACGGCGTTATTGCAGATTTTGAAGTGACAGAAGCGATGCTGAAGCATTTCATTAACAAGTTGAATGTAAAAGGCCTGTTCTCAAAGCCGCGCATGCTGATTTGCTGCCCTACAAATATTACGTCTGTCGAGCAGAAGGCGATTAAAGAAGCTGCTGAAAAAAGCGGCGGAAAGCATGTGTACCTTGAGGAAGAGCCGAAGGTAGCCGCAATTGGTGCCGGGATGGATATTTTTCAGCCTAGCGGAAACATGGTAGTTGACATCGGCGGTGGAACGACGGATATCGCGGTCATCTCAATGGGCGATATTGTCACCGCCTCTTCTATTAAAATGGCCGGGGACAAGTTTGACCTTGAAATTTTAAACTACATCAAACGTGAATACAAACTGTTAATAGGTGAACGGACTGCTGAAGACATTAAGATTAAAGTCGCAACTGTTTTCCCAGACGCACGTCATGAGGAAATCTCCATTCGCGGCCGTGACATGGTTACAGGTTTACCGAGAACCATTACGGTAACGAGCAAAGAGGTTGAAGAGGCGCTTCGCGAATCTGTATCTGTCATCGTACAGGCTGCCAAGCAGGTGCTTGAAAGAACACCGCCTGAACTTTCAGCCGACATCATTGACAGAGGCGTGATCATCACCGGCGGTGGTGCATTGTTAAACGGCCTCGACCAGCTTCTGGCAGAGGAGCTTAAGGTGCCGGTTCTTGTTGCTGAGAATCCGATGGATTGCGTGGCGGTCGGTACAGGTGTCATGCTTGACAACATGGACAAGCTTCCAAAGCGCAAATTGAGCTAATCAAAGGCCTCATTCTTTTAGAATGAGGTTTTTTTATGTAAAAGCTTTAAAGACTCGGAAAGCTGCCGATAAAAAGATTAGTATACTTGAATGTTATTATAGAACAAACGTTCCTATATTGCAAATCAGACGGCCAAGCCGGCCGTTGCTTAACATATCCAGACCTTTCATTTAGAAGGCAAGACACATATCCTGAGGTGAAAAGATGTTAAAAGGGCTTTATACAGCAGCTTCTGCTATGGTCACTCAGCAGCGGCGGACGGAAATGCTGACGAATAATATAGCAAATGCGAATACACCGGGCTATAAAGAAGACCAGGGATCGATCCGCGCTTTTCCCGAAATGCTTTTGAGCCGGATGGAATCCGATTCTGTTCAAACCGGCGGCAGCTCCCGCTCATTTTCCAAACAAACGCCGATCGGCTCGATCAATACAGGTGTTTACATGCAGGAACTCAAACCCCAATTTTCGCAAGGAGATCTGCAAAGCACAAATGAGCCGACAGATATTGCGCTTAGTGAAACTGAAGTTCCTGTCAATGAAGAGACGAACGATAAAGCGGCTCTTTTTTACGCCGTCCGGCTTGAAAGCGGGGATATTCGCTATTCAAGAAGCAGCCGCTTTTCGCTGAATGAAAACAATGAACTGACGATTAACGGACATGCCGTCCTTTCCACAGACGGCCGGCCGATTACGGTGGGAAGCGAGAATTTTCAAGTGGCCGAGGATGGAACCGTCACAGAAACCGGGCGGAACCTTGGTCAAATCGATGTGAGAATCGCGCGCGATACAAGAAATTTGGCGAGGGAAGGCAATGATTTGTATCGGACTGAAAATGGAGAGGATCTGCCGAGCGCAGCCGCTAATCCTGATGTCCGGTACTCCGTCAAACAGGGCATGACGGAACGCTCAAACGTTGACATCACAAGAGCCTATACGGAAATGACCGCTGCCTATCGTTCGTTCGAGGCCAACCAAAAAGTCCTTCAGGCTTATGATAAAAGCATGGACAAAGCTGCGAACGAAATTGGCAGAATCGGCTAACACAACCAGGATGCTTCCGACGAAATAAATGGAGGATGTTAAAAAACAATGCTTAGATCCATGATAACAGCTTCAAATACAATGAATCAGCTGCAAAAACAGATTGACAGTATCAGTCATAACCTTGCAAATACTGATACGACGGGATATAAAGCGAAAAATACAAGCTTTTCCGAGCTGGTAAGACAGCAGATTGAACAAGTGGATGAGAAGAATAATGAAGTGGCGCAAAGCAGAAAGACACCGCCCGGGCTTCGGGTCGGCGTCGGGGCCGTCTTGACGGAATGGCTGACACAAAAGCAAGGGAGCTTAAAGGAGACGGGCCGCGATCTTGATATCGCGCTGACTTCCCCTTACCAATTCTTTCAGGTTGATGTCGATGGCGAAGTTCAATATACGCGGGACGGAACATTTTATTTGACGCCTGCGCCTGGAAACGCCAACCAGCTGGAACTGGTCACCAAAGAAGGGCATCCTCTGCTTGATGAGAATGGGGATGCCATACGCTTCGACCGGCGTTATCAAAACTTTCAAGTAGACGGCAGCGGAACGATAACCGTGTCAACAGGAAACCAAGCCGAAGCGCCTTTAAGCTTCAATTTAGGCATTGCCCAGGCGGTTAAGCCGCAGGCTCTTGCTGCAGAAGGAGGCAATCTTTTCTCTGTCAGAGAAGATTTGCGAGACACAGCCCTCATCAATTTAAACGGTGCGGGGCGGCAGGACATCTCGATGAAACAGGGCTTTCTCGAATCGTCCAACGTAGATATTTCAAAGGAAATGACCGATCTGATTTCCTCACAGCGGTCTTATCAAATGAATTCGCGTGCGATCTCAATGGGCGACCAAATGATGGGGCTCATCAATTCAGTGCGCTGACGTTTCAAAAAGAGCAGACTCGAGCGAATGCTGGGCAGTCTGCTCTTTTTTATATACACCATCCGGGCTCGGATTCCGCCGGCTCTTGACAAGGGGTTGTTCATATCTTTTGTTGAAAAAGATTCCGTTTCATAATATACTTCCAGTTGTACAGAATGAGGCGCTTAACATAGTTCTATACATACTTTTCAAAAAAAGGAGATGTCAAGGCGATGCTTGATGCTCAGCAAATCAAAGAAATAATTCCCCACCGTTATCCCTTTTTGCTCATAGACCGGGTGACAGAAGTAGAAGAAGGGAAACGGGCAAAAGGTTATAAAAATGTCACGGTAAACGAAGAATTTTTCAACGGTCATTTTCCGGAGTATCCGGTGATGCCGGGTGTCTTGATTGTTGAAGCGCTCGCGCAAATGGGAGCTGTTGCGCTCCTGATGAAGGAAGAAAATCGCGGAAGACTGGCGTTCTTTGCGGGGATTGACAGCTGCCGCTTTAAAAAACAAGTCAAACCGGGAGACCAGCTGCATCTTGAGCTTGAAGTGATCCGCTTCCGCGGTTCAATCGGCAAAGGAAAAGGGATCGCCACGGTTGACGGTGAAATCGTTTGTGAGGCCGAGCTGATGTTTTCGCTCGGAGAAAAGCAGGAATAATCCTTTGACAGATGGGTTTTCGATCAACCCATTTGTTTTTTTATCATAAAAAGAAAAGGTGATCCTTGTATGTGGAATGATTTTAAAAGCTTTGCGATCAGAGGAAATGTGATTGATCTCGCCATCGGGGTCATTATTGGAGGCGCCTTTGGCAAAATCGTGACATCAATTGTCAATGATATCATGATGCCCATTCTCGGCCTTCTGCTCGGAGGCTTGGATTTTTCGGCGCTTTCCTTCACATTTGGAGATGCCGAAGTGAAATACGGGCTGTTCATACAGGCGATTGTGAATTTCTTTATTATTTCGTTTTCGATCTTTCTGTTCGTCCGTTATATCTCGAAGTTAAAGAAAAAGCAGGATGAGAAAGAAGAAGAAGCCGCTCCGGATCCGCAGGAAGAGCTGCTCAAGGAAATCCGCGATCTGTTAAAAGAGCAGGCGAAGCGATCTTAAAACACTCGACACGAAAAGGCTGCCGTTTTCCGCGCAGCCTTTTCTATATATTTTGTTTGAATGCTTCAAGAAGCCGGTCACCGGAGTAGCCTTCTTTCATCAATCCTTCTAAAATCTTGTCTGAATCCTTCCTCAGCTTTGAGCTCACCATTTTGCCGTCCAATAAAACGGAAACGTGCTCGCCGAGAACCGTAATGTTTTTCACCTTTGCCAGAAGCTGTGCCGGCCGATTGCTTTTTTTGGTAATCGTCACATACGCTTTCACTTCTTTGCCTTCCTGCAGAAGATATTCAAAAAAATACCGGTATTCCTTGGAGACCAGCCCTTCGACCATCCAATGGTTTTCACCGTCTTCCTTATTGATAATAAGGCCGTCAATCAGCGGGAACTCTTCAAGCTGTTTTGACGATTCATCCTGGCGTACGATTTTCAAATCAATAAGCCTAAAGGTTTTCATCGCTATCACCTCACAAGCTTCCTTAGTTGTATAACCATTATATCACATTCAGTTTGAGAGCTCCTAAACTGCGGCTGTCCGCTTATTTTTAATTTTACAAAAAGTATTTGATAATGCTTTATTTTTATTTATACTTTAGGTGATATTGAGCAGGAGGTGACTTATGAACCATTTTTACTTAAAAGAAGTATTTGTAATCAAATACAATCCGTCTGCTGATTGTCTTCAATCCAAACCACTGATTCGTTTTCTGGGCGGCGACCATAAGTATGAGATTGATATGTACTGCCATGAAGGTATTGTGTTTCGCTATGAAACAAAGGATCAGATGGAAATATACGAATTTCAAGTAACATTCAAAGAGAAAGAATTGTCATTCCGGCTGTATGCTTGGGACGGAGGCTCATATGTCCGCTTGTATTCTGAACAATGGCTGGCATCTCCTGTGTTTCTGCAGTTTTTAAAAAATACGTACTTTGTAAATAAGAAAGAAATGATGTTCATGATTTGTGGGAGGAAAAAGCAAAAATTATAATAAAAAAACGCAATTTTCGTTATTCTTTTTTCTCTTATCACCATTTTTCTTATATGCTTTTCTCGTATAAACTGGGGGCAACCGAGTACGAAGGGAGGGACAAAATGTTTAATCAGATCATGCTGGTCGGGCGTTTGACGAAGGACCCGGAGCTTCGGTACACACCGGACGGCGTCCCGGTGGCGAACATTACCTTGGCTGTCGGCCGGTATTTCAGAAATGCAGCCGGCGAAATGGAGACGGACTTTATCAATTGCACACTGTGGCGCAAAACGGCTGAGAACACGGCTGCATATTGCAGAAAAGGCTCGATCATCGGGCTGGCTGGAAGAATTCAGACCCGAAATGGGATTGATTCAGAAGGAAACCGGTTCTTTAAAACCGAAGTCGTTGCCCGTTCAGTACGATTTATAGGCGGAAAGGCCCGTGAACCAGCCGATGCCTAGGAAAGCAAAGCCCCCCTTTTACCCCTTTTTATAAAAAATCAATCAACCTCCCCGTTTTACCCCTCTTATGGCCGGTCTTACACGACCGGCTTTTTTATTTTAGACATAAAAAAGACAAATTTAAATTGACGGGGAAAAACCACATCTGTATAATGAAAGCGAATACACAACAAATGATCAATGTTTGCTCAAATGTGCAAAGTGAAGGGTGATCTCAGGTGGAGATGAAGGAAGATAAGCGTCTGTTAATCAAAATCTGCAAGATGTACTACGAAGAAGATATGACACAAAGCCAGATCGCAAAAGCGACAGGGATATACAGGACAACTGTCGGACGCATGCTGAAAAAAGCGCGGGACGAGGGGATCGTCAAAATTACCATTGATGACCACATCGGTGCGCACTATGATTTGGAACGCGAGCTCGAACAGCTGCTGGGTCTCAAAGAAGTATACATTTGCGAGACGAGTCCCGGCCAAACAGAGGAAGAAAAGAAGAAAGCCGTCGGCAAAGCAGGGGCCGATATGTTAAAACGCATCGTTAAAGACGGGGATACCGTCGGCTTCGCATGGGGAACGACGATGGCGGGAATGATCGGCGAATTCCACGGCGTGAAAAAGCGGAGCGCTTCTTTTGTTCCGCTTGTCGGCGGTCCGGGCGCAATGGACACGAAATATCATGTGAACAGCATCGTCTACTCCATCGCCAGCGATTTTGGCGGCACTCCCTATTTTATTGATGCGGCGGCCGTCGTTGAAAAAAAGGAAACGAAGGATGAAATCGTGAAATCCCACTATTTCAAAAAAATCGAAGGTTTATGGAACGACCTTACCGTTGCTGCTGTGGGAATCGGAGCCCCGCTCAGCTCATCCAATATGATCTGGACCGGATTTTACGGTGATCAGGATATGGAGCGCTTGGAAGAAAAACAGGCAGTCGGGGATATATGCTCCCGTTTTTTTGACCGTCAAGGAAGATTGGTAGAGACGGAGATTAATGATAGAACGATCGCGATCGACATCAATCGGCTCAAAAGTCTGGAGTATTCGATCGGTCTCGCCGAGTCCCATGAAAAGGTCCCTTCCATTATAGGTGCAGCTAAGGGCCGATACATCAATATTTTGGTGACAACTGCCGAAACAGCGAGGGAAATCGCCGAGGAGGTGAAAAATCAAACATGATCATTTATTTTATCATCGCCCTCGGGCTGGCCTGGCTTCTCCAAAGCATTTTTGGTTTTTGGCAGATCAGGCATTTCAATCGAACATTTGCGGAATACAGACGTTTGGGAAGGGTAGCGGTCGGCAAGCGGACCGGTTTATTCCGAGCCGGCACGGTCGTTTTGTTTGTCATTGATAAACGGAACAAAATTCTTAAGGCCTCCAAAATGCAGGGAGTGACGGTTTTTTCAAGGGTCAGGCCATTACCGGGCTTTGAGGGAAAATACTTGCTGAAAATCGGTCCTGAGGAGCTTGCCCCGCACGACCGTCTGACCAAGATGGCGATCGAAGATGCCTTAAGAACATTTGACATCGTCACGAAAGGGGGTGATATCCCGCCGAAGAAAACGCCGCTTCAAAAACTGATGAATCTTTATACAAAAAAAAGAGGTGAAACATGAAAAACGTAACATGGCTTGCAGAGAAGTTTATGGATTTGTTCAGACACGGCGGAGAAGTTTTTGTCAGCATGCTTACAGACATCGTTCCTTTACTGATCATGCTGCTTGTCGCCATGAACGCACTCATACGTCTGATAGGAGAACAGCGCGTTGAAACGCTTGCGAGAAAGTCGGGAAAAAACCCTTTGACAAGGTATCTGGTTTTGCCTGTCATCGGTACGTTTATGCTTGCCAATCCGATGACGCTGTCGCTTGGAAGATTTTTGCCTGAAAAATATAAACCGAGCTATTATGCGGCCGCTTCCTATTCTTGTCATACTCATAACGGACTCTTTCCCCATGTGAATCCCGGCGAGCTTTTCGTCTTTCTCGGGATCGCCGCCGGCATCACGACATTGGGGCATGACACGACAGAGCTGGCTTTGCGCTACTTTTTAGTCGGAATTTTCACAAACTTTTTGCGAGGCTGGGTGACCGATTTCACAACAAACTATGCGGCTAAACAGCAGGGCATTCAATTGAAAAACTCGGTGGATCTTAAATAAGGAGGGCGTGAAACATGAGTTCCTATCGTTCAGTTGTCGTTTCAAGAGGACAGGGAGGATTTGGCGGACCGCTTGTGATCACCCCTGATGGAGAGAAAAATAAAATCGTTTATATCACGGGAGGAAACAAACCGGAGATCGCCGACCGTTTGGCGGAGCTGACAGGCTGTGAGCTTGTCGACGGCTTTAAGACGACGGTTCCCGAAAAAGAGATGGCCGCAGTGATCATTGACTGCGGAGGCACGCTTCGCTGCGGTCTTTATCCGCAAAAACGAATCCCGACAATCAACCTCATGGCAACCGGGAAAAGCGGGCCGCTCGCCGCACATATTACGGAAGATATCTATGTTTCAGGCGTAAAAAAAGAGAATATTAAACTGCATGAGGCTGAAGAGGAGCCGAAACAGTCCAATATTCTAAAAGAAAATCATATTGAAAATAAACAAAACCATTATAGCACAGAGAAAAAAATTAGTGAACAGCAGGCGCCTAAAGGACTGATGGCAAGAATCGGGATGGCGATGGGATCTGTTGTCAGCGTCTTTTATCAGGCTGGCCGGGATGCAATTGAAACCGTTATCAAAACGATTCTGCCTTTCATGGCATTTGTCGCCTTGTTGATCGGCGTCATTAAAGAGTCGGGAATCGGCGATATTTTTGCCAAATTTCTGTCTCCTTTTGCAGGCTCTTTGCCGGGCTTGCTATTAATCTCGCTCGTCTGCTCATTTCCGCTGCTTTCCCCGTTTCTCGGACCTGGGGCGGTGATCGCCCAGGTTGTCGGTTCATTGATCGGGGTGGAGATTGGCAAAGGTAATATTCCGCCGAATTTGGCGCTGCCGGCCTTGTTCGCGATCAATTCACAAGCTGCCGCCGACTTTGTTCCCGTCGGTCTCGGACTTGCGGAAGCGGAAGTCGAAACGGTTGAAGTCGGAGTGCCATCCGTCCTTTATTCGCGTTTTTTGACGGGGGCGCCGACCGTTTTCATTGCCTGGCTGGCAAGCTTTGGACTATATGACAGCTAGATTTTTTATGGAGGGGAAATAGATGGTAATGCTCTATAAAACGACGGTAAACAAGATCGGAGTCCTCTCATCCGCTTTTGCAGATGAGAACATGCTCATCCTGTTCGGCGAAGGAGCGCCGGAAGAATTGGTAGACTACTGTTTATCTATAGATATCAATCCTGTGGAAAGTGACTTTAAAGAAGGCGATGAACTTTTGCTGGGCGGAAAGTCTTACAAAGTGACAGCCGTTGGAGGAGCCGTTGCCCAAAATCTGGCCAGCCTCGGCCATATCACGCTGAAGTTTGACGGATCCCACGCTGCTGAATTGCCCGGGACACTGTATCTTGAAGAAAAACCATTACCTGAAGTATTGGTCGGAGACACCATTCAAATTCAAAGATGGTCATAAGGAGCGCATGCGATATGAAAATAAATGAACGAAAAACTGCATTGATTTGCGGCGGAGGGCAGAGCCTTGGCGAAGCCCTTTCCTACCGCATGGCCGAAGCCGGTTATGATGTTGCGGTTGCAGATATCAACGGTGAAAACGCGAAAAAGACCGCTGAAGAAGCGGCTGAAAAATATGGCGTCAAATCATTGGCGGTCCAAGCCGATTTTACCAATGAAGCCGATGTCAGACAGATGGTTGAAAAAACGGCTGCGGAATTCAAGACGATCGATGTCATGGTGTACAGCGCCGGGGTCGCAAAAAGCAATAAAATCACAGACTTTCAGCTGAAGGATTGGGAGAAGACGCTTGAGGTCAACCTTACGGGATACTTTCTCTGCGCGAAAGAAACGGCAAATGTCATGATTAAACAAGGAAGCGGGTCGATCATTCAAATCAATTCAAAATCCGGAAAAGTCGGCAGCAAACATAATACGGCTTATTCGGCTTCAAAGTTTGGCGGGGTCGGGCTCACCCAAAGCCTCGCACTTGATCTGGCAGAGCACAATATCCGCGTCAACAGCATTATGCCGGGGAACCTGTTGAAATCTCCGATGTTTCAAAGCTTAATTCCGCAGTATGCGAAGAAGCTGGGCATCCCGGAAAGCGAAGTCGAGCGCGTATATACGGAAAAAGTTCCGCTGAAGCGGGGCTGCACGTACGATGATATCGCCAATGCCGTTTTATTTTATGCATCCGACCAGGCGTCCTACATGACGGGCCAATCAATCAATGTCACCGGGGGACAGGTCATGCATTAAGCGGAGGGAGTGATCAGGAATGAAAATGCTGGTTGATACAGCCGATATAGCAAAGATTGAACATTTGCTGGGTTCCTTTCCCATTGATGGAGTGACGACGAATCCTGCTTTAATTGCGAAAGAAAAACGCCCTTTTAAACAGCATATTCAAGAGATTCGCCGGCTTCTTCCAAGCCGCCTGCCCCTTCATGTGCAAATCATTGCCGAGGATTGTGCAGGCATAATAGAGCAGGCGAAATATGTGCATGACTGGCTGGACGGTAACGTGTGGATTAAAATTCCGGTAACGAATGAAGGTCTGCATGCCATTCAGAAGCTTACAGCAGACAACATCAAAACAACAGGGACAACGGTTTATACCCCTTTACAGGCGGTTCTTGCAGCAAAAGCCGGAGCCGGATATGTCGCGCCATATGTCAATCGGATTGATCAAGAATGCGGCGACGGGGCAGGTGTTGTCAAAACGATTGCCGAAGTATTTCATACTTACCGATTGAACTGCAAAGTGCTTGCGGCAAGTTTTAAACATAACGGCCAGATCATTGCCGCCATGGAGGCGGGGAGCCATGAGGCGACGATCAGTCCGGAGCTTTTGGCGAATATGCCTGGTCTGCCGGCTGTCAAACGTGATCTTGAAGGATTTCGCGACGTGTGGCAGTCTCAATATGGAACATTTTCACTTTAGTATGAAAGCCTGAGTGACGCTGGAAAAAATCCGGCCCTCAGGCTTTTTTTTGCTTAAAAACACTTATTTATTCTTGATTTATTAGCTGTATAAACTTATAATCACTTATAAATGATGAAATTCACTTAAGAAGGAATGATTCAGTGTATCAAGAGGAAAGGCTTATTTCTATCATTGACTATTTAAAGGAACATAAACGGATTTCCGTTGACCAGATTTGTTCATTATTTCAGGTTTCAAGGGATACTGCAAGGCGCGATCTCGTCAAGCTGAATGAACAGGGAGCGATTATCAGAACAAGAGGCGGAGCGATTCTTCCGACAATTCATGATGAAATCAAAGATTACTCAGGACGGCTGAATATCGTGTCTGAAGAAAAAAGCTTGATCGGCAAAGCGGCCGCTTCACTGATCAGGGAAGGCGACCGCATCATCTTTGACGCATCCACCACCGTTCAAGCATGTGCCGAGCATTTGCCTGATCTCAATTGCACAATCATTACCAACTCGATTAATCAGGCGGAGGTTCTTTCTGCAAAACCGGGGGCCTGTATCCACCTGCTTGGCGGAAAACTGCAAAAAGAGCACCGGTTTTTATACGGCGCTTCCGTGATTGAAAAGTTGTCGTGCTATCATGTTGATAAAGCGTTCATCGGAGTTGTGGGGATTTCTGAGCACGGGCTTACGATCGCCCATGAAGAGGATGGGATGGTCAAACGAAAAATCATTTCCCAGGCGAAACAAGTGATTGCGCTCGCCGACCATTTGAAAATCGGAAAATCGGATTTTTATCGATATGCTGAGTTAAGCGATATCGATCTCTTGATCACAGACCGGCTGCCGGGGGAAGCTTTTCAGAAGCTGCTCGATGAGAATGGAGTGGAGCTCGTCGTAGCGGGGCATGAAGGAAATGAAGAGGGGGAGTTTACGAGATGAGAATGATTGCGTTGGATTTGGATGGAACGCTTTTAAATAGTGGAAGCAAAGTCGCCGAAGAAAGCATAGATGCGATAATAAAAGCCAGGGAGCATGGGATTGAAGTGGTGATTGCCACAGGAAGGGCTTCATTTGATGTAGAGGCGATTTTTAATCCGACCGGCTTGAAGACATGGATCATCAGCGCAAACGGTGCGGTGATTCACGATCCAGAAGGCCGCCTGTACCATGCCGTTCCGATTGATCGGAACAAGGCGGAAGGAATTCTTCAGTGGCTTGAAGAAAAGAATTACTATTATGAGGTATTCAGCGATGATGCGATCTTTACACCGCAAAATGGAAAAGAGCTCCTTGAGATCGAATTGGACCGCTTAAAAAGTGCAAATCCCGAAGCCGACTTATCCAGGCTGCAGCTGGCCGCCGAACAGCAGCTCAGCCAGCATGGATATGCCTATATCGGCTCCTATCGCGAGCTTTTTCAGCCTGACCGGAATGTGAATGTATACAACATCTTGGGCTTTTCGTTTGATCAAGAAAAGCTTAAGAAAGGCTGGCAGCGATTTGAAGGTGAAAAAGACCTCACACTTGTCACTTCGGCAGAGCACAACTTTGAGCTGGAACACCTTCAGGCATCAAAAGGACTCGCTTTGGAAAAGCTTTCTCAAAAACTCGGCATTCCTCTTTGCGAAACAGCAGCCGTCGGTGACAGCCTCAATGATTATTCCATGCTGAAAATAGCGGGAAAAAGCTTTGCCATGGGAAATGCCCGTGAGGATATTAAAGAGATGGCGGATGAAGTGGCGCCGACAAACGATGAAAATGGCGTGGCTTGGGTGATCCATCAGCTGATTGAACAAGTAAAATCGGTTTAATTCGCATATCCCTTTAATCGGCGTGATGCCTTGTCAAAACGGCAGCGTAACGATGAGGGAGTGCGGTTAAGCAGCGGATTCATTTGATCCGCAGGCTGTCGACAATGTCGGCAGCCTTTATTTATGTGAAAACATTAGACAAATATACCTGTGAGCCAATATTTTTTGTTGCTTTTTATTCATTGTTTGCCCTGGTGATCTTTGTTACTATTTAACTATTATTTCTAGTTATTTAATAGATCTTGCCCTGAATCAGCAGGATCGCATGAAGAAGGATAGGCAATCAGAAGGAGGGCGAAAGAGATGGAAAAAGCGTTTCCATTACCTGAAAAAATGGCCGGATTCCGCGGACAATTTGAAAAATCAGCACGTGACTATTTGAATTTAAAAGTGAAAAAAGCAAAAACCGGCCGATATGACAGCAAACTGGCAGGTGATCCTTATTTTCCGAAATCTGAGCGCTATCCTGTAGACAGCCAGGGAAAACCGATGAAATTGCTTGCACAAATTAATTTTTCCGAAATGCCTCAGCTCGAACATTTCCCGGATTCAGGAATTCTGCTTTTTTTCATTTCTGTCAGCGATGATGTTTACGGTTTAAATTTTGACAATCCGTGTGAACAAACGAGTTTTTGCATTAAGTATTTTGAGGATCTGATTGACGATGAAGCCGAGCTTGTCACCGACTTTTCATTTGTCAAACTTGAGGACGAGCTGCAATTTCCGATTGGATGTGAGGCTTCAATTATACCTGAAAAGCGGTCTGAGTTGGTCTCTCCTGCTGATTTTCAATTTGAACAATACGCCGGACTGGATGTGTGGTCATTTTTTGAACAATTCGGAGATCAAGAGGAAGCGGTTTTCGAAGAGTATCATGACATGCACGGCGATTTCTCCCATAAAATCGGCGGCTATGCCTGTTTTACACAAACAGACCCGCGGATCTATGATAATGGGGAACATACGATGCTTCTATTGCAAATTGATTCGGATGATGACATTGACGCGATGTGGGGAGATGTAGGGATCGCCAACTTTTTCATTCGGCCCGATGATCTGAAGAAAAAAGATTTTTCAAACGTATTGTATCATTGGGATTGTTGTTAGGAATAAGCGGAAAAAAACAGCTGTCTTCGCAAGACAGCTGTTTTTTTAAGTTAACCCGTAATCGCCGAAGCGTTCAGTGTGAATAATTCTTCAAGCTCATCTTCAGAAAGCTCGGTGATCCAGTTTTCGCTTTGAATGATCTGATCATTCAATGATTGCTTGGATTCGAGCATCCGGTCGATTTTTTCTTCAATCGTACCGGTGGTAATGAGCTTATGGACGTGTACAAAGCGTTGTTGCCCGATTCGGTATGCCCGGTCTGTGGCCTGGTTTTCAACCGCCGGATTCCACCATCTGTCATAGTGGACGACATGGTTGGCGGCCGTCAGATTCAGTCCTGTTCCTCCCGCTTTTAAGGACAAGATCAGGATAGGGAACTCCTTATTTTGAAACTGTTCCACCATCTTGTCCCGTTCAGGTTTTGACAGGCTTCCGTTTAGAAACTTGACCGGTTCGCCCAACGATGTTTCAAGCTGGCGCTTCATCATGTCGCCCATTCCGATGTACTGGGTGAAAATCAGGCAGCTTTCATCGCTTTCACGGACGGTTTTCGCCAATTCGAGCAGTTTTTCCAGTTTGACGGATCTGCCGTGAAGAAGTTCCGATCCGAATTCCTTTAAGTAAAGGGCCGGGTGGTCGCAGATCTGTTTCAGCTTGCCGAGCATGCTGAGGATCAAAGCTTTCCGCTGCATGCCGGCAAGGCTTGTCATATGTTCGAACGTATCTTTGACGAGCTGCTCGTAAAGGGAAGCCTGCTCGGCGGAAAGCGGCACGAATTCTTTTTCCTCCTGTTTTTCCGGCAGGTTGAGCGCGACCTCCTGATCCCGTTTTGTCCTCCGCAATAAAAACGGCTTAATCAGCTGCTGGAGCTGCTCGATCCGCTTTTCATCACGATCTTTTTCAATCGGCAGGACGAAGCGCTTGTGAAAGCTGCCAAGACTTCCGAGGTAGCCTTTATTCATAAAATCGTAAATCGACCAAAGCTCTGTCAGACGATTTTCCATCGGTGTTCCGCTCAGCGCGATATGGTGAAGGCCGTTCAGCTTTCTGATCGAGCGGGATTGCTTCGTATGCGCGTTTTTAATGTTTTGCGCCTCGTCAAGGCAGATGCAGTTCCACGTCACAGAAGCGAGTTCGTCAAAATCGGACTGTGCAAGGCCGTAAGATGTCAAAATAATGTCCTGATCTTTGCAAAACTCGAGAAACGCTTCACCTTTCGGGCGTTTTGGCCCGTAGTGGAGCGCGGCCGACAAGCCGGGGGCGAACGTCTCAAGCTCGCGCTGCCAGTTGCCGAGGACGGAAGTCGGCGCGATAATCAGAGACGGCGCTTTTTGCCCCTGTTCTTTTAAATAGGCGAAATAAGCGATCATTTGAATGGTTTTTCCGAGTCCCATATCATCGGCGAGGCAGGCGCCAAAGCCGCAGTTTCTGAGAAAAATCAGCCAGTTTACGCCATCCTCCTGATAGGCTCGGAGCTTGCCTTGAAAGGTTTTGCCGATGGGATAGGCGGGAAGCTCGTCCCTGTGGCTCAGCTTTCTGATCATATTTTTGAGCTGATAGGACAGTTCGAAACGAACCTCGCTGAAAGCGGATGCGTCGAACAGGCCGTCTTCATCCGGCATGTCGTTTTTGTCCGTCAGTTCGCGCGCCAGAATATCTGACATATGAAGTCCTTCAGTTTCCGCCCGCTCCATCAGCTTTTTCATTTGTTTGATAAAATTCGGATCGATTTTAATCCATTGGCCGCGGATATTGACGAGCCGCCTTTTATTGGCGACAAGCTGATGAAATTCCTCCTCCGTCAGTTCAATTCCATTTGTCGCAAATCGCCAGTTGAAGTCCATGAGCGCGTTCATCCCGACAAAAGATTCTCCGCGGGGAGCCTGCGACACCTTCGCCTTCAGCATCATATTGCTGTCTTTAACAATTTGCCACCACGACGGGAGGAGGATTTCGATCCCCATATTGACGAGTGTTTCACTTGCCTCTGATAAGAAGATCCAAGCTTCTTCTTCTGACAAAAGCGTTGTACCCGATTCGATTGAAAGCCACGGCACGATTTGGCGGAACCGGTCCTGCTCACGGGCGATTTTGTCCGCGTAGGTTTTCCATGATTTTTTCAGGCTGTTCAAACCGTCAAAAAAGCGAATATCGCCGCTTTTTTTATCGCGCAGAAACAATTCGATTTTCCAATCGTCGCCGTCAAACTCAGGTTCGTTTAAACGGAGCCCGACGGTGAACGGCGCGGGATTTTCACGCCAGCCGATCGTTTCAAGAAAGTCTTCTTCATCAAGAAAATGCCCCTGGAATGTGGTGACCGCCGGGGAATGCGCCACGATCTCTTCCCATTTCGCTTTCAGCTCGTCATGATAGTCGATGTAATCTTCCACAGCGCGGGAAAACCATTCCGCCGTATAGCCCTCCAGCAGCCCTTCCTGGTCCTTAAAGCGTATAACACCTTGCTTCCATGCTTCATAGTCGGGGAGGAAATCTTGATCTTCGATGAATTCATAAATGGTTGAAGCGGTTTTCATTAAAGGCTCCGTTTCCTCGGTCAGGATGATCTCGCTAAAGGAATTAAACGAGTTTTTCCCGAGGAATTCGGCCGCCATCCAGGGAGACAGAACAACGGCCGGTGTTTCCAAACCGGCATCTTCAAGGAAGGTGCCGTAAAAGGATGATTCATGCCACTGGAATAAATGCCTTTCCATCTCACTTCGTGAGAGCTGCTGCTGCTGCTGATCATAACAAGATAAAATGAATGTGCAGTCTTCAGACTGTTCGACATGGATTACGATTTCTTTAAGACTCGCCATCAATCAACTTTCCTTTCTTTAGCTCCTCCTGAAATGCCCGCAGCCTTTTATAGCGGGCTGAAAGCTGTGCCATAAACCGGTCCCAGACAGCCTGTTTTTTCAACTTCTTATAAAACGTGCGCAATTTTTTTAAATATTTGACGGCATCTTTATAAGCGGAGCGGTTTTTCTGCTCAATCAGCTCGACAATTTCCCTGTGATAGGAAGGGATCAGCGCTTCAGGCGCTGCCGCCGCGATATCCTTTAAGGCATTTTGTCCGATTTCTGAAATGGAAAAACCGACGAGGCTGTGGATCTCCATCCATTCCATAAACCGCTGTTTGCCATAAAGAAATTGGCTGTACTCTGTAAATGTATATGGAAGACATTTTCGGCAATACCTTTCAAACACATGCTCGTCCTTTGTATGATGGCTGTAATCTCCGAGAAACAGGAAAAATTCGCTTAAGACATCTCGTATTTCCCGGTACGGTTTGTCGAGTCTGCAAAAGCCTTCCACAAGGTTTTCCAGCTGTTCATACCATTTTTTTAGACGCTTCCAGTCTTTTTTTGCCGTCATGATTCCGAGCCATTGAAATGTATACGGAAGGATTTCAGGAGAAAACGCGGCCGATTTTTCAAAAATGGCATCATCGTTTTTCAGCAGAAACTCAAGATGAAGCCGGCCGAATTGAACTTCGGGAGACGCCTTCAGTCCGCTTAAGATGTTCAGCTCTTCTTTCAGCCATTTCGGGCGTGAAAGGAGTGCGCTCCATACCTCTCCGAAAATCCGCAGTCTTTCGTATTGGAAAATGTCCCGTTTTAGAAGCAGTTCCCGCAGGACGGCGGGCGTCTTTTCCAAAAACGGGTCTAGGGAAAAGGACAGCGCATATGTCTTCAGTTCATCGATCGCGCTGTAGATCGTATCCATCAGCTGTTCGATGTAAGGGTTGAGCGAATAAAAATCTTTCTCCGGGTCGATCCGGCCTTTTTCAATTAATGTATGCATGGCCAGCCATGTCGCAAGGGCCGCATGGATCTGGTACATTTTTTTTAGTTCCGCCTCAGCCGGTGTCCGCTTTTTTAAACTTGAAAAATAGCCGTAATACAGGTATTGCATCGTCTGCTGGTTTTTCGGCGTATACTCCTCCCAACGCCTGAATTCGCTTTTGAAAAAGCTGATCCAGCTGTGCAGCGAATCTTTCCCAGACTTATGATGCATTTGCCCAACCAGCATGTCCTGGCGCTCGCGCCGTTTCTCTTCTTTCCAAAATTCCGTGAAAGTGCCCAATCGTTCATATTGTGCATATATATATAAGTAAACGGCAAGCACATGGCGGCAGATGTTTTGGGCAGGGCATGTACAGGTGCTTTTTTTGATATCGGATAGGTCGATTTCAACCTTAACCGGGACAACATCCTGAACGTAAGCGGAGACTGTATGCCCGTTCAGCGGCTTGACTCTGTAAACGGAATCTTGTCTGTATAAGATCAGCGCTTTTTTCATCAGCTGAATGTTCTCAGCAGTGCACGGCAGTACATGCTTAAACTGTTCAGCCGCTTCCATTACAACTGTCTTTGGGATCATACTTTGAAGCATGTCCATCGCTCCTAACCGAATGACTTTTAAAAAGTTTCCAATCTCTCTATTATAGCTTAATCCGTCAATCCAAAAAAGATTTTCCGGGGAAATGGACATAAAAACGAATCGGTGTCGAATAATGTAATAGACTATGGCAAATTGAATCCTTACATCATATAATTTGAAGTATGATCCGAAATATTTTTAATTCATGGAAGCTGAGAGGAAAAGGATATGGATGACAAGGAATTGAATCAGGAAGAATTTTTGAAAATTCTTATGCATGCTTATGATATTGGCGAGAAGTCGAAAGATATTACGACGAAAGAACTTCTTGAAGATTTAATTCTTCATATCAAAAATGGATATACAACGTAAAAAGTGCGATAGACTTGGTCTCTCGCACTTTTTCGTTCAGCAAAAAGCGCGCAGGTCCTGCAAAAGTCGATCTATAACACCATATAAAGACGAAAGATTCCCGCTATCTCCCGCTATTTGTCAAGAAGTTTCTTCCCTGAAACCGAACCATTATATGTATAATTAAGGTAGTTGTACAATTTGCTGAAAATTACAACAAATCCGCAAATCGTGGGGGGCTTCTATGGAAGATAAAATCGGTTTTAAAGACGTGTTCCTCGTGTTGAAAAAAAGGTTTGTTCTCATCACCGTGATGACCATAACGGCAGCTTTGTCCAGCGCCGCCGTCAACTTTTTTTTCCTTACACCGGTTTATCAGGCATCTGCTCAAATCCTCATCAACGGCCGTCAAACCTCTAATTTCGCCGACATTCAGACCAATCTCGAACTCATCAACACCTATAACGCCATTATGGAAAGCCCGATCATACTCAATCAAGTCAAAAAAGACCTCAGCCTGCGGGAAACGGCTGAAGAGCTGAAGAAAAAAATAACGGTTGTCAGTGAAAACGAGTCGCAGATTGTCAGTATATCCGCCACTGACAAGGATTATTCCAAGGCGGTGAATCTCGCCAATACCGTTGTTTCCGTTTTTAAGAGAGACATTCAAAATATCATGGGCGAAAAAACCGAAGTCAATATTGTGGCAAAAGCCATGCCAGACGCTTCACCGGTTCCGATCAGTCCGAATAAAACGTTTAATATCGCCGGATTTACAGCATTCGGTCTGCTGTTTGGAGCGGGGCTCGCGTTTCTTTTTGAACTTTTGAAAAACACCGTCAAAAACGAAGAGGACATTGAAAAGGAGCTGGAGCTGTCCGTCTTAGGAAACATTTTGTATATGAAGCCGAAAAAAGGCCAGGCTGTAAATCCGCATATCTTCAGCGGGAAAGATCAGACGTTTTAAATGCCTGACAGGAGGTTCGATTATGATCGATATTCATTGCCACATTCTTGCGGATGTCGATGACGGTGCAATGAGCATAAATGACAGTTTGGGAATGGCGAAAAAAGCCGTTGCTCAAGGGATACATACCATTATCGCAACCCCTCATCAAAACCGTCGATACAGGAATCAAAAAGAGAAAATCCTTGCCGGCGTCTCAGCATTAAGAGCCAGAATAGAGCAGGAACATATCCCGCTAAACATCACACAAGGACAGGAAATCCGTTTATACGGGGAATTGAAGGATGACCTCCGCCGCGGCAGACTGCTCAGCCTCTCTGATACGAAGTATGTGCTGATCGAGCTGCCTTATCATCATGTGCCGCGCTATGCGGAAAAACTGCTGTTTGATCTTCAATTAAACGGATATATTCCGGTTATTGCCCACCCTGAGAGAAACATAGAAGTAATGGAAAACCCCGGTGTATTGCACCGCCTTGTTAAAAATGGCGCATGTGTCCAGCTTACATGTTCAAGTCTGGCCGGACGCTTCGGCAGAAACGTTAAATGGCTGTCCCGCCGCTTGATCGAAGCAAATCTCGCCCATTTCATCGCCTCAGACGCCCACAATCTCACGACACGCTCCTTCTTATTTGATGCCGTAGAAAACGAATATGGCCGCGACTTCTTGAGTATGTTTATAGAAAATGCCGGGCTTCTTTTACAAAACCGGGTGATTCCAAAAGAGCCGCCGCTTCCCATCAGAAAGAAAAGGCTGTTGGGCCTGCTCTGAAAAATCCCGGGATGCTCCGTTTAAGCCGGCATTTTACTCAGTCAGAGGAGGAGCAGCATGCATATTTCGATTGTTGGCACAGGCTATGTCGGTCTTGTGACAGGCGTCTGTTTAGCGGAAATCGGCCATCATGTCACATGCATTGATATTGACGAAAAAAAGATCGCTTCCTTAAGAAATGGAGTGTCGCCAATCTATGAGCCGGGGCTTGAAGAGATGATTGACAAAAATATGGCCCGCGCCAGGCTGGCATTTGAAACAAGCTTTGAAAAAGGACTGTCAAAGGCCGAGGTGATATTCATTGCGGTCGGCACCCCGCAAAAGGAAAACGGCCAGTCCGACCTCCGCTACATTGAAGCCGCGGCGGAAATGATCGGCCGCCATGTGAAGCGCGATTGCCTTGTGGTGACGAAAAGCACGGTACCCGTCGGAACAAGCGAGTTGATTTCGGCGATCATCAAGCGGCATTTAAGGGAAGGGGTTCGCCTCACGATGGCGTCCAATCCCGAATTTTTGCGGGAAGGGTCTGCCGTCTATGATGCGTTCCACGGCGACAGAATTGTGATCGGCGCGGAGGACGAACAAACGGCTGACCTGCTTGAACAGATTTTTAAGCCATTGCGCATTCCTGTTTTTAAAACGGATATCAGAAGCGCAGAAATGATCAAGTATGCCTCCAATGCATTTCTTGCTACAAAAATCAGTTTTATTAATGAAATATCGAATATTTGTGAGAAGCTCGGAGCTGATATTGAAGCCGTCGCCTATGGAATGGGACGGGATAAAAGGATCGGCCATCAGTTTTTAAAAGCCGGCATCGGATACGGAGGCTCGTGTTTTCCGAAGGATACAAACGCGCTCGTCCAGATTGCCGGCCATGTCGAGCATGATTTTGAGCTTTTGAAATCGGTCATTAAAGTGAATAATGTGCAGCAAACCCTTTTGCTTGAAAAAGCCGTCAGGCGTTTCGGCGAATTAAAGGGCAAAAGGGTTGCCCTGCTGGGCCTTTCCTTTAAACCGAATACAGACGATATGAGGGAGGCGCCTTCCATCATCATCGCCGAAAAGCTGGTTGAAATGGGCGCATCGGTTAAAGCGTTTGACCCCGTTGCGGTAAAACACGCAAAACAGATGCTGCCCGGCTCTGTGCGATATGCGGAGACGATTGAAGACGCGGTTAAAGGAGCGGACGCGGTGATGATTTTGACAGACTGGGAGATCATTAAATCCTTCCCTTTAGCTTCTTATAAAACGCTGATGGATGAACCGGTTATTTTTGACGGACGAAATTGCTATCCGCTATGGGAAGCGGCTGAAGCGGGCGTTGAATACCATTCGATCGGCAGGCGGCAGGTTGTCCCCATCCATATTTAGCAGCATTTTGCTCAAAACAACGGCATGACAAGACCGCCGTAAGCGAATGCCGCAACAATGAGAAATGCGGGGTGGATGCGGAATTTCGTCAATGCCGCCCATGATAGCAATGCAATCACCAGCGATTGGATCCAACCGATCGATTGAACTGCGTTCCCGCCGATTTCCCATGTCAACAAAAGCATCATCACGGCAATGACCGGCTGAACGGACAATGTCATGCCTTTGATAACAGGCGACTGGCGAAAGCGGCGGATCAACTTCAGCAGCAAAATGAGCGCAATCGCCGAGGGCAAAACAGTGGCGGCGAGAGCGATGATGACGCCCGGCCATCCGAGTACACTGTAGCCGACGTATGCGGCAATTTTCGTGGCGATCGGCCCGGGCAAAGCGTTCGCGAGCGCAAGCATGTTTGAGAATTCGTCTTTTGACAGCCAATGAAAGTGCTGAACGACTTCTTCGAAATTGAGAGGAATTGAAGCCGGACCGCCGCCGTAGCCGAGCAGGTTTGCGATGAAAAAGGCCCAAAACAAATAAAAAAAGATCATGAGGCGGACACCCCTTTATCCTTTTTCTCCGGCAGTTTGCGTTTCAGTTTAAAGTGAAATGCGCCGTAAGCCAAAAAGATGATCACGATCACCCCGGGGTGTATCGCAAACACTTGAAGCCCCAAAAACGCAAGAATGAAGAAAAGGATGCCTGCTGCCGCTCCAAAGCCTTTCAATGCTTTTTGTCCAAATTCATATGCCATGATCCCAAGCATGACGGCGATCACAGGGGTGACCGCGCCGATCATGCCGCTGACGATTGTTGAATGGCTGAGCACGTTGACGGCCGCAAGCAAAGCGGCCATTGCGATGCAGGTCGGCAAAATATGGGCTGTTGTGGCGACGACGGCGCCCGGGACGCCTTTTACTTTATGTCCCAAATATGCCGACATTTTCGTGGCGATCGGTCCCGGCAGCGCATTGGCGATCGCCAAAATTTCTCCGAATTCATCATCATCTATCCATTTAAATTTCGTGACGGCTTCATGCCTGATCAGCGGAATAACGGAAGGCCCCCCTCCAAAGCCCAATATGCCCGTTCTCACCATGGCGACGATCAGCTCGCGGTAAGGGTGTTTCATAAGCATGTCTCCTCCTGTATTAAAGCTTCATACCCATGCGGCTTTTATAACGTTTGATCAGCATCTGGCAGTCAACGCTGACAACCCCCTGCAAAGGATAGAGCCGCTTTGTCAAAAATTCCTCCATCTCCTGATCATTGGCAAAGATTCCGTGCATATGGAGTTTGCTTGGGCCCGTCATATGATAGAGGCTTGTAACGGCGGATTCTTTTTCCAATGCGACGGCTACCGTCTCCAAGTATTGGGGCTCGACTTCGACATTAAAAAAGACGGATACATGAATGCCCACCTTTACCGGATTAATCACGGCTGTGAATTTTTCAATGATTCCCTCCTCCATCAGGTTATTGATTCGCGTCTGGACAGCGACCCTTGATAAGCCGACGCGCTTTCCTAAATCCGTATAGGAGATTCTCCCTTCTTCATGCAGGATCGATAGGATTTTCTTATCTGTTTCATCAAGGGTTAAATTTGGCATATGGTAATTGATACTCATCATCGGCACCTTCCTTGGATTTTTCTAGGTTGTTAAAAACGCAATGTGTTAATATTGATATGAAACGTTTTGTAAATTGTATCATAATTTTGATTGCGATATGAATAGTTTTTCTTGTTTTCTTCATCTTAATGAAAATGAATGGGAGCTTTTCTGTCGCAGAAGTAGCGTTCGGGAAGCCGAGCCGCTATACTTCAAAACACGAACAGGGATATAAAAGAAAGGAAGGGCGTATGGAGAAATTAAAAATCGGTACAAAACAAATGGTTGTCAGTCCTCATTATCTTGCTTCTCTGGCTGGGCACAGCATGCTGGAGAAAGGAGGGAATGCATTTGACGCGGCGGTGGCGGTCAGCGCCTGTCTTGCCGTTGTCTATCCGCATATGACCGGGCTTGGCGGAGATTCATTTTGGCTGATGTATCATCAAAAAAGCGGAGCTGTAAAGGGGTACAATGGAAGCGGAAGGTCAGGAAGGCTTGCCGTCCGTGAGAGATACGCAGGCGAGGCTGCAATCCCGGCCAGAGGGGTGCGGAGTGCGATAACCGTTCCGGGAATGGCCGACAGCTGGTGCGAAATAGTGGCGGCCTTCGGGCGCCTTTCCCTCAAAGATGTTCTCGAACCGGCGGTTATGTATGCTGAACAAGGATTTCCCGTCTCGCGCGATCAATGTGAAAACACTGAAAAAAACGCTCACTGGATGTGTGAGATACCGGTGACATCAGACATATACCTGCCCGGGGGAAAACCGCCTTCCCCTGGTGAGCGTTTCGTGCAAAAAGAACTTGCCGCATCATTAACGATTCTTGCAGAAAAAGGGAGACATGCTTTTTATCAAGGGGAGATCGCTCAAGTCTTAGCCGCTTATCTGCAAAACAACGGAGGTCTTTTGACCCTTGAAGACTTCGCCCGCCATAAAGGGGAATGGGTGGACCCCATTTCTACTACATACAGAGAATATGACATCTATCAAATGCCTCCCAATTCCCAAGGTTTCACAGGCCTCATGACGCTAAACATCCTGGAAAACTATGATTTTACCAATATCAAACACGGTTCTTTTGAATATTATCATCTGTTGATCGAAGCATTAAAACGAAGCTTTGCCGACCGCAATCAAGTATTAACTGACCCGGATTTTTCGCCGGTGCCGCTTGACCGTTTGCTTGACAAAGCATATGCCCGCAAGCTGGCAGCGGATATAGGGGCGCAGGCGATGCCTTTGGAAAGCCCGCCGGCCGGAAGTGATACAGCATATGCTGCTGTCATGGATGGAGAAGGGAATGCCGTGTCTTTTATTCAAAGTCTGTATTTTGAATTTGGCTCAGGTGTGACAGCTGGAGATACGGGAATCATCCTGCAGAACAGAGGGTCGTTTTTTTCACTTGATCCAGGACATGTCAATACGCTGGAGCCGGACAAAAGATCGTTTCATACATTGATGCCGGCGATGGCGTGCAAGGACGGCAAACCGAAAATCCTCTACGGAACACAGGGTGGTGAAGGGCAGCCTCAGACGCAGACGGCTCTATTGACGAGAATGATAGATTACGGGATGGATCCGCAGACAGCCGTCAATGAGCCGAGATGGGTGTGGGGCAGAACATGGGGGGATCAGGTTGAGGGTTTGAGAATTGAAAACAGAGTCGCGCCCGAGGTGATTCAAAAGCTGAGAGAGAACGGACACCGGGTGACGGCAGTCAATGATTATGACGGGATCGTGGGACATGCGGCGGTTATTCAAATGGATGATCACGGTTTCCTTCGGGGTGGAACAGACCCGAGAAGCGATGGCGCCGCCATCGGTGTTTGAACACAAGGCTGTTTTTCGAGACAACCCCCTTTGGCGAGGGTGTTGTCTCGTTTTCTGCCAGTCTATTGATTGTTTTGCTCGTTTGACACATCGATAAAATGCTTCAAAGCGGGATTTCGGTTGTCTTTTCTATGTGCGGTTATCCATTCTGCGTGAAGCGGCATGTCTTCGATTTCTTTGTAGATCACATCGAGATTAAAGAGCCGTTTGGCCGCCGCCGGCACGACCGCAACTCCCATTCCAGCCGATACGAGGCCGATCACCATCTGGTATTCGGTGGCTTCCTGGGCGATGTTTGGGATAAATCCGGCTTTTTCACACAAAAAGTTGAACTCTGTATACAAAGAGGGCCACGATTCTTTAGCGATGACAATCAGCGCTTCATCTTCAAGGTCTTTCAATTGAACCCGGGCTTTTTCGGTCAGCGGATGATATTTCGGAAGCGCGAGAACGCAGCGGCTTTTCTTCAATGTGTTTGTTTTCAGTTCATCGTTTCCCAGCGGGGGGTGCAGTACACCGATGTCAATATGCCCGTTTAATAAAGCTTTGATTTGATTGGGGGTTGAAAGCTCCCTCAGCTCAATTTTAACGGAAGGAAACTGGTTACGGTATTCCCTGATGATCGGTGGCATGATCTCAAACGTTGCAGAACCGACAAAGCCGATCACGAGTCTGCCAAGCTCCCCCCGCGCCGTACGCTGGGCCATGTCGACCGCCTGGTCAATCTGGGAGAGGCCTTCGGTGATTTGCTTTAAAAAAACACTGCCTGCTGCCGTCAGTTTGACGGCTCTTTTTGATCTCTTCAGCAAGGTTACGCCAATCTCACTTTCAAGCTGTTTTATTTGCTGGCTGAGCGGAGGCTGTGTCATTTGCAGCCGAAGAGCTGCTTTTCCGAAATGCAGCTCTTCGGCTACAACCATAAAATAACGAAGGTGGCGCAGCTCCATCATTCACTCATTCCTTTCTGAATGCGATTTCAGTCGTTTTACATATTAATTGTAAGACAAAGAAGTATTGGAAAACAATTTCCACAAGATGTATATTTAATAATACAATAAATTTATTAAAAATTCATTGTAAATGAATGAAAATGGAGGAGTGAGGGCTTTGAATAATCTAGCCGCTAAAAATGAAACTCTTACTGTAAGAGGAGCAGAGCTTGTGGTGGACAGTCTCATTCAGCAAGGTGTCACTCATGTTTTCGGTATTCCGGGAGCAAAAATCGATGCGGTTTATGACGTGTTGAAAGACAAGGGGCCTGAATTGATCGTTTGCCGTCACGAGCAGAATGCAGCATTTATGGCGGCGGCAGTCGGACGATTGACTGGAAAGCCCGGTGTTTGCCTGGTGACTTCAGGTCCGGGAGCGTCTAATTTAGCTACCGGTCTTGTAACAGCCAATACAGAAGGAGATCCGGTTGTTGCCCTGGCGGGTGCTGTAAAAAGAGCGGATCGTCTCAAGAAAACGCATCAATCGATGGATAACGCGGCGTTGTTTCAGCCGATTACAAAATACAGCGCAGAAGTAGAGGATTCTAATAATATTCCTGAAGCCATGACCAATGCGTTCAGAGCGGCGGCTTCTGGACAGGCCGGCGCAGCCTTTCTCAGCCTTCCGCAGGACGTGACGTCCGGCCCGGCAACCGCCAAACCGGTGGGAACCTTGCCGGCGCCGAAGTTGGGCGCGGCTCCGGATGAACTGATCAGCGCGGCCATCGCCAAACTTCATAATGCGAACCTTCCCGTCGTGCTTGTCGGCATGAAAGGAGGAAGACCTGAAGCGGCAGAAGCGGTCCGCCGTCTGCTTAGAAAAGTGAAGCTTCCGTTCGTTGAAACATATCAGGCGGCAGGAACGCTTTCCCACGATCTCGAAGACCAATACTTCGGCCGCATCGGATTATTCCGCAATCAGCCCGGTGATATGTTATTGGAAAAAGCGGATGTCGTCCTGACGATCGGCTATGATCCGATTGAATATGATCCGGTCTTTTGGAATGGAAAAGGTGAGCGCAGCATTATTCACCTTGATGAAATTCAAGCTGATATCGATCATGACTACCAGCCTGAAATTGAGCTTATCGGTGACATCGCAGAGACTTTAAACCATATTGAGCATGACTCTCTGCCTGTTTCAATCGACAAACCGCTCGCGCCTGTTCTTCAATACTTAAAGAAAGCATTGGCGGAACAAAGCGAACCGCCTAAAGAGAAAAAAGCGGATCTTGTTCATCCGCTGCAAATCATTCAAGATTTGCGCCAATTGCTGAGCGATGATTTGACGGTGACCTGTGACATCGGTTCCCATGCCATTTGGATGTCGAGATATTTCCGTTCCTACCGTCCGCTTGGCCTCTTGATTTCAAACGGTATGCAAACGCTCGGTGTTGCTCTGCCTTGGGCGATTGCGGCAACCCTTGTCAATCCGGGGCAAAAAGTCGTATCTGTTTCAGGAGACGGCGGCTTCTTGTTCTCAGCGATGGAATTGGAGACAGCGGTCAGATTGAAAGCGCCGATTGTCCACCTCGTCTGGAATGACAGCACATACGACATGGTGGCGTTCCAGCAGGAAATGAAATACAACCGGACGTCAGGAGTCGACTTTGGCAATATCGATATCGTAAAATATGCTGAAAGCTTTGGAGCAAAAGGATTGAGAGTCAATTCTCCTGATGAGCTGCAGGATGTGCTTAAAGAAGGTCTTGATGCAGAGGGACCTGTCGTTATTGATATCCCGGTTGATTACAGTGATAACGTGCATTTGGCAGACCAGCGTTTTCCAAAAGCATTTGAGGAACAATTCAATAAACAAACCTCTAAGCAATCTTGATCACACCATGTCCAATCACAACGAAAAAATCAAGGGAGTGAAAAGAGGAGCATGAAAAGTATAAGCAAGCAGAAAGTCATTTCATCGATCGATAAAAATCTTGACCAAGTCTATCAGGTCTCGACGATGGTTTCCCTATTGGACGGTATTTACGACGGGGATTTTTACATGTCGGAGATTAAGGAGCACGGAGACTTCGGGATCGGTACGTTTAATCAGCTTGACGGAGAACTGATCGGGTTTGACGGTGAGTTTTACCGACTCCGTTCAGATGGAAAGGCCTATCCCATTGAAGAAACGGACTGTTCTCCTTTTTGTTCGCTAACGTTCTTCCGTCCGGACATTTACCATGAGATCAATCAACGAATGACGCTTGAACAGTTTGAAAAAGAGATGAAAAAGGTCATGTCGAGCGAAAATCTGTTTTATGCGATTCGCATGGACGGTGTCTTTAAAAAAGTGAAAACGAGAACGGTGGAATTACAGGAAAAACCGTACGTCCCGATGGTCGAAGCGGTTAAATCCCAGCCGATCTTCGATTTTGACGACATTAAAGGCACAATCGTCGGCTTTTGGACGCCTGGGTTTGCTCACGGTATCGCCGTATCAGGCTTTCACCTTCATTTTATTGATGAAGAACGCAATGGCGGCGGGCATGTATTTGATTATGAAATCGAAAAATGTACGGTTCAGATTTCGCAAAAACTGAACATGAACCTCAGATTACCGAATACGAAGGATTTCTTTAAAGCGGATTTAGCAAGCCACGATCTTGTGGCAGGCATTGAAGCGACAGAAGGAAATCCGGAACAATGAAGAAAAGCCCTCTTTCAAAAAGAGGGCTTTTTCAGCCATTATCGCTTCTTTCCTAAAATTAAAATCCCTTTAAGGCAGAAAGACAGAGGACGGCCGTTTTCGTCCAGGACAATTTGAAATTTATCGCGGCATGCCTGCGATGATCCGGTCAAATGGGCGGCAATGTCCGGCCTTTTTTCCTCAGGCACGGCTCCCCGGTCAATCCAGCTGTCGTATTCAATGGGGATATTCCACTTTCCCTGTTCCATATAATCCAGCCCGTGTTCTTCAAACCATTTGTTCCATTCGGCAAGCGAATATTCGCGGACGTGCGACGGATCTCTCATCTGATTGAGCCGGTTGATAAACTTGTCGAGGGCCTTATTTTCAGGCGCGTGATGGTCCACGAGGATAAAGCTTCCGCCCGGCTTCAGAACGCGGGCGATTTCGGTCATCGCCCGGCGGATCAGGAAAATGGTGGGCCGCAAAACGGCATGTGACGATATCAAAGGAAGCGTCGGGAAAATCGAGGTTTTCTGCATCCCCTTGAAGAAATGTCACATTGCGGGCATTTTTTTCTTTGGCAAAAAGAGCGGCGGTCTTCACCATTTCTTCTGTGACATCGATCCCTGTGCACTGTTTGACAAACGGTGAAAAGGCAATCGCCGTATGGCCCGCACCAGTCCCGACATCAAGCAAGGTTTCATTTCCTTGCAGAACGGTGCTGTCGATCATTACATCAAGATCCTTTCCTGCTGAAAATATCGGTTCATCGCGATACTGGTCAGGGTTTTTTGAAAATTGCTGCTGAGCGCTCGTTTTCATGAACATCATCCTCCCATATGGTTATGGATTCATGGTATCGAAGTGACATATATAAGTCTAAGATATAAAATATATGAAAACGATAGTCTGAAACTATGGAGGACTTAAGGAACATGGAGATGAGACTTTTTGAATATACCGTTGAAATCTATCAGCAAGGCAGTTTTACGAAAGCTGCTGACAGCCTTCATATCGCTCAGCCATCGCTGAGCCAGCAAATCAAAAAACTGGAGTTCGAGCTTGGCTTTCCCCTCTTTTACCGGAAAAGGGGGGGCGTGTCTCCGACTCCCCAAGGAAAACGGTTTATTCAAAGGGCACAGGAGATGCTCAGGGCGAGAGATGAACTGCTGCGCGAAATGCGGGATCAGCGGCTGGAAATGGGGACAGAGCTGTCGATCGGGATGCCGGCTGTTACGGGAGCCTATCTGTTGCCCCCGCTGTTAAAAGCGTTTTTGGACAAACATCCGAATGTACATGTCCAGCTGATCGAAGAATCGCCAGCAGTGTTGGAGGAAATGACGGAAAATGGTGAAATTGATTTGTCAATTTTGCCGCTGCCGATTGAAAATGAACGGCTGGCAACCGTGCCAATCTTGACAGAGCCGCTTTTTCTGGCCGTCCCGTTTGAAAAGCAGAGCTGGATGACGGAGCCATTGCAGACGTTTATTTATTCCGTCCGAAACGAAGCGGAAAAAACGGCCGTTCCATTAAAGGCGGCTGAAGCTGTTCCGTTTATTTTATTAAAAGAAGGGTACGGGTTCAGAAGGACTGTGCTTGATCTCTGTGCAGAAGCCGGGTTTAAGCCGCGGGTGACTTTCAAAACAAGCAGCATTGAAACCGCACAGTCCCTTGTTGAACATGGAATGGGTGTCACCGTGGTGCCCCGGATGGTGATGAGGGAAACATCCGGCAAAATGATCTATGCCCCTTTAGATACGGGATCGTCCCGAACCCTTGTGTTTGCCTATTCGGAAAACTGTTATGTAAGCCGTGCTGCTAAAGCGTTTATGGAGGCAGCGAAAAAAATGAACCGGACCTCCTTTTGATTGAGGTCCGGTTCATCCGCTTATTTTTTGGCTTCCAGCTTCAGCGGGGCCGGGATCGTTTGCTCGACCTTTTTCCCGTTTAAAATATCCTTGGCGGCCTGAACTGCGAGCTTGCCGATCAATTCCGGCTGCTGGGCGATCGTGGCTGCCATATCTCCCGCTTTCACCGCTTTGACCGCATCTTCATTTCCGTCAAAACCGACGACAAGGATGTCCTTGCCAGAGCTTCTGATCGCTTCGATCGCACCGAGCGCCATCTCATCGTTATGAGCGAAGACGGCTTGAATATCCGGGTGTCCTTGAAGGAGGTTTTCCATGACGTTCAGCCCTTTTGTCCGGTCAAAGTTGGCCGTTTGCTTGGCGATGACATCGAGTTTTTGATCCGCCGTTTTGTGAAAACCGGAGCCGCGCTCCCTTGTCGCCGAAGCGCCGGGAACACCCTCCAGCTCAGCGACTTTGGCGCCTTTTCCAAGCTGTTTCACGATGTAATCGGCTGCCATTTGTCCGCCTTTTACATTATCTGAAGCGACAAGCGTTTCCACTTTTCCTTTATCAGCTGAGCGGTCAAGGGTGATGACCGGGATGCCGAGCGAATTGGCGGATTGGACGGCCGTGGAAATCGCCGAGGAATCCGTCGGATTGATCAAAAGAGCATCCACACCTTGCTGGAGAAGGTCTTCTACATCATTGATCTGTTTAGCTGAATCGTCCTGTGCATCAACGACGATCACTTCGATTCCCCGTTTTTTCGCTTCATTGACAACACCGTTTTTTAAGGAAACGAAAAACGGATTTTTCAGAGTGGAGACGGATAAACCGATTTTGATATCAGATCCATTGTCTTTTTTTGGTTTGGCCCATTCCGGCGGCTCCAACGAACAGGCTGACAAAAACAGAAGCATGAATGCCGTAAGCAGCGTCAGTATGTTTTTCATCAATAATAGCCCTCCTTATGCGGATTTCTTGCGGTCAAGCAAGACTGCGATCAAAATGACGATACCTTTGACGACCATTTGGAAAAACGAGGAGACGCCGATCAGGTTCAAACCGTTATTTAATGTTCCGATGATGAGCACACCGATCAGTGTGCCGACGATCCGTCCTCTTCCTCCGGCAAGGCTTGTTCCGCCCAAAACGACGGCGGCGATGGCGTCAAGCTCATAAGAGGTGCCCGCCGTCGGCTGGGCAGAATTCAAGCGCGACGTCAAAATGGCTCCCGCCAATGCGGATAAAAGGCCGGAAAGACCATAGATCATCACTTTGATCCGCGGTACTTTAATTCCAGAAATCAGCGCCGCTTTTTCGTTACCGCCGATCGCGTATGTGCGGCGTCCGAACGGTGTTTGATGAAGAATCGCCCAAAGGATGACAAAAGCTGCCGCCATGGTGACGGCGGGGACGGGAATGCCCAACAGGTAGCCGCGGCCGAAAAGCTGAAAGCCGTAGCTGGTGCCGAGCCCTGTAATCGGGTTTCCATCCGTATAGACCATCGTCAGTCCGCGGAAAATCGTCATTGTCGCAAGCGTTGCGATAAATGGAGCCATCTTGCCTTTTGTGATCAAAAGCCCGTTTACCATCCCCAGCACAGCCCCGATCAGACAGCCGATGATAATGGCGAAAATAGGGTCGATGCCGCCGACGATCATCCCGGCGATTAAAGCGCTTGATAATGCGAGAATCGCGCCGACGGAAAGGTCGATACCTCCCGTCAGAATGACAAAGGTCATGCCAAACGCGATCAGCGCATTGATCGCGACCTGACGCAGCAGGTTTAAAATATTTAACGGCTCTAAAAAGCTCGGATTTAATACCGAAACGATGACAACGAGAATGATCAGCCCGAGAAGCGGGCCGAGTTTTTGTAAAACAGAGTCGATATTAAGGCTTTTTTCAATATGTTTAGCCGGTTGCTGATTCATGTTACCGCCCTCCTGTAGCGAGTGTCATAATCCGTTCTTGTGTCGCGTCTTTTCTTGACAATTCTCCGCTGAGCGTTCCTTCATGGATGACAAGGACCCGGTCGCTCATCCCGAGGATCTCGGGGAGTTCTGATGAGACCATTATGATCGCGACGCCGCGGTCTGTCAGCTCATTCATCAGCTCGTAAATTTCCCTTTTGGCTCCGACATCGACGCCGCGCGTCGGTTCATCCATAATCAGAACTTTAGGGCCGATGCCGATCCATTTGGCAATGACCACTTTCTGCTGGTTTCCCCCAGAAAGGCTGCGCGCATCGGTTTCGCGCGAAGCGGTTTTGATCGTCAGCCGTTTGATCAACAAGTCGACGAATTCCTGCTCGCTTTTTTGATCGATCCATCCTTTCGGAGAAAAGCTGGCGAGGTTTGGCAGTGCAATGTTGTCCCTGATCGACGCATCGAGCACAAGGCCTTCGTCTTTCCGGTTTTCAGTGATAAAGCCGATACCTCGTTGAACGGCGTCGCTCGGCTTTTTGACAGCCGTTTTTTTGCCGTTAATCAAAATCTCTCCTGAATCAAGCGGATCGAGTCCGAAAATGGCTCTCATCATCTCCGTGCGCCCCGCTCCCATCAGGCCGGATATCCCGACGATCTCACCGGCATGGATGGTGAAGCTGATATTTTGGAAGATTCCTTTTTTTGAAGCATTCTTGACTTCGAGCACGGCTGCACCCGGGTTTGGATTCCTTGCGGGATAGCGTTCCGTCAGCTCCCGGCCGACCATTTTTTTCACAACTTCATGAAAGTCGGTGTCTGGAATTCTTTTTGTATCGACCGTTTTTCCGTCGCGCATAACTGTAATCCGGTCGCAAATCGTAAAAATCTCCTCCATGCGGTGGGAAATATAGACGATGGACACGCCATTTTTCTTCAATGCTGCAATGACTTCGAACAGCTTCTTGATTTCTCGCTCTGTCAAAGCCGCTGTCGGTTCATCCATGATGATCACCTTGGCGTCTGTCATCAGCGCTTTGGCGATTTCAATCATTTGCTGCTGGCCGACGGAACAGTGGCCGGCTTCTTGATCGAGAGAGATGGAGACGCCCAGTTTATCAAGTTGGGATTTTGCTAGCGCTTTCATTTTTTTGTTGTTTAAAAATCCGAGTGTTAAAGACAGCTCCCGGCCGATAAATAAATTCTCCAAGACGGTCATTTCCGGCCAAATGTTCAGCTCTTGGTGGATGAAGGCGATGCCGTTTTGTTCAGCATCCTTCGGATCGGAAAAATACGTTTCCTTCCCGTCGATCTTGATCATTCCGCTGTCCAGCTTGTGAAGGCCGGTCAATAGATTCATCAAGGTTGATTTTCCCGCTCCGTTTTCTCCCATTAAGGCATGGATTTCACCTTCCTGAAGTTCGAA